>QIKY01000209.1 GCA_003233175.1 Planctomycetaceae bacterium | reverse complement strand
CAGTGCTTGTTCGTGCGGGGTGCGAACGCCGGCTTCGACTACCGTTTGCGCCATGTTTGCGAGTCTTCAGAAATGAGAGCGTGCAAAAAAAACGGCGTCGGCGACCCGCGAAGAGAAAAGAGCCACTTGGCCAGCCGCAGTCTACCAACGAACGCACAATAATAACTCTAGCATGCAAAGTAGGACGACGCTTCGATTTCCGGTAGACGGTTTTCGGTGAGCGGCCGCGGTTCGCAAGGTATAGTTTGAAAGTGTGTTCTCGATTTTCACGCCGGAATACGCATTGCCGACGCTGCCAGATTCGCTGGTCACACGCTCTATGCGGCGGTTCTCACCTCGCTCACGGTTTATATCCCGAGAACAAGTATGTCAAAACCCGCAGCAAACGAATTACTGGCAAGACTGGCGGGGCAGGAAACCGCTGGTAACGATGCGTCCAGTCCCTGGAGAGATCTCGAAGCAAGTTCGCCGGCGCATCAGTTGGAGCGCGACGACCCAAAACTCGCGGGCTTGTTGCAGCGCATTGGCAGTCTGACCGGAGACGCGGCCGAATCTGCTGGAATGTTGGAAGAAGAACCAGACATCCAAACTCCATGGGATAGCTCCTCGGCCGACTTTTTTCCCGACGCGCCGGAATCGTTCGACGCCACCGGGCTGACGGAAAGTGAAGTGGAATCGCTGGCGTTGAAGTTCCTGCTCAGCCGCGGCGATTGCACCGGACGCGATATCGCCGACCAAATCCTGCTGCCGTTCGGTTTGATCGAGGAAGTTTGCCGGCGAATGAAGCAAGACCAATTGGTGGCGTATCGCGCCTCAGCCGCGATGAGCGATTACGTCTACCAACTGACCGACCTGGGGCGCGAACGCGCTCGCCGGCATGTCGAGCATTGCACGTACTTCGGCGCTGCGCCCGTAACGCTGGCTGATTACATTGCCAGCGTGAGAGCGCAATCGTTGGAGAACCAGCAGCCCACGCTGGCAGACCTCCAACGCGCGTTTTCCGATCTGTTGATCAATCCTGAAATGATGCATCGACTCGGTCCGGCCATCAATTCCGGCCGGGGCATGTTCCTGTTTGGGTTCCCCGGAAACGGAAAAACGAGCATCGCGGAGCGCGTCACGCTCGCTTTCGGGGAAACCATTTGGGTGCCCCGCGCTATTGGCGTTGACGGTGAAATCATTCGCTTGTTCGACCCCAGCAACCATGTGCCCGTCCCGCTGCCGAAAAACGAAGGGCTGTTGGATCAGTCGCGCGTCGACCGGCGTTGGGTGCGCATCAAACGACCCACGATTGTTGTCGGCGGTGAATTGACCATGGATAACCTGGAAATCACGATGAACCACATCACCGGCATCAACGAAGCGCCCATGCAATTGAAAAGCAATTGCGGGACGCTCGTCATCGACGACTTTGGCCGTCAACGCATGAGCACCGACGAACTACTCAACCGTTGGATCGTGCCTCTGGAAAAACGTTACGACTATTTGAATCTTTCCAGCGGGAAAAAAATTGAAGTGCCCTTCGATCAACTGCTCATACTTTCCACCAACCTGGAGCCCCGCGATCTGGTGGACGAAGCCTTTCTGCGGCGAATTCCCTATAAAATCGAGGTGATCAATCCCACCGAGGAAGAATTCCGCAAACTTTTCGGAATCATGTGTCCGAAATTGGGGTTCGAATACAACGACAAGATGATCGATTACCTGATCGAGCACCATTACAAAGAGCGGCCCTTTCGTTGCTGCCAGCCGCGCGATTTACTCTCGCAGGTGCGCTGCCTCTGCCTCTTCGAAGGGCGCCCGCTTGAACTTTCAACCGAAGCTTTCGACAAAGCCGTTGAAAATTATTTCTCCGTGATGTAACAGCCAACGACGCCTGTTTTACCTAGGCTTTGCTGTTTGCCCCGCCGGCGAGCACGGCGCAAAAAAAAGTCCGGCTGGCTCTACATGAGAGCCGCGCCGGACAACATCCCCCCTGGGAATCGCTCTTGATCGTGTTGGGCAGCGGCGCGGCGCGCCGTGGGCGGAGCCTGCTGCTGCCATGAGAAGGGTATCGACGCAACTCCTGTTGAAACTTTTGCGGGATTTTCCGATTATTCCGACTAGGCGCCCGTCCCCACTTTCGAAGACGTCAAAAAACGCTCGGCCAAATCCGGGACAATCGCTCATTAAACTTTAGCGATTGAACCGATTCTTAGGACGGGTAGTCGCGTTGTCGCCGACGAAGCGGGGGCGTGGGCGAATCCGATCAGGCGACCTGCAAGCAGTTGGGCGGGCGCCACATATGTGAGAAAGGAATCTCATTCGATGAATCGTTCTGGCGAGCAAAATCGCGCCCTTGGCGCGATCAGCACCCTTGGTTGGCCGTTGTTGTGGGGCCTGGCGTTGTGCAGCGGTTTTTATGCCATCATTTTCATGGTGTTGGATCGCGTGCCTGGGCTCGCTGAATACCGCCCATTCATGCAGCGTTATTTCGCGGGGCATATTGTTGAGTACATCGAAACGGCGATGTTTTTCATCGGCATTTCGGCCTTGGCCGCCAAGGCGATCGATGTATTGAGCCAATTCTCGCTGCTCGACCAGGTCTCGCTGGCGAAATTGGGGCCGGAACTCAGAAACCAAGCTGGGAAATGCGGCGTCTCGGCGGCCACGACGTTGCTCGATCGGCTGGAGAAATTGAAGGCCGGAATCCGACGTTCGTACATCGGCGCCCGCCTGCGCGACGCCCTGGAATCGGTCGAGCGAAAAGGAACAGCGGCCGGACTGGATGATGAACTGAAGTATTTGGCCGATATTCAGGCCGAGCGCGCCAACGAAGACTACGCCCTGGCGAGAATCATTACCTGGGCCACGCCCATGCTGGGATTCCTGGGCACGGTGGTGGGGATCACGATGGCCTTGGGAGGCATGTCGCCGGAATCGCTGGTGAACGAGCCTCAAGAAGCGATGAAGGGTTTGCTGGGGGGCTTGAGCGTGGCCTTCGACACGACCGCCCTGGCGCTCTCGCTTTCTATCGTCTTGATGTTCACGCAGTTTATCGTCGACCGCGTGGAAACCAAGCTGCTGGAAATCGTCGATAGTCGAGCCGGCGACGAATTGATCGGCCTGTTTGAAGAAATGGGCGCCGCGCACGATCCTCACGTCGCGAGCGTGGAAAGAATGAGCCAGTCGGTGGTCCGGGCGACCGGCGATCTGGTGGAGAAACAGGCGGAAATTTGGCGCCTCTCGATGGACGCCGCCGACAGCCGCTGGCGCGACCTAGTCGGCGTAGCCGGCGGCGAACTCACGGAGTCGCTGCAAGCTTCGCTCACGCTGCATGCCGAGCATGTGCAACAATCGGAAGGCAAATCGCTCGATCGGGTCAGTGAGGCGGCTGAACGATTTAGCGCATCGCTCTCAGACGCCACCTCCACGCTGCGCGACCAGCAGTCGGAAATGCGGCGGCAGGGCGAAGTGCTCAATGAGGCCGTTCGGGCGACCGGCGAAGTCGTGCGATTGGAGCAGGCGCTCAACGACAACTTGGCGCAACTGGCCGGCGTGGGCCGGTTTGAAGAGACCGTCATGACGCTTTCAGCGGCCATCCAACTGCTCAGCGCCCGCCTCAGCGCCGCCCCAACCGCCAACATGGTCGACCTGCACGGCGGCGGCAAACCCTCGCTTGCGTCTGACAATGCCCTTTCGTCTGACAATGCCCTTTCGTCTGACAATGCCCTTTCGTCTGACAATGAAGGCCGTGCGGCATGAGGCGGATCCGATTCCGAAAACAGGCCACGCAGCCTTCGCTGTTCCCCTTTCTCGCCGTGCTGATCTGCACGATGGGCGCGCTGATTGTGTTGTTGGTGGTGGTGGTGCAACAAGCGCATGTCAACGCCGAAACCATTTCTGAGCAACAACTGGCCGCCGACGACGAGCAGGCCACGCGCCGCGTGGAGGAATTGGAAGACCTCGACTGGCGAGGCGATATGCTAACCGCGCAGCGCGACGAACTGCTGGCGGAATCTCATGAGCGGCGCGGGGAGTTGAGCCATCTGGAAGACCACTTTCGTCGTCTCTCCGACCGACTGGCAAGGTTGAACGAACAGGCGAACCGCTTGCAGCAATTGGGGGCGACATCGTCGGAAGTCGATTCGGTCGATCTTGCATTGGCCGACCTGCGCAAACAAGTGGAAGCGGCCTCCAACGCGCTGGAGGAAGCCCGCCGCGCGGCCGACAGTCGCCCGCGCTCCTTCTCCCTGATTCCCTACGACGGCCCCAACGGAACCAAACGGCGGCCGATCTATATTGAATGCCGGGGCGACCGCGTAACGATCCAGCCGGAAGGCATCGAGTTGCTATCGGCCGATTTTGAAGGGCACCTTGGTCCGGGCAATCCGCTGGACGCCGCGCTCCGCGCGATCCGGGAGCATTGGGCGCGTCTGGGCGATGTGGAAAAATCGGGCGAGCCGTACCCACTGCTGGTCGTGCGGCCCGACGGCGCCGTTTCATATGCGGCTGCGCGGGCCGCCATGCAATCGTGGGACAATGAGTTCGGCTATGAGTTGATCGGCGATGAAATGGTGCTGGCTTTTCCGCCCGCCGACGCCACGCTCAAGGCCACGCTCGAACGCACCATTGGCGAAGCCCGCCGGCGGCAGGCGTTGATTAAGGCGGCGCAACCTTCCCGCTACGGCGGCAGTCGAAACGCGTTTCAGGCTAATCACCGTCATGGCGGGCTGGAGCCGAGCGGTTCCGGCAACGAACGTGGACACGGTTTTTCCCGCGGCGGCCCCGGCGGAAGCAGGCAATCTCGCTCGCGAACCGCTGGCGGGCAACAGGAATCGAACGCTGGCCAGCCGTCTGGCGCCCCGAATGCAACAGCGAATAAGAACGCTTCGGCGGGCGGCTCCGGTTCTGGCGCCGGCAAGGGAAAGGGCAAGGGCAAGGGCAAGGGCAAGGGCAAATCGGGGGGCACATGCCTGGCCGATGGCCGGGGCAAAGACTGGGCGTTGCCCAATGCAGCCGTGGGTTCGGTGGCGTTTACGCGGCCGATACGCGTGGTCGTTTTTCAAGATCGTCTGATTATCCAACGCGAACGCGGCGCCGCCGGGCGGCCGATTGTCGTCCCGATTCAGGGAGATACGCAAGCCGCCGTCGACGAGTTCATCTCGAAGATGTGGAGCTATATGGAATTCTGGGGCATTGCCGGTCGGGGCGCGTATTGGAAGCCGGTCTTAAAAATCGAAGTGGCGCCCGGCGCTGAGCAGCGTTATGCCGACCTTGAAATCTTGCTGCACGATAGCGGCGTTGCACTTCAAAGGACTACGCCATGAGAAGCAAACGCAAAGGCAACCAGACCGACGACCCCGGCCAAGATTCCTTCCTCGATATCGTGGCGAATTTAGTGGGGATTTTGATCATTCTCGTCATGGTGGTCGGCGCCCAAGCCAAGAATGCCCTGGTGGAGGCGGCCGCGAAAGTGGTCGAAACGGAAGCCGACGATGACAGCGACGTCATCCTGGCGAGCCGCCAAGAAGTGAAATCCATCGAATCCGACATTTTTCGCATTGATCGAAAAAACAAAAGTCTTGAGAGCGAAATTGCGCAGCGGCGTTTCGCGCGTGACCAGGTGTATGTGTTGGTCACGGCGGCTGAACAGGCGCTCGCGGCGCAAAGAGCCTCGCTCGACGAAAAGAAACAGCGCGAGTACGACGCCAAAAACCAATTGGCCGCCGCGCAAGCCGAACTCGACGACATCCTCAGTCGGAGCAATTCTCTCCAACAGTCGGCGGCGCCGGTGGTGCTTGATCATTTGCCCACGCCGATGGCGAAAACCGTGTTCGGCAAGGAACAACACTTCAGAATGAAGGCGGGGCGTATAACACCCGTGCCTTTTCATCGACTCGTGGCCCGCTTGAAGGACGAAGCCGGAAACAAGGCTTGGAAACTGAAAGACGCACCCACAACCACCGAAACACTCGGACCCATCGACGGCTTTCGCATGCGTTACACATTGAAGCGCACCGAGTACGCCGTTCCGCTGAAAGTTGGCAATGCGATACGGCAACGCATTGAACTCGAACAATTTATTCTGGTGCCGGTCCGGGAAGATTTGGGCGAAACGTTCGCGGAGGCGCAGCGTTCCGACTCGCAATTCAACGCGCTCATTCAAAGCCTCGACCCCAAACGCACCACGATCACGGTTTGGGTGTATCCCGACAGTTTCGAAGCGTTCCGACAACTCAAACAACAGTTGTTTCGTCGCGGCTTTCTCACCGCCGGCCGCCCGCTTCCCGAAGGCTCGCCCATTGGCGGATCACCCCACGGCACAAACTCCTCGGCCCAGTGAGCAACGGCCCCGGCGGAGTGTTGCGAACGTGCTATAATATACTCTGTAGTTCCCAATAGAACGGTCAAACGTTGGGGTGTGTAAGCCCTTTACGCCGAAGGCGTTGTATTCCAAAGCCCCACGTCGCGAACGTAGTGAGCGCACGTGGGGGTGATGTCTATTTCGAGCAGATCCTTATGACGGTTGATGATCAGGCGACTCAAACCGCCAAGCCGACGGAAAAAGATTTTTTGCGCACCTTCGGCCAGATTCTGGGCGTGGGCGAAGAACAGGTCGTGGCCAAACTGATCGAGTTGCTGGGCTGCCAAACGGGAGATTTATTCGGAGCCTGCCTGCCAGCCGAATTTCTGCTTTCGGTGGTCATTCCCGTCTATAACGAAGTCCAGACCTTGGAAGACGTTATTCAGCGTGTGCGGAACGTCGGCATACCTTGTGAAATTATTTTGGTCGACGACGGCAGCACCGACGGCACGCGAGATATTCTCAATCGCTTGCGGGAATCACCCGACATGAAAGTGATTCTGCACGAACGGAATCAGGGCAAGGGCGCCGCGATTCGCACCGGGTTCATGCAAGCTTCGGGCGATGTGGTTGTGATTCAAGACGCCGATCTTGAATACGATCCTCGCGACTTCGCCCGTTTGCTGCGGCCTATTCTCGACGACCGCGCCGATGTCGTCTATGGCAGCCGGTTCAGCGGCCACGACCGGCCGATCAGCGGTTTTTGGCACCAGAAGGCGAACCAGCTCATTACGGTTTTGTCGAACAGCAGGACCAACCTTCCCCTGACCGACGTCGAGACCTGCTACAAAATGTTCCGCCGCGAACTGATCCAACAGATCGCGCCTTCGCTGCGGGAAAATGGTTTTGGCGTTGAAATTGAAATGACTCAGAAAATCGCCCGCACGCCCGGAGTACGATTCTTTGAACGGCCTATCAGCTACGCCGGCCGTTCGTACGACCAGGGCAAGAAAATCACCTGGCGCGACGGCCTCTGGGCCCTCTGGTGTATTTTGCGATATTGACCTTGTCCGCGCCGTTGGAGTGTACGCTTGAGCGTGCTTCTTTTTTGTAACCGTTCACGGAATTGGGGCTACTTTTTCAGGAGCGAAGGGGCTGGTTGGCGGTTGAGGTTGGCTGAAATTGATTCGTGCAGGAATCG
>QIKY01000148.1 GCA_003233175.1 Planctomycetaceae bacterium | reverse complement strand
AGGGCTTGGTCGCTGACAAGCAGCGACAGGGTTTGCCAGCTTCGCTGGGCAAACAAAAAAGCCCGGCATTTTCGAAATGCCGGGCTTTTGGATTGTGGCGCGGCCGACATAAGGGTTGACACGCAACTTATATAACCGCATTATAAATATAGTTCGGTTTACTTCGTAACCGTTGCCGGGAGTTTGCACGGTGAACCCCAAGATTGCCCAAAAACCTTCGCACGAACGCCAGCGGAACGAAGAACTCGTGATCGGCACGCTCCATGCCCGCCAGCCGTTGTCCCGACGCGGCGTGGCGCAACACACCGGCATCAGTTACCCGACTGTCTCGAAAATATTGGCCGACTTGGTCGCCACCAAAGTGGTCGACGAACAAGACGACAAATATTCCGGTTTCGGCCGGCCGGCGAAAGTCTATCGGTTGGCCGATGAAAATCGTTCGGTATTGGGGCTCGTAATCGGGCCGGCCCATTGCGAGTTGGTGGTCGCCAATTGCGATGGCCATATCCGCGACGACTCCACCTGCCGGTTCCGCACGCCGCGCCGTTTTTCCACGCTCATCCGCACGATTGCCGAACGCGTTGCGCATCTTGCCGGCGGCGTCGAAGGCAACCTGATGGGGCTCGGCGCGACCATTCCGGGGCAGATCGACCGTGAAAGCCAAAAAATCGTCACCTGCCCCAACATGCATCAGGTGGAAGGCAAACAGATCGGCGCGGAACTCAAACGCGCATTGAATATTCCCACCGCCGTTGTGCAGTGCATGCAAGGGCTTTACCTAGCCGAGCGGATGTTCGGCGAGGCGCAAACCCTGAACGATTTCGTGCTGTTGAATTACTACGGCGGGTTGGGCGTTGCGGTTTGTGTCGAGGGGAGGTTGCTTACCGGCGCCAGCGGGTTGGCGGGTGAGTTTGGACATACCACGATCGATGTGAACGGCCCGGTTTGCGGCTGTGGCAACCGTGGGTGTTTGGAAACTTTCGCCACCGATAAGGTTGTAGCCGAAATCGTTTCGCGGCGCATCGGCCGCACGATAGATGTCGAGGAGCTGTTCCAGCAAGACGCCCAACAAAGGTTCGACATCGACGACATCCTGGAGCAGGCGGTCGATTATCTTGCCGTGGGCGTTGCCTCGGCCATCAATATTTTTAATCCGGAAGCGGTGTTCTTGCACGGGCGGTTCCTGCATTTACGCGAGACGCTTTGCGACCGGCTTCGGGAACAAGTGCGTCGCCGGGCTTTGGCTGCATCGTTCGAGCGGTGTCGGATCGTTCCGGTGGAGCAACGTGTGCAGGAGTCGGAGCGGGTTGGCGCCGTGGCGGCAATCTTGCACCAATTAACGGTTGGCCGGCGGGCGCAGGAGTTGGCCGATGTTTGAGAATGCAACCCAAGAAGTTATTACCGGGGCTGGAATGGAAAAGAATTTTTTGATCGCCGCGTGTTGTTTTTTATCGGCGGTAGTGAACCTGCTGGTCGCTGTTCCTTTACGGGCGCAAGAGCCGCCCGCGGCGCTCACTGCGTCGGAGGAGAAGTTCTTCGAGAATGACGTCCGGCCTTTGCTGGCGGCGCATTGCTGGAAATGCCACGGTCCCAAAAAAGTGGAGGGCGGACTGCGGCTTGACTCTCTCGGAGCGGCCCGGCAAGGCGGCGATTCGGGCCCGGCGGTTGTCGCGGGCGACATTGCAGAAAGCCTGCTCGTGGAGGCGATCGAGTATGAGAGTTTCGAAATGCCGCCCGATGGCCAACTGAAGAAGGTGGAAATCGCAATCTTGAAACGTTGGATCAGTATCGGGGCGCCATGGCCGTTGTCTGATAACGTGGCGAAAACAGCGCCCGGCAAGTCGGGAAAAAGCGAAAAGCGAATCGCGATCCGGCAAGCGGCGGACCAGCACTGGGCGTTTCAGCCAGTCGTCAAGCCGAAGGTTCCGGCGGTCGACTCCCAAGGCTGGGCGCGTAACGAAATCGATCGTTTCATCTGGAAACGACTGGCCGAAAACGAACTGCGGCCATCGCCGCGAGCCGATCGCACCACGCTCATGCGCCGCGTTTACTTCGACCTGATCGGCATGCCGCCAACACCCAAAGAAGCCCAGCGTTTTCTCACCGACGATTCCGAGCAGGCCTTCGCGAACCTTGTCGACCGATTGTTGGAAGATCCTCGTTACGGCGAACGCTGGGGCCGGCATTGGCTCGACGTCGCCCGTTATGCAGACTCCAAAGGCGCGATCTTCGGCGAGCCGCGAGATTACCCCTACGCCTACACCTACCGCGACTATGTCATCTCGGCTTTCAACCACGACCTGCCGTTCGATCAGTTCCTCCGCGAACAGATTGCGGCCGACCAACTCACCTCCCGCGCCGACGACCCTTCGCTGGCGGCGCTCGGTTTTCTCACCGTTCACCGCCGCGCTAATGGCGGCTCCCAAGAGGCGCAGTGGGTGGACCGGGTGGACACCGTGACTCGCGGTCTGCTCGGTTTAACCGTGGCCTGCGCCCGTTGTCATGACCACAAATACGACCCCATCCCCACGGCCGATTTTTATTCGCTGTTGGGCGTTTTCGCCGGCATTGAGGAGCCGAAAGAGTTGCCGATCATTGGCCAGCCGCAACCGGGTTCGTCGCTGGCCAAGGAGTACCGGGCGTTTGTGATCGAAGAGAACAGGAAACGCCAAGAGTTTATCACCACGAACCACGAAAAAATTCTCAAGCAGTTTCGCGGCGAGGTTGGAAAGTATCTGCTGGCGGTGCATGATGGCCGCGAACTCGACGACGAAAAAATCGGCGTTCTCGCCGGGCGGCGCAAGTTGAACCCGCTCGTAGTGCTGCGTTGGAAAACGTACTTGCAGAACCGTTCCGACGACGACGAGGTATTCACCGCATGGCGTGCGTTCGCCGCAATTCCCGCGAAAGAATTCGAGCAGCAGGCGGCCGCTCTGGCGGAGCGCGTGGCCTCCAATCGTTTGCCGGGGCAAACGATCAATCCACTCGTGGCGACGGCCTTTCAAAAGCCGACGGGCCAGAAGCCGAAACAAAAACAGAAAATACAGAAGATCACGTCTCTCCAGGATGTCGCCCAGATCTATCAAAACATGTTCGATGCGATTGACGTCCAGTGGCGGAAGCAGAAGGACTCCGCCGCCGAGAATGCGCCAATAACAAAATTCAACGACCCACAACGCGAACAGTTGCGGCTGTGCCTTTACGGCGCCGATGCGCCGGGCGTCATGCCGGCGGGGAATTTCAAAATGCTGAACAGGCAGGCGTTCCTGCGGCTGCTCAACGTGGAGGCCGATCGAAAACTTCGCCTAGCGTTGCATCCCGGTTCGCCGCGCCGTGCGATGGTGGTGCATGACACCAAGAAGCCCTACCAGCCGTATGTGTTTTTGCGAGGCAATAAAGACCGGCGCGGTCCCAATGTGCCCCGGCGGTTTCTGGAAGTGTTGTCGGGCGCCGACCGCCAACCTTTCCAGCACGGCTCCGGCCGGTTGGAGCTAGCCGATGCCATCGCCTCGCCCACGAATCCGCTCACGGCGCGTGTGATCGTGAACCGCGTTTGGCTGTGGCGTTTCGGCAAGGGGTTGGTAACCACGCCCAGCGACTTCGGCCTGCGTTCCGACCCGCCCTCGCATCCCCAACTACTCGACTGGCTGGCGGCCTCATTCGTGGAAGACGGTTGGTCGATCAAGGCGCTGCATCGGCGCATTGCGAATTCGGCGGCCTACCAGCAGTCGAGCCATGGCGATACGGCGAAATTCGCCTCCGATCCCGACAACCGATTGCTCTGGCGTTACAACCGGCGGCGGGTGGATTACGAAACCATGCACGATTCCATGCTTTCGGTCGCCGGCAAGCTCGATCCCACACATGGCGGACCAGCCGTGCAAATGATTCGCGACGCCGGCTGGGCGAAGCTCGCGAATGCTCAAAACAATTGGACGTTCAATCCTTATCGGCGTGCGGTTTACGGCATGGTTGATCGCGATAAACTGCCGCCGCTGTTGCTCACCTTCGACTTTGCCAGCCCCGACGAAAGCACCGCCGCTCGCGATATCACGACGGCGCCCACGCAGAGCTTGTATTTGCTGAACAACGCCTTTGTCATGGAATTGGCGGCGGCGATGATCAAACGCGACGACGTTAGCAAACTCCGTGCTCCCGCGCGTCGGATCCAACGCATTTACGAATTGGCTTTTAATCGGCCGCCGAGCAAAGGTGAACTGGCCGCCGGTTTGCGATTCATAGAGGCCGGCGCCCATGGCGAACCACCGGCTGATTCCCTTGCCGCTGCTGTTTCGCCCTGGAAGTTCGGCTACGCCGTCTACGATTCGAAGCAAGGTTCGCATGAACTTTCGGTGATCAAGCCGTTTCCCTTTCAAGGGCCGTCGGTCATGCAGGGCGGCGCGGCGTATCCCGACAAGCAAAAAGGTTTTGGCTGGCTCAGGCTGACGCCGAAAGGCGGCCATGCGGCGGGCGGCGGCCGTTGCTTGGTGCGTCGTTGGACAAGCCCGATTGCTGGAACGGTGAATCTTGGCGGCTTGCTCAAACATAATGCGGAACAAGGCGATGGCGTGCAAGCCACCATTTACGGCCCCGCTGGCCGCTTGGGACAATGGTCGGCGCACAACGGCGCCGCCGATACGAAAGTCGCTCAAATAAAAGTGCAAGTCGGCGACACGCTCGACTTTGTGATCGATGAAAAAGGCGATGGCGGCTATGACGGATTTTCCTGGGCGCCGGTCGTCCGGGAAATACTGGCCGGAGGTGGAATGACCAGCGGCGGAAAAGTGTGGAAATCGAGCGATGCTTTTCCGAAACCGCCCGTGAAAAATCAGCCGGAAAACTACGACGCCTGGGAGCGATACGCACAGGTGTTGTTGATGTCGAACGAGTTTGTGTTCGTGGAGTGAATCGAACGCCGCTCCCAATAACGAAAGCCGAAAAACATGACTGATCCCGCATCCGCCGGAACACCGCTCCCCTCGCCCCACGGCCGCCGGCAGTTCTTGCAACACGCCGGCGCCGGGTTTGGCGCACTCGCCTTGAACGCCATGTTGGGCGAGGAAACGCGCGCCGCTACGCCGCGCTCTCCGCTTTCGCCCAAGCAGCCGCACTTCGCCGCCAAAGCCAAGCATGTTGTGCATCTGTTCATGAATGGCGGACCCAGCCAGGTCGATACGTTCGACCCCAAACCGCTGCTCGATCAGTTCGATGGCAAAACGCTGCCACTGCATTATAAAACCGAACGCAAGACGGGCGTGGGCTATAAATCGCCGTTTCAGTTCAAGAAGTATGGCCAAAGCGGGATCGAGGTCAGCGAACTGTTTGAGAAGACGGCCGCGTTTATCGACGACATTTGCGTGGTGCGGTCGATGCACTGCGCGGTGCCGAATCATCCGCCTTCGACGCTCGAAATCATGTGCGGCGACCCGATTCAATCGCGGCCCAGCATGGGCGCCTGGATCGTTTACGGCTTGGGAACCGAAAACCAAAATCTGCCCGGCTTCATTTCGATGTGTCCCAGCGGGTACCCCGGCCGGTTTGGCCCTCGCTATTGGGGCTCTTCGTTTCTGCCCGGCACGTTCCAGGGCCAGTACATCAACAGCGAATACACGCGCATCGAACAGTTGATCGAAAACATTCGCAACAGCCGCGTCACGCGCCAAGAACAACAACAGCAACTCGATTTGCTCCACGCATTGCATGAAGAACACGCCCGCCGCGTACACGACGACGGCCCCTTGGAATCGAGAATGCAGTCGTTCGACTTGGCCTTTCGCATGCAGATGGAGGCCACCGACGCCTTCGATGTCACACGCGAGCCGAAACACATTCGGCGACTGTACGGCGATACGGTTTACGGTCGGCAGTTGTTGATCACGCGGCGTCTGATCGAACGCGGCGTGCGCAGTATTCAAACTTGGTCGGGCAAGGGCATTCCCTGGGACCACCACGACGACATCATGCTGCACCGCGTGGAAGCCGAGAAGTGGGACCAGCCGATTGCCGCTTTCCTGCAAGACCTCAAACAACGCGGACTGCTGGACGAAACGCTCGTACTCTGGAGCGGTGAGTTCGGCCGCACGCCGAGCGTGGAACTGCCGGCGCCAGGCACCAACAAGGGGCTCGGCAAGGGCCGCGACCACAACAACCACGGTTTCTCGATCTGGATGGCGGGCGGCGGCGTCAAGGGCGGGCACGTGCATGGCGCCACCGACGACTTCGGTTTCAAGGCGGTGGAAAACCGGGTCAGTATCAACGACCTGCACGCCACCATTCTGCATCTGCTGGGGCTGGACCACAAAAAACTAACGTATCGCTACTCCGGCCGCGACTTCCGTCTCACCGATGTCGGCGGAAACGTGGTGCAACCGATTCTCGCCTGACCAGCCTGTCTTTTCTGTTCCTGTTGGCCGAAGGCCTATTTTCACCATAGCCTGGGGCATCGCCCCAGGTACGCTGGCCGATTTGCGTTCGTATGGCCGAAGGCCTTATTCACATCCCGCAAGATGGCGGGTGAACTTGGCCTGCGGCCAAGATGAGGAGCTTTTTTTTCGGTTCCTGGGGCGATGCCCCAGGCTATGGTGATCTTGGCCTTCGGCCAAACAAAGGGCAAGAATCGAAGTTGCCGAACGGCGGCTTTATCCACGATAATTTTCGTGGCATTCATCGCAGGCTTGTCCGATGGCGCCAACCGCCTTGGACGCCGCCTCTTGATCGCCGGTCTTTACCGCACTGATGATTTCCAGGGCGGCGTCTTTCATTTTCGTGCAAAAGGCGGCGTAGTCTTCGTCGTCGCCATCCTCCATGCCCTCCTTGACCAACACTTCCGAGATGGCGGCCAGAAGCTCCGCCTCATGTGTAAGCTCCTCGGCTTTGTTTTTGAATTCGCCGGCGCTGGCGGTCCAGGGCATGAGCCGCTCTTGTTGGGAGATTTCCAAGTGCTTCATTAACGGCGCCCGATCACAAACCTGCGACCAATCGGCGGCGGCTTCGCCGGCTTCGCCGGAGAGCGAATTTCCGCCGACCAAATCGGTGAGGTCGTCGCGGCGCATTTTCGCTTCCTTGTAGACCTGTGGCGTGCCGACTTTCGCATTGGCGGCGGTGCGAGCGAAAAGATCTCTCGCGATCGGCCCCTGTTTTTTCCAGCGAACGTCGCCATCGTATTCGCCTACGATGGAAAACAGCATGGCGAGCAGGGAAAAGTCTCGCCGGGCGTCTCGATAGCCCTTGCCAGCGAAAACCGTCGGCGTGGTGATGCTCTGATCGAGTTTAAGTTTGAGCGATTTAATTTCATCTTCGAGAGTAGCCGCCGAAATCAGTTTCGACCAAGCAAAAACGCCGCCGCCCGATCCCGCCGCCGATCCGCCGCCCGCCGACGCGGTTGCTCTAGCCGCCGGTGCTGGTTGCCGTCCAAAACTTGCCCGGGCGCGAACCAATTAGGGCGTCGTCGAATATATTATCGAAGAAGATTCTGGCGTAGTCATCTTTATTCCATTTGGGGTGCGCTACCCGACGCGGACGAGCGTTTCGCCCCTGCGCTGCAGCGCTCCCTGGCGACAAAGGATGCAAGCCGCCCCCAACAACGAATAGCGCGATGGCCCAAAGAGTGCAATATTGGCGGTTCGACATGAAATAACCTCGTTATGTTTGCCAGCGAGCGGATGACTATCGTTTCCGGTTGGCGAGCGGTTTGCTCCGCCTCAAACGTTGCTGGAAAAGTCCTTACTCGATTATCGGTTGTGGGCGCCGAATCGACAAGTGTTTTCAGGCGTATTACTTGCCGCACCGAAACGACGTCGCCGACAAACGCCTTACCGAGAAATTCCGTATTCCTCGATTTTTCGATACAGTGTTGCGCGGCCGATGCCCAGCAGTT
>QIKY01000292.1 GCA_003233175.1 Planctomycetaceae bacterium | reverse complement strand
CCTTACGCCCCCTTCAGCCAAGTGTTGCCCCGCGCCGCGGCGATTGTGCATCATGGCGGCATCGGCACGACCGCCCAAGGATTCGCGGCCGGCATTCCCCAGTTGATCATGCCGATGGCCCACGACCAGCCCGATAACGCAGCCCGACTGAAACGCCTGAACGTGGGCGACGCGCTCAAACCTGCCGCCTTTCGCGGTCCGGCCCTGGCTCGGAAATTACAACGACTCCTCGCCGCGCCCGATGTGGCTGGAGCTTGCCGCGAAATCGCGGCGCGTTACGCCAACTCCAGCGGGCTGGCCAACTCCGCCGGACTGGCCCAAGCCGCCGACGTGGCCGAAAAATTCGCGGCGGAAAAAATCGGCTAAGAGCCTGTTTTTGAATTGTTATCGCCTTGCGTGCAAGCTTGGTGGTAGGCTTTTTTCTTTGGGTCGCCCACAGATGCGATAGCCCAAGATTGACGGATACCGGATGGGGGTGGAGAATCCCCTTGAAAGGAATCCTCAGTCTCAATGTCTACGGACGTTCTGGCATAACTTCCGCCATTGTTCGTGTACCGGCTTGTGCCGGTAGTCATGACACCACTGGTAGATCGACCGGACAGCCCGCGTCAACCGCTTCGACATTGTCTTCTTCACCGTCCAGTTCCCCTGGCGAGACTTGCCCCAGTCGTGGGTGAAGCCGAGCAGATCGAACGTGTCCGGTTTCGATGGGCCAGACCGTTGTCGAACGGAGTTCAGCGGATGTCGAAAGTCGACGTCTGAGTATTCACTTGCGATGTTGACGCCAAAGAGGCTATCGTCCGCCGGGGGTCGCAATTTGTTCCAACGCCTTTATCATTACCTGAGATTCAAGAGGCTTCGCGCCGACCGCCGAACCCGCGAGCGCTCGCCGGCGAAACACCGCTGGTGAAAACACTTCGAAGAGCCTCCAACAACCATTGAATTTCTTGAAGGATATAACTCTCATGGCCGCCATTGTAGTAAGTGAGAACATGGAAGGGCCGGCGATGCGGCAACTCGCCCAGCGGTTCGACGTATTGCACGACGCCGCCCTCTGGCGAGAACCCGACCGCTTGAAAGCCGCTCTGGCCGGCGCACAGGCGCTGATTGTTCGCAATCAAACGCAAGTAAACGCCGCCCTCTTGCAAGACGCCGGCGCACTCAAAATCGTGGCTCGCGCCGGAGTTGGTCTTGATAACATCGACGTCGACGCGGCAACGGAAAAAGGCGTGGTGGTCTGTTACACGCCTTCACAAAACACGCTCAGCGTGGCCGAACTCACACTCGGTTTGATGCTCGCGCTGGCCCGAAAAATATCAGCCGCCGACCGCCATGTGCGCAGCGGAAAATGGGCCCGCCGCCAGTTCATGGGCGTCGAACTGGCGGGAAACACATTGGGCGTTGTCGGCTTTGGACGCATCGGCGTCGCGGTCGCCCGCATCGCCAGCGCAATGGGAATGGAAATTCTGGCATACGATCCGTTTGTCGCGGACGATGCGCCCATCTTGCAAGAATTACACGCCCAGTTGCTCGACCTGGATACGCTTTTACAGCGGTCGGACTTCGTCACCTGCCACCTCCCGGGAAACGAGCAGACGCGAGGCCTGTTCAACGCGGAAAAATTCGCGGCTATGCGCCCCGGCGCCTTTTTTATCAACGTGGCGCGGGGCGAGGTTGTCAACGAGCAAGACCTACTGGCCTGCCTCGCCAACGAGGGAATCGCGGGAGCGGCGCTCGATGTCCGGCAAACGGAGCCGCCGAGCGAGGAGCCTTTCGCCGCGTTTGAGAACGTGGTGCTCACGCCTCATATCGGCGCCTTCACCGAGCAAGGGCAACGCCGCGTCCTGGAAGCGGTTTGCCGAGACGTGGCCGCCGTTCTCAGCGGTCAGGCAGCCCAGGACTTTGTCAACTTCCCGCAGCCGCCAGCGTAAGACGCGCGCCGTTGGAGTCCATGCTTTAGCGTGTGTTCGGAAAGAAACACGCTAAAGCGTGGACTCCAACGGCGCAATGCAAGGCTGCTCAGATGCCCAATTGGCGGAGCGCGTCGACCGCACGCATCACCACGCCGGAAAGCGTCGGGTGCGTGGCTTGAAATGTCTCGGCGGCGTGTTGCAGCCTTTCAGCAAGCGGTTCTTGCTCCAAGGTTTCAGCGTCTTGCTTTTGCAAAACTTCCTGGATCTCGCGCGTTGCGTCTTGCAAGAGAGAGGCGGTTTCGGCGTCGATGGATTCAACCGACGCGAGTTGTTCCTCCAACTCCGCGACTACTTCTCGAAGGTGTGTTAATCGCTCAGGCATTTCGTTCGCATCTCCGGCGTTTCGATCCCGTCTGCTCGTTGGTTAATCATAGCACCTGCTTCAAAACAACTGCAAGCGGCCTCTCCCGTTTTGAATGCGATTGAACCGTTGGAGTGTACGCTTTGGCGTGCGTCCGAGACGAAAACACGCTAAAGCGTACACTCCAACGGTGGGCGGCAAAGTGCGTTCCTGCACTCGGGCGGCCCGCCAAGCGTTCGCGTCGTGGCGACGCGTGGGCGTCAATCTCGCAAGAGGTGTTGGTTGGCCACGGAAATACCGCTGACGATCGCGCCGATAATGCCCACGAAGCCTTGATCAGTCCCGCAGATGAAAAGGTTTTTCAGATGCGTGGCGCCGTCTAGCCGTTTTTGCGGCGCGCCGTAAACCGCCCCGTTGTCGTGGCCGGTGTAGCGGCGGATGGTGGTCGGGGTGAACATATCGGTATCGATGATGTGGTTGCGGAAGTCGGGCGTGAATCGCACGGCCGATTCCAAAACATCGTCGTAACAACGCAGCTTCTCCAGGGCGTACTCCTGCTCCGACAGCGCACTCCAAGAATTGTGGTTGGCCAACGAAGTGATGCGCACCACGCCGTCGAGCATGGCCTGCGCATCGTCGTCGGGGTCGTAGGCAAAGTTATTCGGTGAACAGATCACTCCGGTGCGCACATCGCTCAAACCGCTCGGTTTTTGCCAATGGAACTTTTCGGAATCGTTGTAGAAAACGATCGTGCGGTCGACACCCAAATCGCGCGGCGGGCAATCGAGAATCGAGACCGATTCGGTGAACGACAACTGCCCCGCCTGAGACGAATCGACATGGCTGACATCATCGCAAAGCCGCATGGTTTCCAGCCAACCGGCCGACGACACCACCTTCCGGCCGAGCAACTCCTCACCGCTTTCCAACACAACGGAAACCGCCTCGCCGTCTTGGACATGAATTTTGTCGACGCCCGAACGGAGCTTCAGTTCGCCGCCCAAGCCGCGAAACTTTCGCACGAGCTTTTTTAGAATCAGCCGTACGCCGGCCAGCGGACGCGCAAAGCCTTCAAAAAAAATGCTGCGAAACATAATGCAGAACTGGCCGAAATCCATATCGTGCTCGCGGCCGTTGCCGTACCACATGAGCGGACAGAGCAACATTTCGATCAGCAACGGGTCGTCGATTGTTTCGGCCAGAACTTGGCGTGTGGAGAGATCGAAAATTTCCTGGTTGAGGTCGTCGTAGTCGACGATCTTCGAAATCAACTTTTCAAATTGGTCTTTTTGGCGGGGAAATTGCTTATGGACTTCGCTGCGAAAGAGATCAAAATCGTTGCCGAATTGGAGCGAGACGCCGGGGAAGGCGATCGTCGAACCGACTTGTTCGGCCAGGGCGAACTCATCCCAGCGAAAGCGGAGTTGCCGCAAGAGTCGGGCCAGCGGCCCTTTTTTTTCGCCCTTCGGCGTGAAATTGGTGACCGCATGCAGGCCGACGTCGTAATCGCGGCCGCGCAGCCGATAGAACGAATTCAATCCGCCGATGGTGTTGTGGCGTTCGAGAATACAGACGCGTCGGTCGTAGTACGCCAAGCGAATTCCGGCCGCCAGCCCCGACATTCCCGCGCCGATGATGATCGTGTCGTACATAGCATCTCACACACGGCGCCGTGCGTCTTACGAAGCTTTGGCCATGTCTTTCATGATCGGCTCCAGGTACGCCACGGTGCTCTGCATACTGGCCAGTTGTTCGTACTCTTCCTCGGGAATTTGAATGCGATAGCGTTTGCGCAATTCCATGACGATGTCGAGGAAGTCCATGCTGTCGAGTTCGAGTTGGTCGCGGAAATTGGGGGCGTCTTGCAGCTCGGAAAGATCTTCATCCGGCGCGATGCTCTCCAAAATGTCGATGATCTCTTCGCGAATATCTCCTGGCGTCATGAGACGTTTCTCTCCGTGGGTATCTTTCAAAGCTTGCCGATAATGACCACGGAATTGATGCCCAGCATGCCGAATGAATTGTTCAACACATACTTAACGGGGCCGATCTCGCGGGGCTGGTTGAGCACCAAGCCGTTTAATTCGCATTCCGGATCTAGGTTTTCTACGTTAATCGTGGGATGGCAAACGCCATCGTCGAAGGCGGCCAGATTACCCGCCAACTCCAACGCGCCAGCCGCGCCCATGCAATGGCCAATGTAACTTTTGGTGTTGTTAAAGTGCGTGCGTTCACTCTTGCCGAACACCGCTCGCAACGCCTTGCACTCCTGAATATCGCCCGACGACGTACCGGTGGCGTGTGTGCTGACGATGTCGATCTCTTCCGCCGCCAGTCCGGCTTTCTTCAAGGCCAGCTCCAGGCATTGCGCCTGTCGCTCAGGATTCGGCAAGACAAAATCGGTGGCGTCGGTATTCAACGCATAGCCGACCAACTCACCGTAAATTTTCGCATCGCGGCGGCGGGCGTCGTCCAGCCGCTCCATGGTGTAAATACAACCGCCTTCGGCCACCACGATTCCGTTGCGGTCGCGATCAAACGGCCGTGAAGCCTGCGTGGCGTCTTCGTGGGTGGCGAGCGCGCCTTGGCTGCTGAAACTGGCGAAAATCCCGAATGTATGAATACTCTCCGACACGCCGCCGGCCAACGCCAAATCGCATTCGCCCAGCCGCAACATTTGAGCGCCTTGAATCAAACCCGCGTTGCCCGCCGCACAGGCCGCGCCGATCGTATAATGCGGCCCCGTGATGCTCATGTTCAGGGCGATTTCGCCCGCCGGATTGTTCGCCACCGTGCGAGGATTGTGGTGGTGCGACCAAACCTTGATGTCGTAATCGAACTGTTTGATTTCGTATATTTCGTTTTCCGTTTCGACGTTGCCGTGCTCCGTCACGCCGACATAAATACCCACGCGAGATTTCTCGCAATTCTCCCAATCCAGGCCGGCGTCGGCCACCGCCTCCCGCGCGGCGTAAACGCCCACGCTGCCGGCGCGCGTGCCGCGGCGAACATCTTTACGTTTTTGGTAACGCCGTTCGTCAAAATCACAAATACCGGCCAATGTTTTGCCGAAATACCGGATTTCATACGGCGAGACGCCGCTCCGGCAGGCCAACAGGCTCTCGCGCAGCTCCGCGTAGCTGTTTCCATTCGGCGCCGCCAAGCCAATGCCCGTGAGAACAATGCGCTGGCTATCGGGTAACTGCTGGCCCGCAATCATGAACCTCTACTCTCCAACCACGAATTCGGGAGATGAAATAACAATATCGAGAACTACTGAGGCTACCTATTTCCCCAGCCGCTGACAAGCCGTTGCACTGCGGTGGCGTGTTCTCATAGCGGGTGGCTGTCCGGCGGTGGGCGCCTTCATGGAAATGAAAAGAACGGCGGGAAGCGGTGCATTGTCGCAAGTGGCGTCAAATCATTGACTTACGCAGCAAGAAAAGTAGAATAACACAATCGATTGAAGAACCGGGCGTGTATGCTTTCGAGATTGTTTGCGAGGGAGAAGTGATTGGTTCACATCGAATCGATGCCATCAAGGAGGAGCCCGGCCACCCGGAATAGTTGGCCTCATGCTTTTGGGAGGACGTTCGATGAGTCATGTAATTCGGTCTAGCGGGCAACCTGCTAAATACGAAGTCTTTCAAGCCGTTTTTAATCCCAAACGGTACAGGTGCCATCTCGCCATCATCCGCGAAGAGGACGGCGCCTTCTCGGCTGTTGTGCTCAATCTACCGGGAGCGGGAAGCTGCGGAGACACGGAAGCGGCGGCGGTGGCCAACGCGCGAGAAGCTGCTTCCGCCGTGATTGCCGAGTATCTGGATTCAGAGGATGGCGCTATTCCCTGGCTTCCCATCGAACAGTATGAAATCCCGGAAGACGCCAAGCAGAAATGGATTGTGGTGGATGGCTAAGGTTCCAGTCATCTCTGGACAAGAGCCATCAAAGCGTTCGAGCGGGCAGGTTTTTACAAAGCCAGAACGCGCGGCTCGCATGCCATCCTGAAGAAAGATGGGCATCGGGCAATACTATCCATCCCCGTTCATGCCGGGAAAACGTTAGGGCGGGGACTGCTGAAATCACAAATTCTTGCGGCCGGACTTACCGTTGAAGAATTCCGCGCGTTACTCTGAACGGTTCGCGTGCCCCGAGTATTTAGGAACAGTCTCGAATTTACATAATTGCAATTATTCAATATTAACATTGACAATGGATTGCAAATGAACGTACACCTGCTCAATTTTCAAAATATATACCAATGCGGTGCATTTCCTGAAGCAAGTGATTGTGAGTCAAAACACATTACAGGTCCCGCTAATGAAATACTGGATCAACACAGGCGCCAAGACGCATGGATCCTTTACCGCGTCTCAGTTGAAGAATCTCGCGTCCACTGGAAAATTGAAACGCAAACACAAGATCAGCACCGATCAGGAACGATGGGTCTTTGCCGAGTCGATAAAGGGGCTTGTGTTCGCAGCTATCGAGAGCGAAATGCCTCGAGATGAAGTGACCAAGGTCATGAAGAAGGCCGCATCTGGCGAGGAAGAATCCTGGTACTGTTTGATCAATGAGAAGAAGGTCGGTGCCTACAGCGACAGAGAGATGAAAAAAATGGCCCTGGCCGGGATATTGACTCTCGACACTCTAGTAACAACTTCAGTCTGTTGGCTGCCGGTCTCAGAAATTCCCAATCTCAAAACGATTATCGAGGAAAACCCTCCGCCCCCAAAACCGCTGCCAACAACCTGCGTCTTTTGTGCAGAGAAGCCTCGGCGCAAGACGGTCGGAATATGTAAGTATAAAATGTGCAGGCCAGACCCCGCTCCTTTGGGGTCTGGCAGCTATTCATTCCCGGAAATGGAAGCTGCCCGTGAACATGCTTCTGCATATGCCGCAAAATACCCTCCAATATACGTTCCGTTGCCGATTTGTTCAAAGTGTGGACAAGCAATGAAAAGATTAACCTTTTTCCATAGCGCTTTTGTTCTTCTTTTGTTCGCAAGTTTAGTCGCTTTGGGAGTTGTTTTCGCTTATGGGATAGACTCTACGAGCGGCGACAAAGCGGCTTATATCGGTTTATATGTCGCAATGTTCGTGCTGTTCGTTCTGCTCGTTCTGGACCTAGTGGCGGTTTTCGCGGCGATTAGGATGAAGACGCTTTTCGGCCCGCTTTTCGGCCTTGGCAATTTCATTTTGCGGCCGCCCTTTTCCAAACCATTTAATCCCTGGAGGCGATATAGTCCTGAAAAAGCGAAACGCCAACGCGAGGATGTGAGACGCCAACGCGAGGAGGCGATAAAAGGGCTAGGGAACGACGGAGACTTTACAACGATACCGGATGTCTACAACTTGTATCTTGACGGATATTGCACCGGCGCTGCGTTCAGGAATTTCCCAGGTTCGTTCGTCACGATGAATGACGACAGGGGGCCGTAAGCCGAACCTTCACCCAATTTGTTTGGAACCCGGATAAAGAAGCCTTGAACCTCACTTGACAATTATCCGAGCAAACCGCCAGACGCCTCTACTCCCTTGGCGGTTTGCCGTTGAAAAGGTGTCTCGAACGTTGTTCTCTTTCGAGTTGGCGCAACAGTTTAGTCCAATGGATTGATTCGCACTAAGCGTAGCTGGCCATCGAGACCTGCAGTAACGACGTGATGCATCCCGCCAATAACGGCAGTCGTTCCAGGCGATGCCGCAGGATGCTTCGTGAGCCAGTCGGAAAGCGATTTGTCGGTAACGGGAGCAGTATCCTTGATCTTGCGAAGAAAATCGTCAAACGCTTTTCCTGTATCTCGGATGAATTGATATTGTAACGCTGCGGCGCCCGCCTCTAACGCAGAGTACTCGTCAGACCCCGCCTCAAACTGCAAGGAAATCTTGTGAAGGATTTCGCAAAGAGCATCGCATTTTGCTGCATCTGGCGTCGTGTTCATCTAGTATCCATTCACTTTGTCGATTTATAAAGCCACCAATACCGCCCCACCTGCAGGACCCAATGTCACGATCAAAGCGACCCCAGCTACAATGACGACGCCGGCAGGGGCGGCACTATTGTCGTTACATTTGCGATGTACTTTATGTGCCACTGGCTTCGCCGGTGCGCGCGGTTTTGAGCCGGATATCGAAAATGGATTCCAAACTAACTTCGTTTCAAAGCAGGCTCTTATCCAGGCCGCAGCTCCAATTGCATACGCCGCATGCCTTCTTGGAGCGATACCTCTGGTGCGTAGGCGAAGTCGCTCTGTGCGCGGGAAATATCGAAATAGTGCGAGGTGGCCAATTGCGCGGCCAGGAAACGCGTCATGGGAGGTTCCGATTTCCGCCGTGCGAGCCAATAGACCGTTTCCATCACGGCGCCCAAACGCCACGCCGTGCGCAGTGAAATCGATTTTTTTACCGGCGCCACTCCGGCCAAAGAGAGGATTTCATTGATCCAATCCCAGCAATTCACGGGCTCGCCCTGCGATAAAAAGTAGGCCTTACCCGCCACGGGCGAAGCCGGCGAAAGGGCGTCGGCCGCCTGCAAGTGCGCTCGGGCGGCGTTCTCGACGTAAATCGTGTCGATCAAATTATTTCCATCGCCAATTCGCCGCAGACGGCCCGCCTGGGCGCGCGCCAGCAAGCGAGGAATCAAGTGCTGGTCGCGAGGTCCCCAAATCAAATGGGGCCTGAGGGCGCAGGTGGCCAAATTCTTTTCGCCGTTGGCCCGCAATACGCGTTGCTCCGCCAAGGCTTTTGTGTGGGGATAATGGCACAGCCACTTTTGCGGATAGGGCGCTGTTTCGTCCACGCCGAGTTGGTCGACTCCGGAAAATGTCACGCTGGGGCTGCTCGTAAACACCAAACGAGAAACTTCGTGTTTCAGGCAGCCATCGACAATATACTGCGTGGCCAGCGTATTGCACTCATAAAAATGACGCCAAGGCCCCCAAATGCCGGCCACGGCCGCAGTGTGAAATACGATATCAACGCCCCGGCAGGCGTCTATTGCTACTTTTCGCTCACGCAAGTCGCCCTGAATGGCCTCCACGCCCAGGGCGTCGAGCGCTGCATGACGCCGACGAGAAATCGTCCGCACCTGCTCGCCGCGGGCCAGCAGCATTTCCACGATGTAGCGGCCGAGAAATCCGCCGCCGCCGGTGACAAGTGCTTTCAAGGGACTGCTTTCAAGGGATTTTTTTCCCAGTAACTTTCGTCGCGTGCAGGATGTTGGCTTCAAGGAAGAAATCACCGAATAGTGGTCGTTTGTATACCCGATCATTTTTCATCGTGCAATTCCCCTTGGCTTTAGTTATAAAGGGTTCTTGAGGCGCGTCCTATTGGCGACCAGCCGGAAGACATTCTTCCCATCGCCAATGCAACGACGTGCTAAATTTCGGTCGGGCGGGAAGAAGGCGTAGATCACTGCTCTTACCGATCTGGGATACAAAATGTCCGAGAATACTGGGCCCAGGAAATTTGGGTCCGAGACGTCAAATTCCTACTCCCGCGTGGATAAACCCAGCGCGGCGCCGGGCCGGTTCGGCCCCTTCCGCCTACTGCTCGTGGACGACAGCCAGTTTAGTCAGAAACTTGCTGTCAGTTTACTTTCCAAGGAGGGGCATGTTGTCGAAGTCGTGAGCAGCGGGCGAGATGCGCTCACTCGCGTGCTCGAAACGTCTTACGATTTCATTCTGATGGACATCCAAATGCCCGGAATGGACGGTGTGGAAACAACGCGCCGCATTCGTCAGCGGGAGGAAACCAGTGGAAAACGCACTCCCATTGTGGCCATGACGGCGCATGCCATGCTGGGCGACCGAGAACACTGCCTGGCTGCGGGCATGGATGAATACATCACCAAACCGTTGCGGCTGGAAAAGCTCACCGGCGTTTTTGCCGGCCTGATCGACCAGCTGTCGCGGCACGCATCCCAGGCGACGCCCTGCGAGGAGAGCGGCAAAAGCTGGGATTGGCAAGCTTCGCTCAAAACCATCGGCGACGCCAAACTCCTGGAAGCCATTGCGGTCACTTTTCAAGCCGATTCGCACCGCATGGTCACCGACCTGCGGCGCGCCGCGGGCCAGAGCGACGCCGCCGTCATCGGCAAGGCCGCCACGGTATTGCACGACACCCTGCGGTTGTTTGGCGAAACGCCTCCGCTGAAAACAGTGGCTCAAATCAAGGCGGCGGCGGAACAGGAAGACTTCGACGAAATAGACGCCGCCCTGCCGAAATTCGGTCAGCAGATGGAGGCCTTTTTGAGCGATTTGTCGTCGTACGTCGCCTTACGAAAAGCAGAAACTCCCCACGGTTCAACCGCCGCCGCGATCAAGGCCGCTCCCCTAAAATAGGCCCTCCGTTGGAGTGTACGCTTCAGCGTGCTTCTTCCCGGGTTGGACACTCCGCCTTACATCCGCCCGCCGCTCGCCTTAGAGCCTGTTTTTGAATACCAATTTCGCCGTCGGATGGCTACAATCATCCCGTCGCGGCGTTGTGCTACATCGGCGAATCTCATGGATTCGCCTGCTTCGCACGCCTTGCGAGGGAATGATTCGCTCATCCTTGGGCCTGAAAGCGTATTCAAAAACAGGCTCTTAGATATACGGTTTCGCCAGCCGGGCAATTCCATCGCGCAAACGCGTGGGTATGTTTCGCCCCACGATTTCCGCCAAATCCAACCGTCTTGCAATCGAAATTTTCTGGTCGATGATTTCGCGGAGCGTCTGGGAGAAGGCCCTACCATAACATTCCACGTTGAACTCGAAATTCAACCTCAGGCTGCGGGGGTCCCAATTGGCGGAGCCGATCATCGACCAGTAATCGTCGACGAGCATGATTTTTGTGTGGTCGAACGGCGGCGGCGTCAACCAAACCCGGCAGCCCCGCTCCAAGACGGGCGAAATTTCCGCCGTCATGGCCCACTGCACCAACGACAGATTGCTCTTGGCGGGGAGTACAATATCGACTTGCACGCCCCGCAACGAGGCCACGATCAGCGCCGTCGTGAGCGCGTTGTCGGGCAGAAAATACGGCGTGACCACCGCCACCCGATGCCGCGCGCAGGCCAGTCCGCCGAGCAAGGTCAGGCGGGTTTTGTCGAAATCTTCATCGGGGCCATCGGCCACGCCGCGCGCCAGGATGTCGCCCTGTTCGTCAAGTTCTGGAAACCACTGCGAGCCATGTAGGTCTTCGTTGGTGCAAGTGAACCAGTCTTCGACAAATACTCTTTGGAGATCCGCCACGACCGGCCCGGCAATGCGAAAATGCATGTCTTGAATGGCGTGCGGAGCCCGATAGGCCTGAACGTTTCCTTCGCGAATATTCATGCCGCCGGTGAAACCGATGCGTCCATCGAGGACAAGAATCTTTCGATGGTTGCGCAGGTTTGCGTAAGCAAACCGCCAAGGAACGAGCGTCGGTGAAAACGCGGCCGCCGGCACTTCGAGACGACGCAACATCGTTACCGCATTGCGACGACTATAGCGGGCGCCCACGCTATCGACCAACACGCGAACCTCAACGCCGCGCGCAGCCGCCCGCTGGAGCGCCGCGATAAACTGCTCGCCCGACCGGTCGACATCAAAAATATAAGTGCTCAGCGCGATCGAGCGGCTGGCGTCGTCGATGGCCTGGAGCATGGCCGGAAAACAGGCGTCGCCATTGATGAGCATGTCGAACCGATTGCCGCGCAGCAGAGGCCGCCCGGTGATCTTGCCGACGGTTTTGGCCAGCGAACAAAAATGTTCGTTTTCCTCGCCGAAGTGCGAACCGGCGTATTCGTCGGTGCATTTGCATTGGGGGCAGTGTTCCGGAAATGGCGAATCAGCGGCGCGCAGGCGTTTGGCGCGGCGTGAAATTCGATTGATGCCGAACACGATATAAAGCAGCGTTCCCAAATACGGCGTGAGCCAAATGACGCCCATCCAGCCGATCGCCGCCTGCGTGTGACGCTTGTTGAGAATCACGTGTGCCGAAGCGGTGAGGCACATGCCAAAATGCAGTGCCGCCAGGAGGAGCGTCCAGAGGGTGAACAATGTGTCGATCATGAAAACGAATGAAAAACCTTGGTTCATGCGGCGCCGTAGGAATAGACCTGAGATAAGTTACCGCTTGTAGTTCAGAAAAGCCCGGCATTTTCAAAATACCGGGCTTTTAATTTGGCATGTAAATTCAGGACCGTTCCTTTCGCAGCTTCAAAAACTGCGGTTGCCCGAAATCTTGCGATTTATCACGTTATTTTCTTTGACACGCCGCCCACCCACCCATTAGCATGGACCCAAGCGTTGGCTGAGCCACCCACATTGAGGGCGCCGGTTCTGCTTGCTCCTTGTCTTTGTGTCCTTGTCTTTTCTCCTTATCGATTCTCCGCCGCCGGACTTTTCACCAGCGGCGTTTCAAATCTCCCAGATCGCAGAGGTGTGACCATGAAGGTGCGCGAAATTCTTCGCTCCAAGGGCGACCAGGTTTTCACGATCGAAACAGAGGCGACTTTGAATGTCGTGGCGGAAAAATTGGTCGCTCATAATTGTGGCTCCCTGGTTGTCTCCCGACAAGACGGCAGTATGGCCGGCATCATAACCGAACGCGACATTCTCCGTGCTTGCGCTCAGCATTCAGGCCGGCTCGACGGGCTCTTGGCGGCGGACTACATGAGCCAGGATGTTCACAAAGGCCACCCCGACGAAGACATTAACGACCTCCTGGGCCTGATGACAAAAAACCGAGTTCGCCACTTGCCTATCGAGGAAGACGGGCGACGCGTGGGCTTGATTTCGATCGGCGATCTCGTCAAAGCGCAGCACAACCAACTGAATGTGGAAAATCATTACTTGAAAAACTACATCCAGAGTTGAGCACGTTGGCGGTGCGTTTCTATTTCGCGAGGGAGCGCCTATTTCGCGAGCGAGCGCAGTTCCTTGGGCAGTGGAAAGTAAACTTCTTCGGCGCGTATGGAGCGATGTTCCACAACCGCGCCGTATTTTTGCACGAGAAAGTCCACGCAGCGCTGCACGACCGATTCCGGTGCGCTGGCGCCGGCGGTGACAACCACGGTTTCTGTTCCTTGGAACCAATTTGGCTGTATGTCTTCAGGACCGTCGATCAAAAACGACGCAATACCTCGCTCCTTGGCCAGTTCCTTGAGTCGCAAACTGTTGGAGCTGTTCTGACTGCCCAGCACCAAAACCACATCGGCTTCTTGCGACAAGAGGTTCACCGCCTCTTGGCGATTTTGCGTGGCGTAGCAGATGTCGTCTTTCGGCGGTGATTCAATGTGGGGATACCGCAATTTCAACTGCTCGATAATCCGATTGGCGTCGTCGACCGAGAGCGTTGTTTGCGTCAGGTAGGCAAGTTTCGCGTTGGGCGGCGCGGTAAGATGCCGCACGTCTTCGGGAGACTCCACCAAAACAATGGCCTGCGGCGCTTCCCCCGTCGTGCCGACCACTTCATCGTGCCCGCCATGCCCGATGAGAAAAATAGTGTAGCCCTCCTTGGCGTAACGCACTGCTTCCAAATGCACTTTGGTGACCAGCGGGCAGGTGGCGTCGATGGCGTAAAGTTTTCGGTCGCGGGCGAGTTGCCGAATGTCTGGAGACACCCCATGCGCCGAATAAAGCAGGTGCGATCCTTCCGGAACTTCATTGAGCGAGTCGACAAAAATCACCCCTTTGCCGAGAAACGATTCCACGACGTGTTTGTTGTGAACGATTTCGTGATAGACATACATCGGCGCCCCAAACGCCTCGAGCGCCAAATCTAGCGCCTCGATCGCCATATTCACACCGGCGCAGAATCCTCGGGGGCTGGCTAAAATCAACTTCATGGCGTTATGGTATCGCGGAAGAAAAAGTGAAGTGTTCTCCTACGAACATCATACCGGAAGAGAAGAAACGCCGATAGTTTACGTTCACGGCATTCGGCTCGGACGCCTTGCTTCAGCATGTTTCGCACCGTTGGAGTTCATGCTTTAGCATGTTTTCTTCGATGTACTCAAACAGCCTGAAGGCTGAACTCCAACGGCGCGCCATGGAACAGGTAAATTCTCACTCGCCGCTCACGGCAACTGGGGAATGACGCCGGCTAGAAAAGTCGCTAGGCGGTCGGAGGCCTTCATGGCGTCTTGCTTGATGCGCCACATGTCTTTGATGGCCGCGGGACGATTGAAAATGGCGCCGGCAGCCGCGCCGGCGCGAGAAGCCCACGAATTCTGTTCGAGCAGTTTTTCGAGTTCCGGCGGTAGGGCGTCGTCAACGCCATCGGTTATCACGCGCGCCGCCAGCAAACGCACTCCCGCCTCTCGGCAGACCTGCGCAATAGCGAACGTTTCCATATCGTAGGCCAGGGCCGCATGGGCGGCTTGCAGTTGCTCTCGCTCAGACCGATTTCGCGCGAGATGATCGAGCGTGAGCAACTTCCCGGCGTGGAGTCCTGGTGCGGACGCCG
>QIKY01000021.1 GCA_003233175.1 Planctomycetaceae bacterium | reverse complement strand
CGAATAAAGCGAGTATTGCAAAAGCCGACAGGCGACCGGCCCATGGTGCTTCATGACGTATTTGCGTGCAGTGGCGAGGTTGTGTAGAGTGATGTTTGATGATCTTTACGGCGCTCGCGCCGAACGATATCGAGCCCACCCTCCCGCCGATGCCTTTCGGCGCCCAGACAAACTGCCGCGTTTTTTTTTCGACCAAGATGCTCCCTGAACCACGAATCTCGGTGATGGGAAGCCGGCCGGCGCAGCGAGAGAAACGAGCCCATGCAGATTGCACCCGGCATCACAGCCACAGCGAGATCGGTCGGCGGCGGCATGTTCGCTTGGGGCGCCGTGCTTTTTACCGCCGTCGTACTTTTTGCCGCCGCCGGTGTTCAAGCCTCATCCATTGCCTTGACCGGCGGCGAGGAAATTGTTTGCGCCGTGAACCAAGACAGCGGTTCGATCAGCCTCTGGCATTGGAAGAGCGATGGACGCGTGCAAGAAGTCGCGGTGGGTGAAGAGCCCCGGTCGGTGGTGGTCTCGCCCGATAATAAATATGCTTTTGTCACGACGCAACGCTCCCAAACCCTGGCCATTGTCGATTTGAAAACAGCCAGTTGCATCGCCCAGATTCCGCTGGGCGGGCAGCCGGTTGACGTTGTTTTATCGAACGACGGGCGGCTCGCTTTCGTGACGCAGTTTTCCGGTGATTATATCGATGGCCGTTACGCGCCGGGCGCCATTGCCGTGGTGAACATACGGCGGCGGCGGGTGGTCTCTCGCATAGCGGTGGCGGCCCGACCGTTTGCCATTGCCAAAAGCGCCGACGGCCAGTCGTTGTACGTGACGCATTTCTTCCAGATTGCAGGCCGGGGCGTTGTGTCGGAAATCGACGCCCAACGCCGGCAGGTGCGGCGCGAGTTTGTGTTGGCCGAAGACATGGAAATATCGAGCGGTCGGGGCGGTGTCTTTAATGCGTTGGCCGCAATCGCGCTGCACCCCAATGGGCGGCGGGCGATCGTGGCGGGCATGCATGCGAACGTGCATCGCGGGCTGACGCAGTCGGGCCGACCGCTGAGCCATAAGACGACCGTGCAAGCCGCGATTCGCCTGCTGGATTTGGAATCTGGACGAGAGTTGGAGGCGACTCGCATTGTTTCGAGTTTTTCCGGTCAGGCGGTGGCGGCTCCGTCGGCGGTGGCCTTCATCGGCGATACCGGTTATTTCATCGACGTCTATTTTGCCTCGCACGACATGAAAGTTCTCAAGTACAACGAACGCGGCATGGTCGCGGAGCGGTCGTTGTTGGAACTGCCCGCTGGCCCGACCGGCATCGTTCTGGCGGCCGATCATAAAACGGCGTTCGTGAACTGCCGTTGGTCCCGCTCGCTCGTCCAGGTGTCGCTGGCCGATATTCGCCAGCCCCGAATTCTTAAAGAGATCCGCCTGACCGAAGAGCCCTGGCGAGCAGACCGCGTGGCGGGCGCCAAGGTGTTTCACAACACCCGAGATTCCCGCATGACGCCCAATCGCTGGCTGTCGTGCGGAACCTGCCATTTAGACGGCGGGCTGCTTTCCGACCACTTGGTTTGGGAGTTCTCCGAACAGCAGAAGCCGACATCGCCGCACATGGCGAACCCCAAAAGCCTAGCCGTCACCGATTTCAGCGGACCGCCACTGCTGATTCAGGGCAACTACCAGACCGTCCAAGAAGAAGACAAATTCATCCGTTCGTTCTTGGGCGGAACGGGCTTCGCAAAGCAGAGCAATCCAGCCGCCCTGCGGCAATCACCCCCAGATTCGGCGTCCCCAGATTCGGCGCTGCACGAATCTCCGGAGTTAAACGCGCTGGCCGCGTTCGTGCTCTCGCTGCGGCCACGGCCCAATCCGCATTTGGACGAAAGCGGCCTCCCACGCGACGAAATACGAGCATCGGCGGCGCGTGGCGGCGCGCTCTTCCATAGTGCCAGGGTAGGTTGCCGGCGTTGCCATCGGGGACCCCACTGGACGCGCTCCGGCAGCGAGCATCCGGCGCGTCTGTTCGACGTCGGCACGGGTATCAAAGCCGATGTGCCGAGTTTGCAGAATGTCTGGATTTCGGCGCCTTACTTGCACGATGGCCGCGCCCCAACACTGCGAGATGTCGTCACGACATACAACCCCCACGACCGTCATGGCGTCACACAACACCTGACCGACAACGAAATCGATGACTTGGTCCATTTTCTCTTAGCGCCCTACCACGCACCCCGGAACACAACCGAGGTAGATTCAATTCCTGAAATTCCCAAGGAAACATTTTCAAAATGACTCGATACTGTTTACACGTTGCTTGGTGTGTTGCTGTTGCCGTTGCCTGCTGCGGCTTGCTGCCAAACGCCGTCGACGCCCAGCAGTTCTCTCTCAAACCTTCCGTGCTGAACACGCATCCCACGGTCAGCGAGTTTCGCGAAGAAATCAATCAAGCCGACGTGGTAATTCGCGCACGCATCGAACACATTCTGCGCCGCAAGGAAGGCCGCCTAGCCGATCAAGACGCCACCGTGAAGGTGCTCGAATTTTATAAAGGAAAACTACCCGAGGAATTTCCCTGCATCCGAATGGAAATTCATCAGTCGCCCGAACGGCGGAAGGGCTTCAAACTGCCGCTGGTGGGCGATGAAATAATTTTGCCGATCAAATTTGTCTATCCCAATACCGGCAGTCGTCCGCCCAACGGCCAAAAAGCCCATTATATGGCGTTGCACTATTACACAGTGGCTGCGGACGGCGCTATCAATTCGGCCTTTGGTTTTCCGCCCGCGATGCAGGCTCAGGCAAAACTTCCGCTGTTCGCGAAGTTCATCAGCGAGCAGGTGAATCGTCCTCGTCGGAAGCGGCCGCATTTCAAAACGGCCGAAGTATTGTTCACCGATGATTTCAACGACGGCTCCCTAGCCGGTTGGACGTTCTTAACCGGGCGACACGGCTTTACCGAACCGCCCCTCAATCGCGACATTGACGTGATGTGGATCGGGCCGCACACCGTGTTGGATAACAACATGAAGTTCGCCGGCGAGCCGCCAACCGTAGCCCTCGAACGCAATCCCAAAAGCGGCTTGTACTTTGCACGCCATAACAACACCACGATTGAATTTGGCGTCGTCGAGGGACGGCTGCGAATGCGCAGTTCGCATATTCACCGCCATTTCACCCTCGTCACCGGAGACCCCCAGTGGACCGATTACCAAATCGACCTGGACGTATTCAATATGCTGGATATCGAACAGCCTCACGCACGGAGAAACTATAAAAAGTTCGGGCCGTACGGCAGGGTGAGCGTCCCGAATTTCCCGGAAACGCGCGGCGAGCACTCGTTCGTAGGTGTTGAGTTTGGCAACTTCGCCAACTACGACTTGTCGGAAGGCACGTTCGGCAATTCCGCCTTCCAAATTCGCTGCAAGTATCCCGAACCGCTGACAGTCTGGCGCGATCATAGCCGCTTGTTGCGTCTGACTAAAATTCTCGATTTTCAGCCGTGGCCGATTCCCGAGAAAAAGAAAATCCACATTACGGCGCGATATTTCGGCGATTATGTCGAAGGCCTGATCGATGGAAAGAAAGTTCTAGAAGGCCGGATTCCCCACGATCATCCCGGCGTCGAAAAGGGGCGCATCGCACTGTGGGCCTTTGAAACGTGGGTTGAGTTCGACAACGTGAAGGTCACGCGGTTGGTGGCCGCCGACGAGAAAGACAAATGAAGCTGGTCTACAGGCCGCCGGTCTGATAGCCATTACGGGGCGGGGCGGGTTGGAGAGGTTTTTTTATGCTGCGTCGCATTGCAGCGCCCACTCATCAACACGCGGCATTCACGTTCGACGTCGGGCGTTTGTAGACTGTTGCTCAGCGAGTTTTCCACTGGGTGAATTCGCGGTAGTAGCCGAAATGGCGAGAATAGTGGCGGCGCGGAGCGACGCCAAACCACCCGTAGGCAAAAGGCTGCACGGTCGAAATGCGTGTTTGCGGAGCGTCTTGCAGTGCGTGCGAAGTGTCTCTGGCATGACGCAGCACGATGTACCCCGGCGCCTGCGGCTGGAGGGGATGGGGTGGGGCATGGTGGTGTTGCCTGGCCATCGGCGCCGGTTTGGCCCAAAATCGGGCCGCTTCGGCCTTCACAGTATCGCCCGTCGAAACCGCCAACAGTTGGCCGGCGAGCAGGCAAAGAACGAATCGAATTTGCTGGCGGCGATACAGCATGGGGTGCGTTTCGTGCGGTGCGGGGTTTATATCTCAAGTGGCTAAGAATGTGACCTTTGCACGAGCGCTGATGCAATTGGGTCAATCCTCACCGTGCGGGGCTTACATTGCTAGATCTCTTATATCGGCGTAACCTCTTGGAAACTAAGGCGTTTCGCGCTTTTGCCGGTTTATTTGCGTGCCTTTTCCGTTTTTTTTGATTATATTGAACGCTGGGCCCTATTCCTCTCAATACCGGCTATTCCGCCCAACGGCCGATTTTCAGGCCAGGCAACCGAGGTTTCTCATGAATCAGTGGCGTATCTGTTGCTGTTTGTTGACATTCGCGCTAACGGCCTCCTCCGCTTGGGCGCAGTCGACGACGTCCCGAGCAAAACTTGGCGAAGACTTAGCCCGTCGGTACGGACTCACACGCATGTGGCGCGCGCAGATCGAGTTGGATGGCGCGCGCGGCTACATCGAACATATGACGCAGCACGTGAGCACCAGTTCGGGTGAAGCCGTTTTTGAAGTCAAGTACGAAGCCCAGACGTTCACGTTCGCAGCCTCAGACAAAGACCAAGCGGGCAACCTGCTGGGTGTTCAAGGGGCCTCGATTATTGCCGACGATAAACGCAGGCAGTTGGCTGAAGCGGGCGTCATTCCGATGGTCCGATTCGTGGCGGCGTCCGAGGGTTCGGCGGCTTATGACGTGCGCGTCAAGGCGGGGCGGTTTTCGTACAATTCCCGCCAACTCAATGCCTTTGGCGATCCGTTGGAGCAACAAGGCGCGAAAACGGCCGCCGCCGCCAAACTCAAGGAATTGAATGCCGCCGGCTTGAAGGCGGAAGTGAGTCCAATCGTGGTGGCCGATATTACTCTTTATGTGGTCACGAGTCATGGCGTGTTGCAAGTGATCGATGGCGAAACAGGTCGCACGCGTTGGATAGCGTCGATTGGCAAATCTGGTTACCCGAATTACGCCCCGGCCGCCAACGATAAATTCGTGGCGGTCGTGAATGGCTCGTACTTGTATGTATTGAATGCGGACGACGGCACTTCTCTAGCACGCCGCCGGTTGGGCGGCGCGCCCGGCGCCGGCCCCGCGATGAGCGAAAAACTGATTCATGTGCCGCTCATTTCTGGTGAGTTGGAGTCGTATTCTCTCAAAGATTTGACCGAACGTCCTCGAATTTATAAGTCGAATGGCCGAGCGATGGTGCAGCCGACCGTCTCGCCCGAGAGCGTTGCCTGGTCGACCGATATTGGCTGGCTCTACGTCGGCGACGCCGACAAGTCGCACGTTCGCTTTCGCGTCGAGACGTCGGGAAATATTGTGGCGAAATCGACCTTCGGCGAGCCCGACCAACTGTTTGCCGCCTCGCTGGACGGCTACGTCTACTCGATCAACGCTAAGAACGGCGATATCAATTGGAGGTTTTCCGCCGGCGAACCGATCGGGCATCCTCCGATTGTTGTCGGCGAATCGCTGTTCGTGATCACCGACGATGACTCGCTCTACCGCATCTCTTCACAAGTCGGCGACGCCGACAAGGAAGGGCTCTGGTGGGCGCCGAATGTTCGCCGGGTGTTGGCGGTGAGCAACAACCGCATTTACTGCGTTGGCCGACATGGGCGAACGTACATTCTCAACTCCGCTAACGGGGCGCGTATCGGCGAACTGCCCACAGAACGACTCGATTTCGGTTTTGTGAATGTTCAGACCGATCGAATTTTCGTCGGCTCCAAGTCGGGATCGATCCAGTGTTTTCGGCAGACGGAGTTGGAGTTTCCGATCGTCCATTCTGGTCCTGGCGTGGAGTTGTCGGCGTCTAGTGAAGAGGAATCGCCGGAAGACGAGGGCGGCGCAAAACCGGCGGCGGAGAAAACGAAAGATGATCCCTTCGGCGGCGACGATCCTTTCGGCAATGACGCCGGCGGAGATGACGCCAGCGACGACGACCCCTTCGGTGGCGATGACGACGACGATCCTTTTGGTGGAAATTGATCTCCGCGCCGCCGCGTTATAATTCTGCCATGGGTTTATGAGTCGGACATCGGCTGCGAACCTTCGACGCGTGCGAACTTCGCCAGCGTTCGGCCGTTGCTTGTGGTAACCAGTGGTTTGCGCTGGCCATTTTCACCGAGTGGGTGAGCATGATGGACCGCCCCCAACCAACCCTCGCGTCCAGCCAACCAACCACGCCAGCGTGGTTGTTGTCGCTCATGATGCACATTTTCGTCGTGCTTCTGCTGGCGTTATTGCTGAGAGCTTCCCCGCCCCGCGGGTTCGAAGAGCGGCCTCGCGATATCGAAATTGTTTTGGCGAAACGGGAAACACCCAACCAAACCGTTTATTACGACGAACCAGACGACATTTCTGAGTCCGCCGCCAACGCGGCGCCTGAAACGCCCGCGTCTGAAGCCGCCTTGCCGGATTCGGCCGCCTTGGAGAACATGGCCGCCATCGGATTGCCTGCATTGGAGCCTCTGCGCACTCCCCTCGCCGACCTCCCGCACACGCTCCCCAACCGCCGCGCCGGCGGCAGGCCGCGCATTCTTCCCGGGCTGGGCGATGCGGCCATCATCGCCGCCGATCCTTTGTATGGAAAGAAGACGGTCAAATTGGCGCCGAAAACATCGCTCTCCTTGTTCGGTTCGGCGCCGGCGCTGGGCCGTAGTTTTGTCTTCGTGATCGATCGTTCCAAGAGCATGGGGTCGTCAGGATTAGACGTGCTCAGCGCCGCCGAACGAGAATTAGAGACAGCATTGCGCAACTTGAAACCGGCGCATCAGTTTCAAATTATCGCCTACCACCAGCGGCTGACCTATTTCGAACGGGGGCGATTGTCGGCGGCAACCGACAAAAACAAGGCTGACGCCACGACATTCGTGGGAAGTCTGATCGCGGTTGGCGGTACGGCGCACCTCACCGCTATTCTGGCCGCCGTGCGTTTGCGGCCCGATGTCGTCTTTTTGCTCACCGATGGCGACGAACCAGGGCTAAACTCCGCGCAGCAAAAACGCGTGCTCCAGGAATCAGCCGGACGAGTCACTTTTTTTTGCCTGGAATTCGGCCGCGGAAAACACCGCCACGATGAACCCGACTTCATGCAACAACTCGCCCGGAAAACCGGCGGCGATTACCACTACATTGACCGGCAAACGCGATAGGGGCAGTCCCGAAATAAGATCCCGTTCACGGAGTTTAATTGGAACGTTCATCGTTACGCCGGCTTGTTTTCACAGGAGGGAACGGAGAGAACGGAGAATCTTGTTTGTTTCCTCGTTTCCTCCACATGAAAGGCATTTCGATGCACGCTTCGTTTTCCTCCGCAAACAGTATGACGCACGATGTGATTGGCTCCGCCATCGAAGTTCACAAGGACAAAGGCCAGGTTTACTGGAGTCCATTTACGAATGGTGCTTGACGATGGAACTCGAATCTCGC
>QIKY01000030.1 GCA_003233175.1 Planctomycetaceae bacterium | reverse complement strand
ACGTGGTCGACAATTCTGCGGTCTGGACACACCTGCGTTTCTGTACGGAAATCATCGACGACATCAAAATGTATGTGAGGCTCACTTTTTCCTGGGTGCGCTTATCCTACACTCGATAGCGTATGTTGTCGTCGGCAGCCGATCCGTGGGGCCGGCGCATTGGCAAGTCGAAGTTGGTACAATGAAAACGCGAATGTGATCTACCCATTGGAGGGACTGCGAGATGCGACCCCATTCACGTTTTCAGTTCCGGCTACGCACGATTTTCGTCGCCATGCTGTTTGTTGCATTGCTAACTCCGTGGTATGGCCAGACGGTCTACAACTCGCTTCAAAACAGTTTCTCATCAATCTGGCATTGGCGAGACTCTTCAAGCAATTCGAGCCAATGGCGACAAGCTATGTTCGAGGCGGAAACCATCTTAGATGACGTGGAAGTCGACGACGTCTTTATTGGGTTTCCTCCCAGCAATGCTGATGCCACAGAAGCAACCGACTGAGTCATCGGTGACGGGGCATGCTAGTCCTAAGGCTTTGGGTTCTGCGTGCTTAGTTGGCGCAGACGGTTAATGCAGTTGGTGTCTGGGAAGCCAGTGGCGTCAAATGGACAACATTCGATTTTCGCGTTTGGATCATTTCCCTGGCACAGATAGGCTTGGTCTCTCGCATCCTGACAGCACACTCTGCACCCGAGTAGAAAAAGCGGTGGGCCAGCCGGCAAATCGCAAGTCAGATTCACAAGATGTTTGACCATTTCGCAGCTCTCTGCTCCTGCTCGCAATTCAAGGTTGGGCCGGTTAACATTCTTCCATAGGTTCCATAACCCCCGGCAGACTCGTTCGAGTCGTTGTTCCAGTCGCCGATTCGGCGCCTTACGTGCTTCTTCAATACACTTGTTTAGCGCATCACAGCAAGATCCCATGTTCTTGCGATGTGCGGATTCGTGTGCTTCGACAATGAGAGCTTTGCAGGTTCTCTTGCACGATTCGTCCGCGTTTGGGTTCGGTGTTGTTTTTATTCCACCGGGATACACGCAATCAGTACCGGCACACGCCCCAGGTGGGAGTGCCTGTAGGCCGCTTGGGTCAGTACGGTTTACCGGATCGTTAAGGGCGTACACGTATTCGTGTTCACGTACCTGACTGGTCCAATACTGTCTCATATCCGGAACCGGATAAAAGATATCGAGATGGTTCTCCAGCAACGGGTCGCGCGATGTGAATCGAGCAAGTTTGGGTTCGTACATTGTGGCGCTCCTTGTTGTTCTCCAGTCAGAAGCCGGGTAATCCCAACCGTTTCGGGTTCGCGATGTTCGGCTGACTCGGAGGATGGTGAGGCGATGGTATTTGTGGCGCCGGATGGTGCATTGCGGTGGTGTGCGGTGACGAGGGCTGAGGTAGAGTTCGTTCGTGGAGACAGCCCGCACATTGGCAAGTTGGAGGATGCCCCGGCATTCCGGCGGGCGATTCGGCCGCCTCTCTCGCGGCCTTGCAATCCCAACACTGGCAACTTGGACCATGAGGCGGGAAAAGTCGAGACTGAATTGACGAACGTTCGTCGAGACAGCCCGCGCATTGGCAAGTCGGAAGATGCCCCGGCATGCCGGCAGGCGCTTCGGCCGCCTCCCTGGCAATCTTGCAATGCCGACATTGGCAACTCCCTCCGTGCGGCGCGACGGGTCGAGACTGGGCGACGTCTCGCAATTGCTCACAGTTCAGGCAACAACAATTCCGTGAATGGCCAACAACGCCAGGAAGCGATTGGCGGGCGGCGTGTCGTTCACGCTGCATTTCCAACATGTCGCGCATCGCCGCTTCGCGATCTCGGATCTCTTTCGTCCGCTTGGCGTGCAGCCACTCGTAGCGAGGATCGTCGGGCGCTAGCTGCCGTGCGTACGCGTACGCCTTCAGCGACTCATGCCAATTCCCAGCCTCGAAAAAGCACTCGCCTCGAGCGATGAGAAAGCCCGCCAGTTCTTCTTTCACGCCGCGAGACCGCAGATACCGGCCATGCTCGAAATCGGGCTCTTTCCAGGGATGCGGCCACTCGGTGTAGTGGGCGTCTGAAAAGTAACCGATCCCTTCGCCGGCGCCTTCGACGTTAAACCGATCCGGTGGAATCCAGAACTCGATTTCGGGCTGCTCCCATCGGACGGCCGCGCCGCGAGGATCGTCCCAACGAAAGAAGAGATGTTCACGGGTCTCGACCAGCCTGACGGGGAACCCCAGCCGACGTCCCACGGCGACGTAAACCACGGGCATTGTCGCGCAGGTTCCGCCGCCTCCGTGTTCATCGAGAATGCCGTGGATGAACAGGTCCGAAGCGTCTCCGAAATGGGGATCGAACTTTCGGTCTGGGTTGTAGACGACTCCGCAATCTTCCTGGAGCACCTGAAGCAGCATGTAACAACAGAACCTCGCCAGGGAGTTTCCGAAGTTGAGCTCGCCGGCCGGAATCGGAGATACTGGATCAAACTGGTGCATCTGTCGCAGCGTGCCGATTTTCACACGGTCGGCCCAGGCGTCGAGCTTATCGAGGCAGGCCACCACGTCGACCGCGTCCATCCCCGGCAGCCCCGCAGCGGAAAGCAAATTCAGCGCGGCGATATCCCACGAATTGAGTTCGTCTTCGGCGAGACCGCAAAGATCCCAACACGAGACGCTAAGACCAGGATTGGCCGATTCGGACGCCATTGTGATCCCTCCATGACGACGAAACATGACGATCCTCATTATCGCGACCCAAAGAACCTCGGGTCAAGCGAATTTGCCACTAAATCGCAACTCGCAACGCAACCCTGGAGCGTCGGGAGGGCGCGATACTGGTTGCGCGAACTTCAAGGCCTACTTAACCCGCTCCACTAAATTCAACGTCAACCGGCCTTCAGTGAAAACTCGGATGAATCGGACTTTTTTCAACAGGCTGCTAAACGAGGAGGACTTACCGCCATTCACCAGGAAACTACTGTTTTCTTGGCATCAGCAGTGCGTGAATGTTTTGCGGGCCACGGACGCCCAATGATAGAATTCTCCACTTGCGGTCTGTGTATTGTGGATAAAGCCCGCCCCACTGCGTCTCGGGGTCGAGATATTGAAATGCTCGTTCATCGAGATGCCAACAGTGTGTTGGGTCGATCCAACTACTTTCACCTTTGTGATGCGGCGTGCGAATAAACAGTTCTCCGCCGGTCTTCAATACACGCCAAGCTTCATTGCAGAATTGGACAACGTCGATTTTCAAATGCTCCACCACATCCTCTGCTACGATGTGAGCAACCGAGCCGTCTTCCCAGGGCCACGGCAGCAGGCCCAAATCATGCACGACGTCTATGCCGTCACCCTGCTGCACGTCAACATGTGTGTGCCCCTGGAGGCGTTTCCGCCCGGCCCCCAAGTACAGCCGCGCGCCGGTGTTTTCGGCCAGCGGCGTTGTGGGCGGCGGGGCGGCGCCATTGGAGCCACCGGCCTGCTGCACAAACGTTTCAACTTCTACTGCTCGTTCCGGATCACCCTTTTTCCTGTGGGCGCTTGCCAATAGAGTGGCAACTTGACTATGGAACGACTCTTGCGGCTGAAGACGCTGGAGAACGTCGTTCAAATAGCACTCCGCGTGGAAGAAGTTTCCGAGGTTGTAATGCAATTCTCCGAGACGGTAGGGCGCCAACGGATCATCTGGGCGTTCCATGCGGTCGAGGTGGAGTAACTCCAGTTTCGTTCCAGAGCAACGAAATGGCTCGCCGTTACAAGGTGTGGCGACGATTCGCGTGATTGACAATTCAGCATCAACAATTTGCCCGCCAAGGCGTTCGATCTGAGATTCGATGTTTTCGCAACCACGGTGGCTGAAGACAACTTCATTGTGATTGCGAAACAGTCGCACGGTCCGTTCGACGTTCGGAACCTCAGTGGACTCGTATCGATGGCTTACACCGAGCCTCGCACCAAACACGTGCTCCGGTACATTTACAATCAGATTGTGTAGCTTTTGCCATTCCTGCTCGTGCAGCCATTCATCTGCGTCTAGCACGAGAACCCAATCAGATGTCGCACGGCGGAGGGTCGTATTTCGCAGGTCGGACAGACTTCCATTGAATCGACCTCGATACACTCGCGAGCCATACTCGGCGGCGACTTGCGCCGTGCCGTCGGTTGAATCTAGATCGAGAACGATGATTTCGTCGACGTGCGGCCGAATTCTTCCGAGGGCGGCGCCAATGGTCTGTTCGTTATTCTGCGCCAACATGCATACCGTGATCGTTGCGGCGCCAATCATTTCGAGAGTTGAACTCACACCTGCTTTGTCGGCAATCGACGATTCACCGGCGGCCAAGACCTTCAACCGACCGGCCATGTGCTTCGCGGTGTTTGCCCAGGTGAATCGTTTTCGCACAAGATCACTTGCTTTTTTACCTTTCGTTGCACATTCCTGGGGAGCGTCGTATACGCGGCGCATCGCTTGCGCCAATTCTTGTGGGTTGATTTCGATCTGTGTGCCAGTTCGGCAGAGCCGCCAGTCGTGGTCGCATTCGACGATCGACGACGGCAGCAAATACCCCGTCTGGTTGGAGACAAAGTCATCCGATGCGCCTCCAGCCGGGACGATGGCCGGCGCGCCACACGCCATTGCTTCAAGAATCGGCAAGCCGAAGCCTTCGCCACGATAGGGAGCAACCAGGCAATCGCACGCGGTGTACAGACTGGCCAACTGCCCCTCGGTAAAATCGCGGTCCAGATAAATGATTTCCGGCGCGTTCTCAGTGGCGATCAATTCCAAAATGCGGTCGCGGAAATTGCCATAACGATAGAACGACTCCGTACCCATGTCCTTAATAACCAAACACACATCATCGTCTGCGGAAAACTCAGAAGTGTACGCGTCAAGCAGCGTATCAATACCCTTTCGCGGTATCGACCCGCCGACAAACAGGAAGCGGACCTTCTTCACCGTCGGCAGAAACAGCGCGGGCGCATCGGGGGTGAATACCTCCGGCGACACTCCCCAAGGGATGACGTGAATCTTATCGGAGGAGATTCCGCTTTCAACATAAACTTGTTTGACGTAGGTCGAAGGCGCCCAGATTTCATCCACGTGGTCGCGCAGCGGGCCGACCCAATCTCTCGGCAATGCACCAAACTCCCAAGGTTGAATATGCACCCATCGACCCGACTCGGGCGGCTGCCAATTTGGAGGAAAGGCGTGGCGGATGGTTACATCCGGCGGACCGTTCAGTGGCCGATCAACGTAGGGTGCAAGAATGTTCGCGTTGAGAGACTGGTCATCATGGGTCGGGTTGTGACGCACTCGCCGAATCGACAGAACAATCTCTTCGTCGGCCAGGAATTCCAGAGCCAGTCTTTCGTTGATGTTCGAGAAACTGTGGCGAGCAAACAACTCGCCTTCAAGGTCAACTCTGATTTGCGAGTCGTTTGCCTGGGGAATATCGGGACTGGAAAACTTTCGTTCGGCGGCTTTGAGGTTTGCTTCAATCGCCTCTTCCGCACAGGCCAAGGAAAACCCAGACCGCATGTCAGCACGGCCTTTACGAGCGACCGACTTTCGACGCTTCTCATTTGTCGCGACCAATCGAAGCTGGGCGCGAAGACTTTCAGGCTGGGGCTCCAGCCAGCGGTGTCCTCGATAGACGGGAATCTCATCCGCAGCCTTGGCAGGTACATCGACCCATGTCGTGGCCACGAGAAAACTGTTGGCGTCACTCATGAAATCATCGTTGCCCGAACCTCGCGTGCCGATCGTGGGCAAACCGCACGCCATGGCTTCCATGTAGGGACGCCCCCAGCCCTCGCCTCGCGACGCCAATACAAAGGCGTCGGCGCTTCGGTACAGCGATACGAGTTCATCCGTTTGAAGGTTCTGTTCCCAAATGACAATATCATCGCGCTCATCGAGCGAGGTTGCAATCGTAGCCAACGCCTCATTCGCTTGCCGTCGCATCGCCGCTAGGTCACAGCCTTGGGCGCTTGAAACCTTGAGCAACAGACCCACGCCAGCGTCGCTTGAGAATTCCGAGCAGTACGCTTTGAGCAAAACGTCCCAGCCTTTGCGGTACTGCCAGTCGAAGACGGACAAAAACACAAATCGGCCATGCAGCACTTCCGGGAGATCGAATTTCTTTCCTCGGCTCGTGAAAACGTCGGTGTCCACATAGCCGTTCAACACACGGATCTTCTCCGGCGGAACGCCCGAGCGACGAAACCGAAGGCGGTCAAGATTCGAAAACCCCCAGACTTCGTCAAACGTTTCAATGATCGGCAGCCAATCGAAAGGAATTCGGTCGGTCTCGAACGTTGTGCGGAGAATATTGAGCGACGCGCCGGCCAGGGGGCGGCAGAGCGTGGGAATGCAGTTGGTGATCGCGGCCACAAAGGGCGGCCGTTTTGATCGCACGAGCGCTCGCAAAAGAGTGCTCTCGTCTCGGGGGATTTCGCACGTCCGATCACTCCAGTTGATCGGCTCAACCGCCAGCGGTCGTTCGCCCGACGCCATTGCCTGAACAAGCAGTCTGGAATCTGTGGCGTAGCCGCTGGGGTCCCAGATCGGCGCCTGCAAAACAATGCCCAGAGGCAGTTGCGGTTTCTTTGCACGCAGTACGGCCAGCTCCTCTTTCATCACGCGTATTACGTCGTCCAGACCTGGTGGAACCCGCTCGGGCAAGAGGTCGATCGCGGGGTCATGAGGCAGATCCAGCAGCTTGGCGTGGGAAAACCAACGGTATTGCCCCGCGAGCCAAGAGAGAATCCAACCGTGAACGCCATCTTGCCGCCCTTGATTCTGCTCGTAATAAAGCCACAAGTCTCGCACCATTGCCCGTATCGCCGTCTCCCACGTCAAAGGCGCGCCCTGTTCCGCCAACGTCTGAGACTCAACAGTTGTGTAGCGGTTGAATTTCTCCAGGTAATGTTCGATGGATCGATAACTAAAATGCTCGATTGCCAATTCGGGATCGGGAGGAAGACGCACTTCCCGCCCATCGAACTGAACGCCGCCATGCAGCCGCTCGGCGAAACGAAATCGGCCGCGTTTGAGCACGCGAGGCATTGTGTATCCGGGCCACCAGCCACAACTTTGGATCCACTTGCCGCAAAAGTAGGATTTGAAGGGAATCGTGATGGCGACAATCTCGTCGCCTTGCTCTTGAATCACCCGTCGGACGATTTGGCCGGTATTTTCTGAAACACGTTCATCCGCATCAAGGAACCAAATCCACTCATGCGCCGCCTCGCTGCTGGCGATGTTTCGAGCAGCATCGAAATGGGGAATCAGCCGATGGTTCAAAATGCGGTCGACCAGCGGCTGCGCGAGTTCCCGTGTGCGGTCGGTGCTTTCCATGTCGATCAGCAGAAGCTCGGCCACGTAAGGCCGCAACGAACGCAGGCAGTCGACAATATTCGCCTCTTCGTTCCTCGCCAGAATAACGCCGGTAATTAAAGTCATTCGCTCCCCCAAACTACCAGGACTAACGCAGAGAGCATTATTGTTATCGCTTTTTTCCGCTTTGGCAAATACACGCGATAGCTCGCCTCCCCCTCCACCAAGCCGTTTCAGAAATCTTTTTGGCGTTGGGCCGCAAAACGGATACAATCCAGACACCCGTTTGGCGCATTTCGCAAGGAGACGTAGCATGACGTATTACTTCTGGGATCCCGTCGACGACAACGTCATCGAGGAATACGACGAGAACGG
>QIKY01000290.1 GCA_003233175.1 Planctomycetaceae bacterium | reverse complement strand
TGACCCATCGCCGCGGCCAAGCCACCGTCCGCCGCCCGCAAAAATCACTCGCCACCGCCGCCTAAACCCTACAAAAGCTGACATGCACCCAGGGCGGTTTATGCCGGTTCTAACGACCATGCGGTGGGGGGAGGCCAAACTTCGCGCATATATGCAGGTCGCCTGCGCATCAAGGGTGATCTATATTTGACTGGCTTGAGTCTGCAACATTTGTAGTTTTCCCTTGGTAATCGCCGAAGTAGTCCGAATGCCTGAATCCTCTGAACCCCGAAAAGTGCTGGTCGTCGACGACGACCGCGCCATGCAGTTGATGCTGCAACGCTGGGTGGAGAGAGCCGGTTACGAAGTTCGTGTCGCCTCAGACGGTTACGAAGCACAGGAGAAAGTGCAAGAAGATTGCCCGCAGCTTATTTTGACCGACTGGGAGATGCCCGGGCTGGACGGTGTTGCGTTTTGCAAATGGCTGCGAAAACAGGATTTGCCGCACTACGTTTACACCATTTTACTGACGGCTCGCAGCCAATCGTCCGACATCGTGAGTGGATTACAAGCCGGCGCCGACGATTTTCTCAACAAGCCCGTTAATAAGGTCGAGTTGATCGCGAGGTTGAAATCCGGCGAGCGCGTGCTGGCGCTCGAAGACCGACTCACCCTGCTCGCCAAGACCGACTCGCTCACCGGGTTGGTCACGCAACGCACGATCTTCGAGCGTTTGGGCGCCGAGTTTGATCGATCGGAACGCCATCACTTTCCGATTTCGTGCGTGATGGTCGATCTCGACTTCTTCAAACAGATCAACGACACCCACGGGCACCCCGCCGGCGATGAAGTGCTTCGCACCGTGGCTGGAGTTCTGAATTCATACACTCGCTCCGGCGACATTGTCGGTCGCTATGGCGGCGAGGAGTTCTGCGCCATTCTTAGCGGAGCCGACGAATGCCAAGCGGTGGAGTGGGCCGAACGTATTCGGAAAAAACTGGCGCAAACCGTTATCAAGGTGAGTGGAAATACGTTGAACGTTACTGCGAGTTTTGGAGCCGCGCAGAGACTCGAAGACATTTCCACGCCCAACCAACTCGTCGACCTAGCCGATCAAGCGCTGCTGATCGCCAAACGGGCGGGACGCGATCGCGTGATCGGCTTTCAGTCGATGTCAGATGCCCTGGCCATGAACAACACCAGATCCTTGCATGGTGAGTTGCTCGACGACCTCACCGCCGCCGACGTCATGACGACCATCGTCGCGGGCGTGCGACAAGGCGACACCATCGAACACGTTGTCGACTACTTCCTCCGGTTGCGAATTGGCTCGGCGCCGGTCGTCGATGGCGAGGGTTATCTTGTCGGCGTGATGTCGGATAAGGAAATCATGACGGTTCTACTACGCCGTGAATGGTGGAAGCATAAGGTTGCCGATGTCATGAAAGAGAACGTTGTTCGCTTCCAGGAATCGACGCCCGCGCTCGCGATTTACGAGTTTCTTTGCCGCACCGCGATCAGCAGCGTCGTGATTGTACAGGAGGATCGCCCCACCGGCGTGATTTCGAGGGGGAGTCTGATGCGTTGTTTCAGCAACGCGTTGGTTGCGGCGCTGGGCCGTAATAACTCCGAGGCGCGTTCTGAGTCGCTCCAAACAAACGATGTTCGGCCTCAAGTGTTGGCTGTCGCCGAAGCGCTGCAGCGGAACAGCGCCGTTTTGTATGAACAACTTCAAGCGTCTCGACGTGAAATGGCGCCCAGTATCGTCGGCGGCGCCTCTCGCATTCAAGAGTTGGTCAACGATCTATTGGCCCTCTCCCGCGACGCCGATGCGTCGGTCGGACCAACCGCTGCTCCCCAGGATAATGTGGCGATCGGCGCCGCGGCGGCGCTGCGACTCGCGTTTGACCAACCCACCGCCGATCATGCCGCCGCGCCAAACGACGCCTAGAGCATCTCGCCAAACGTCCTTATCATGGTGGCGGAGGACGCGCCATGAATGCAGGCTCTGAAAAATCATCTTTCCCGGTTCGCGATGTGCGCATGCGCGGCTTCGCCGAGCGGGCCACCGTTGAAGAAATCTGGCATTGGCTCGACGCCCAGACCAGCCCTCTGGAATCGGAACCGACGCCGCTCGAACACACAGCAGGCCGCACGCTATCAGAACACATCGTCAGCCGTTGCGATGTTCCCAGTTTCCCCCGCGCCATGATGGATGGCTTCGCTGTCCGCGCCGCCGACACCTGGGGCGCCTCTTCGTACGACCCGCTCAAACTGAAAGTTTGTGGAGAATCGTGGCCGGGGCGGCCGTTTACCGGAACCATGGCGGCCGGGCAAGCCGTGAAAATCATGACCGGCGCGCCGTTGCCGGAAGGCGCCGATGCCGTGGCGCCCGTCGAAATAGTCGAATTCGATCGCCAGGCGGTGCGCATCTCGGCCGCACTCCCAACGGGAAAACATGTCGGCGCCCGGGGTGAAGATGTGCAAACCGGTCGCCGTGTGTTGCGGCGGGGGAGGCGCCTGCGGCCGCAAGATTTGGGCCTGCTGGCGTCGCTGGGCATGGAAAACATTCCGCTCGTGCGGCGGCCGCGCGTGAGGATCGTGGTGACGGGAAATGAAGTGGCGCCGGCCCACGCAGATTTGCAGCCGTATCAAATACGCGACGCCAATGGACCGATGCTGCGCGCGCTCGTGGCGCGCGATGGCGGCTTGTTGTTGGGCGAAGGCGTCACCCCCGACGACCCCCAAGCGATTGCCGCGGCGTTGCAATCAGACGCCGATATCGTGATCGTTTCGGGCGGATCGAGCGTCGGTGAGGAAGACCACGCGCCGTCGGTGCTGGCTCGGCTGGGCGAGATCGCGTTTCATGGAGTGGCCATGCGGCCGAGTAGTCCGACCGGTATGGGAAAAATCGGCCAGCGGCTGGTGTTTTTACTGCCCGGCAACCCGGTTTCGTGTTTGTTCGCGTACGATTTTTTTGCCGGCCGCGCCGTACGGCGGCAGAGCGGCGGTTCGAGCCAATGGCCCTATCGTAGCGTGCGTTTGCCGTTGGGCCGGAAACTGGTTTCGCAGGTGGGACGCGTCGATTGCGTGCGCGTGCGAGTGGCCGAGGGGCTTGTGGAGCCGATAGCAATCGGCGGCGCTTCGGTGTTGACCTCCACCACCCGCGCCGACGGATTCGTCATAACGTCTGAAGATTCCGAAGGCCTCGCGCCGGGCGCGCAGGTTGACGTATTCCTTTACGATATCTGATTCCTCCACGATGTTTGCACGCTTGCGAAACGACCCAGCATGAAACAAGAACAATTTCTCGATGTCATCGATCGCGATGATGCCGAACGCCGGTTTCACCAGCACTTGCGGCTAACGCCGCTGGGCGAGGAATGCATCGCCCTGGCCGACGCGCTAGGACGCACCCTGTCGCGCGATGTGGAAGCGGCCGTTGACGCGCCTTCGTTTGATCGCTCGAACCTCGATGGTTTCGCCGTGTTGGCGGCCGACACGTACGGCGCCGACGAAGAGCAGCCGGTAAAGTTGAAACTGGCGGCTGAAGTGATCACCACCGGAATGCAGCCGAACAGCGAAGTGGGCGGCGCCGCAGATTCAACCGCGATTTCCATTGCCACCGGGGCCATGCTGCCGCGCGGCGCCGACGCCATCGTGATGGTCGAACACGCCGAAGTCGAAGCAGGATTCGTCTTGGTGCGGAAACCGGTGGCGCCCGGGCGCGGCGTGGCGTACGCCGGTTCCGATATCGCGGCGGGCGAAGTGTTGTTACGGCGCGGCGAGCGACTCACCAGCCGGGAAACGGGCGCACTGGCCGCGATTGGCCAGCACCACGTGTATGTTTGGCGGCGGCCGAAAGTGGCCATTTTTTCCACCGGCGACGAAGTGATTCCCCCCGACCAACCGATGCGGCCAGGTTTCGTGTTCGACTCCAACGCCCGCATTCTGGCCGATGCGGTGAAGGAAATCGGCGGCGAGCCGCTCGTGATGGGCATCGTCCGCGATGATGAAGCGGAAATCGAACGCCGGGTGCGCGAAGCCCTGGAAGTTGCCGATATCGTGCTGCTTTCCGGCGGAACCAGCAAGGGGCCCGGCGACCTTTGCCATCAGGTGATCGAGCGATTGGGCGCTCCCGGCGTGGTTGTGCATGGCGTGGCGTTGAAACCCGGCAAGCCGATTTGCCTAGCGGTGGTGGGAGAAAAACCGGTGGTCGTTCTGCCCGGCTTTCCCACGTCGGCCGTGTTCACGTTCCATGAGTTCGTGGCGCCGGTGATCCGACATTACGCCGGCCTGATGGCTGAAAGCCGGCAGACGGTGCGCGCCAAACTGGCCGTCAAGGCCAACTCTGAAATTGGAAGGCGGGAGTATTTGTTGGTGGGACTGGTCGAGGCGGCAGATCCCAACACAAACGACGCTCCGGCGGCGCGCGAAGGGCCGAAAAAACTGGCGGCGTTTCCCATGGGCAAGGGTTCAGGCTCCGTGACGGCGTTTAGTCGGGCCGATGGTTTTGTCGTGATCGACCGGCATCGAGAAATCATCGAAGCCGGCGAGATGGTCGACGTCCAACTGATTGGCGGCGCGTTGCAACTGGCTGACCTGGTCGTGATCGGCAGCCATTGCCTGGGGCTCGACATTCTCCTCAACCATCTGCAATTGCAAGGCTTTCGCAGTAAGTTGTTGGCGGTTGGGTCGTCGGCGGGTTTGGAGGCTGCGCGGCGCGGCGAATGCGATATCGCGGGCTTGCACCTTTTCGACCCCGAAACACAAACGTACAACCAGCCCTTTCTCACGCCGGAATTGAAGCTGATTCCCGGCTATCGCCGCTTGCAGGGCCTGTTGCACCGGGCCGACGATGCTCGCTTCGCGGCCGGAAATGAAAACCCCGAACAGATCGTGCGCCGTTTGGCGCAGACCGACAACTGCATGATGATCAATCGCAATCCTGGCAGCGGCACGCGGATCGTGATCGACCGACTCTTGGCCGGCGCCCAACCGCCCGGCTATTCGGTGCAGCCCCGCAGCCACAACGCGGTGGCGGCCGCCATTGTGCAATCGCGAGCCGATTGGGGCGTCGCGATTCAGTCGGTGGCGGAACGTTTCCAACTCGGTTTTATCCCCTTGACCGAGGAACAGTATGACTTTGTCGCGCCGCGTTCGCGTTGGAATCGGCCGGCGGTGGCCGCCTTTCGGCGCCTGTTGGAAGACCCCGCCATTCGCGCCGAACTGGCGGTTCGAGGATTGCGCAACGCAAACGCCCGCCAGAACCGTTGTTGACGGCGCGGGTATTTCGGCGACGCCCCTTCACTCCGACCTCAAAATGCGGGCCAGCAGCACCTCATTCACACGGCCTCGAAACCGTTCTTTTCCGTTAATCGTTACAACCGGCACGCAATGATCGTATTTTTTTTGAAGAATGGGGTTTTGGTCGATATCTCGCGTCTCGACGGTGAGGCCGTGCTTTTTTAGCAACGCGTGGGCGTCGTCGCAAAGGTGGCAGCCGACGCGCGTGTAAAGAACAACGTCCATGGAAAGTTAATACCGTTTCTATTGGCCAGCGCCGCGCCCCCGTTGCCTCGGCAAGATCAGGCCAGCCGCCCATTCGCCGCACTGACGCAACGGTCGGCGGGCGACGGCGATGGAGTGAAAACTAGGATTCTTTTATTTTCCGTGTAGAATAACTCTATGCAATCGCTTCAAATCCCATAGATTGATGAGTATCGCCTTGGCTTGGCCGATGGCCGCGTTTGAAAATGTATGCGATCTGAAAGTGTTTGTGAATTGCCAGAGGCGGCCAAACGGTAGCAATAAAGAAAGCAGCGAGTAAGGCCTTCGGCATTGAATCGTTTCCGTGGTGCGCGTTTCCGTTGCGCGATTGGCGGCCGATCGTTTTTCGGACGAATGCGATAGTGGGACGGAGTGCTTGCCGGACGGAGTGCTTGTGGGACGGAGTGCTTGCCGGATGGAATGCTTGTGGGACGGAGCGATCATCGCTTGACGCGAATTGACTTTGGCGGACGGTATTATGTCTGAACAGAGCTTCGAAAAGTTCCGGGAACTTGTCAAACGCAGCCAGCTCGTTGCGGAGCCTGCGCTGGAGCGTGCATTTTCAGACTACCAGGAATCGCACGGCGGGCAACTTCCCGCCACTCCCGCCGACGCCGCTGAATTCCTCACCGAACGAGAACTGCTGACTTCCTGGCATTGCAAAAAGCTGCTCAGCGGAAAATACAAAGGCTTTTTTCTCGGCAACTACAAACTCTTGAGCCACATTGGCTCCGGCGGCATGAGCGCTGTTTATCTGGCCGAGCATGTCGTGATGAAGCGTAAAATCGCGATCAAGGTGTTGCCCAAGAGCCGGTTGGACGACTCTTCCTATTTGGAGCGGTTCCGCTTGGAAGCCCGTGCCGTGGCGACGCTTGATCACGCCAATATCGTGCGCGCCTACGATATCGACAACCAAGGCGATCAGCACTTTATTGTCATGGAGCATGTCGATGGCCGAGATCTGCAACAGTTGGTCACCGATGAAGGGCCGTTGGATTACGAATTGGCGGTCGAGTATATCATGCAGGCGGCCCGCGGCTTGCAGCACGCTCATGAAGTGGGGCTGATTCATCGCGATGTGAAACCGGCCAACGTGCTGGTCGACTCGAAGGGCGTGGTGAAAGTGCTTGATCTCGGTTTGGCCTTGTTTTCTAGAGAAAAAGACGCCTCTCTGACCATGCAACACAGTGAAAACGTGTTGGGCACCGCCGATTACCTGGCGCCGGAGCAGGCCATCAACAGCCATCTGGTTGACCATCGGGCCGACATTTACGGCCTCGGCTGCACGCTCTATTTCATTCTGACCGGGCACGCCCCCTTTCCGGAGGGCGCCTTGGCGCAACGCATCGCCCAACATCAAACAGTGATGCCCGAAGATATCCGTCGCGACCGCGCCGATTGCCCGCCCAAACTGGTCGCTATTTGCGCCAAAATGATGCAAAAGAAGCCCGCCCGCCGTTACCAAACGGCGCAAGAAGTCGCTGAAGTGTTGGAGCAATACCAGAACACGATGCAGCCATCGGGAGGGCAACCATCGGGAGGGCAACCACGGCTTGCTATTCCGCGTGCGGTCGGCGCCAATCCAACGGGTGGCGGGGCAGTCCGAGCGGCGGCGTCCTCCAGATCTTCAAAGGGTGGATCTTCAAAGGGCGGTTTGAAAGTCGCCGGTTTGAAAGTCGCCAGTCCTTTAACTCCCTCTCGCCGCGCGGCGAAGCCGATGAATCCTGGCAACGTCAATCCGAGCGGAGATACGATCTCCGACCAGAGCCAAACGCCCACCCATATTGGCGAGCGCAAGGTCCGACCGAGCGAGAGTAGTCGCATCCGCCGAGCGCCCGCCAAGATTCTCCAGGCACAGCCACTCAACCAGCAGTTGGCACTCAACCAGCAGTTGGCGCTCAACCAGCAGTCGGCGCTCCACGATGCGGCAACCCGGCGAGAGCCGGAGGAATCTTCCTCGTCCGCCATCGATTTGGGCATCGAAATTCCGCCGCCGGTTCACTTTTCGGCCAAGGCGGTCATGGAAACCAACATCTCGGCGACGACGAAGAATAAATCGCGCCGCTACAATACTGGCCGGCAAAAACGAAACGCGCTGCTGGCAAGTGGCTTCGTGGCGCGTTTTGGTGGTGGCGTGGGCGCTCTGGATGGCGTTCGGTAGTTAAGCACGCCCAGCAACTTGGAGCGGCGCCTACGGTTGCGGTGCGATGTCAAACGCAACGGCGCGCAATATCTGTTACCGCTGCAACAAGGTGTTCGCCGTCATTCGCTCGTCGCAACACTCGCTTCACGCCAATCACATCACTCGCGCGGAACGCTTCGAGTCGGACGCCAACTCACCGCTGAAACAGCTTTCAACATCGCAATGTTCACTTGCTTCGAGGGGCCCTCTTGTGAGGGGGTCGATCGGTGAAATTGTCACATTCGCGAAATAGCCAGGAGGACACGACACCCCCAAAGCCTTACTCTGAAACACTTTACGAAATGCACTTGATAT
>QIKY01000118.1 GCA_003233175.1 Planctomycetaceae bacterium | reverse complement strand
CTGATCGAACCAGAAGCCATCGGGACTGGCTTGCCCGGTCGAGACAATCCTCTCGATGCGAACGTGCTGGTTCTCGCCGAGGACATCCACGAATTCCTCGGGGAGATCGGTCGGCAGGTCGGCGAAGAGATTTTTCATCGTCGTGCGGACGCTCCAGTTACGGCGGCTTGCATCGCGCACATCGCGTTAGATGTCGTAATTTGCTTCGGGCGTTAGTTCTTCGCTGCTCTCCGAACGCATGCGCAGGCGGGGCTTTTCCATTAGAACCGTTGTGTTGGGCTCCACGCTGCTCGTGACCCAAACACTTGAGCCGATCACTGCATCGTGGCCGATGATCGTCTTGCCGCCCAACACGGTGGCGTTGGCGTAGATCACGACCCGATCTTCAATCGTGGGATGACGTTTCGCGCCGCGCAGCAACTGGCCATTGCCATCGGTGGGAAAACTAACCGCGCCCAAGGTAACGCCTTGATAGATTTTCACGTGGTCGCCAATTTCGCAGGTGGCGCCGACCACCACGCCCGTACCATGATCAATAAAAAAGTGTTCGCCGATCACGGCGCTGGGGTGGATATCGATGCCGGTTTCTGAATGCGCCCACTCGGTCATCATTCGAGGTATGAACGGAACTCCCAGCAAATGCAGTTCGTGCGCCAGCCGATAAACCGTGACCGCCTCCAACCCAGGATAGCAGAAAATGATTTCGTCGAGGTTGGTAACGGCGGGGTCGCCATCGTAGGCGGCCTGCACATCGTTGGCCAATATACGCCGCACATCAGGCAGACGCTCAAGGAAGGTGATCGCCATGGCCTGCCCCTTGGCTTCGTAGTCGGGGGCTTCATAGTCGGGGGCTTCGTCGTTGAGGGCTTCGTCGTTGAGGGCTTCGTCGCAGGGAGGGTTGTTACCGGGAAGAGTGCCTTGGCCGGCGCGGCGTTCGTGTATGAGCGCACGCGCGATTTGAGTGGTGAGTTTATCGTGTAGGCCGTCGATCAGGTCGCCCACATGATAGGTCACGTTGCCGATATGCAACCCTTCGCGGCGACGATACCCCGGATAGAGAATGTCTTTCAAGTCGTTGAGAATGGAAATGACCACGTCGTAACGCGGCAGCGGGCAATGTCCTAAATGATTGATCGAACTGAGGTCGTGATACGTCGCGACGATCTTTTCAGTCAGGCGGGGCAACTGCTCTTTGAGCCGGAAATCTGACGACATTGCAACATGCTCCCCGATGGGGCTCCTGGAAGATGCGCCGGGCCAGCGGCCCAGGCAGACAAACAACAATACAAAGATGAACGCAAGCGGGGAGGTGTCCGGTTAAACCGGACCCATACACGCGCAGCATGGGCAACAGAGAAATGCGTTCATGCGTTTGTCGTTTTGAGAGAGCACGATATCGAGAGCAGCATGTCGAGGCGACGAGCTTCCACCGCCATCGTACGCGCGCCGAATGAGGAAAACAAGGGCCGCGTTTTTCGTGGCCAACGAACTGGTCGGGATGGGCGGTCTATTATTCCCCTTCGGCGGGAAGGGCCGCTGAGTTGAGTCAAACCACACCTTCTTCCCGCAGAACTCGGGCGGAAGGCAAGCTCATTTCGAGGCGGGCGGCTGGGGTTCGCGCTGTGGAGATCGTCCGAGAAGAAAACACGCTGAAGCGTGAACTCCAACGGTGGGTGACAAAGTGCGCTGGCGCCGAGGCTCATTTCGAGGCGGGCGGCGTGTCGAGTTTCACTTCCCGCAAACGCCCCGCGCGCTCAACGATTAAGGTGAGCGGCGCGGGGAGGGTGGTCGCGAGTTGGAGAAATTCGCCGCCGGAATCGAACGATTCGCCATTGATCTGATAGATTCGGTCGCCGGAAAGAATGCCGGCTTGCTGGGCGGGCCCGCCGGGCGAGATGCGTCTGACGAGAATCACGCCCGGCTCGGCGTCGTCTTCCCGCCAAGCGATTCCCAAACGGGCCGGAGGGCCATTCAACGTGACGGAAACTCGTTGCTGGTTCGCGTTTCCTCGTTGGAAGGAAACATCCAACCCTTTGCGGACGGCGAGAATCAGCGACCTTGCTTGGGCGTCGCTCACGATCGGCTTCCCATCCAAGGCCACGATGCGATCGCCGGCTTGCAATCCCCCGGCGTGCGCCGCTGAGTTGCGGCCGACGCTCAAAAGCTCCAACTGGGGACGCTCGCCGGCGCGCATTCGCCAGACAACGCCCAAACGCGGCCGTGCGGGCGGCAGCGGGCGCCGCAGCCGTTGCTGTTCGGCAAGAGAAGCGTTGACCGAGCGAGCACGAAACGGATAGGTGCTCGGCGAATTGGCGATCCGCCGGGCGACGCGAAAAAGAACGCGCGATACCCGCCGCATGCCTTCAGCGTTGACAAGGTGGGCGTCGTCGCTGGGGCGATGGTAGTCGTCGTGCAGGTCGGTGTGGAGCATCAAGACGGGAATGTTGGCGGCGTAAAACGAATGATGATCGCTGTTGTTTTTCATCTCCCAGGAGAACTCTAGATCCAGCGCGGCGCCGGCATTCTCTTCACTGACCAGCCGCCGCAAGCCGCGCGTCGTTCGCGTTCCATACACGAGCACCCGATTCTTTCGCAGCCGGCCGATCATATCGAGATTGATCGCGAATCGGACGCGGTTCAATTCGAGCGTCGGCTGCCGCACCCAATGTTTCGACCCCAAGAGGCCGTCTTCCTCGCCGTCCCAAAAAGCGAAGAGCACGGTTCGCGCCGGGCGGTTGGGCAACGCCTGAAAGGCCTCGATGAGTTCGAGTAATCCGGCCACGCCGCTGGCGTTGTCGTCGGCGCCGTTATGAATATAGCCAGTTGGGCCATTGCTGTTGCTGGGAGAGCCGTAACCGACATGATCGTAGTGGGCGCCGATCAGCAGCACTTCGTTCTTCAGGACGTCGTCGGCGCCGGGGAGCACGCCCAACACATTATAATTGTTGCCGCGAAAACGTTGGTAGAAACCGCCGTTCTCGCCGGCTGGCGACACGCCCGCCGCTTGCAATTTCTGAGCAATGTAACCCGCCGCCGCTCGGCCTCCCCGCGTACCCGCCTTGCGTCCTTCGAAGGTGTCGTCGGCCAACACATCGACATGCCGCTGAAGATCAGCGGCCTTGATCGTCGACAGCGCCGTGTTTAATGCGGAGAAATCGTCGGCCAACGTCTGCCGGCCGACCGACCAAGAGCCGGCGAGAAATACAACCGCCACGACCACGCCAACACGATTCGGCAGATGCATCTCGAAATCCTTCAAAACAAAGAACGCCTTCAAAACCAAGGAACAGCGGTGCGGCAGCCCCGCCCGCAGTCGCTCGCCCTGAGGTTGACGTTGCGTTTTTGCCTCGTGTCATGCAAAGCTGCGGTTTCGCCTGCTTGAAGTATAGGTTGCTCAGCCCTCGGCGCGGCGATGGTTGAAGTTCAGCCTTTAGGCTGCTTCGTGAAAAGCACGCCAAAGCGTACTCTCCCCAAAACGCTACGCATGAAGAAGAACGGTCCGCAGATATTGAGATAACTGATGCCGACCAGCCGTTATGCCGCCGCGATATCCGACCAGACCGCGTATTCATTGCCGTTGGGGTCGGCAAAGTGAAAACGACGGCCGCCGGGAAACGAAAAGATCGCCCGGACGATCGCGCCGCCGGCCTGCTCGATTTTGGACTGCGTGTTTTCCAGTTCCTTGCTGTAGAAAACAATCAGAGCGCCGCCCTTGACGGAGGAAGCGACCAAATCAGACTTGAAAAATCCGCCGTTCAGACCTTCGTTCGAGAACGCCGCGTAGTCGGGGCCAAAGTCTTCAAACGACCAACCGAATACTTGGCTGAAAAACGTCTTCGCGGTTGCGATGTCTTTGGCCGGAAATTCAACGTAGTTGATTTTTTCGTGGTCGTTCATTTCTTCGCGTCCCTCCCCAGCTAGAATCGCGTTTGGAATTCGATCGCCGAATTGGAGTACCTGGCGCAGGGAGTATATCGTTTTCGCTACTCCCGCGATATCCGACCAAACCGCGTATTCATTGCCGTTGGGGTCGGCAAAGTGAAAGCGTAGGCGTTGCGCATGCTGGAGTTCAGGCTTGGGAATCAAGACTGAATTTCATGCAGCCGCGCCAGTGATTGCGCCAGAGTAAGCTTGCGTTGCTCCGCCGGGCGGCCCGCAGTGGGTTCTGGCGGGGTCGTTTGGCCAAACGACCCCGCATTCGATTCGACGTAGGCCGTTTCGAGCTGGGCGTTGTCGCTGTCGGTTGTTTCGACAAACGCCGCTCCCAACAACGCCGCCGCCAATTGCTGGCCGTTTTCATCGGCTGGCGTGTTTTCAGCGAACGCCCGCGCCGAACGAACGTTTGGCTCAGGCTGCTCGATGCTTGGCGTCGGGGGCTGGTTGACTTCCGCTAAAGCCGCCGCCGGCGAGCTTCGGCGTTGTTGTGCGTTCTCCTCGCTTCGTCGCGCATGGGCTTCCGCAGAGCGTCGTTGGGTTCTGCGGTCGTTGTCCGCGGGGGCGGCGTTATCGGTTGCTCGCGTTCCGGGGCGGTCGGAGGCGCGGCGGCCAAAACCAAGGTAATCGGTTAGACGTCTTCCCGACTGAACGCCCAGCGGCGAGGCGAGCGTGACGAGGCCGAGTCCTAGGGCCAGCCCGCCGAGGAATCCACCCAACAGTATCACGGCTTTCGAGGGACCAACCGGTGAATCGTCGGCGATGGGGCTGTCCAAACGCGTGAGCAAACTAGCGGCCGTGGCGGCATTTTGACTGGCGCGCGCGTCGGCCAGATCTTTATTGGCCTGCTCAACAATCGCAATTCTCTGCCGAACATCGGCATTCAAAACATTGTAGCCGGCTCGCAGTCCGGCCAGTCGGCCGAGGCGGTTTCGCACTTCGGTTCGTTGTTTTTCAAGCGAGCGAATTCGTGCTTCTGAAATTCGCAACTGGGCTGACAAATCTCGCCCCGCAACCGCCAATTCGGCCCGCAGATTTTCCTTCACTTCTCGCTCCTCCTCAAAAGAAGCTTTCACGAGGGGGTGTGCGATATTCATTTTCCCCAGCAGTTGCGCGGTGCGGAGTTGGGCGTCGACGAGCCCCGTTTTCAGCCGCCGGAGCGTGGGGAGGGTGTTGAGTAGTTGGTTGGGGGCGGCCACGATTTGAGTGGGGTCGGCGATTGCGGTGCTCAAAATCTGACGCAACTGTTCGTAGTCTTGTTGCCGGGCGACTGCCTGCCGTAATTCATTCTTGATTTCGTTGAGCGCCAACCGCAGGTTGCTATCGCCTGCGCCGGTGTCGTTGAGAATGCGGAGTTCGCCGAGATCGCTACCCACCTCCGATTCGATGGCGCCCAGTTTTTCTGAGGCGGCGGTGAGATCGAGCTGCGTCAGGTGGACCGTCTTCTCGAGTTCGCTGATCACGCTTTGCGCCTTGCGGCTGCGTAACTCTTGCAGACGTAATCCCAACTGGGTGCAGACGGCGTCGGTGAGTTGGAGGGCCGCTTCCCGACTACCGGCTTTGACGCTCAGGTAGATCACTTCGGTCCTGCCGAATTCCGCGCCTTTGGGGGCGTTGATGGCCAGAGAGTCCTTGAGTTTGCCGACTTCTTCCTTGGTCGGCTTTCTTCCGTGTACCGATTCCAAGGCCGACGCCAGCACTTGATGGTTCTTGGAAACCTCCATGATCGTCTCTTGCGCGGTTTTCATGGCGTCGGCGCTGTCGAACCGACCTTGCCGGCTGCCGACCGCCTCATCACGCACCAGAATCGCTTGCGAGGCCTTCCAAACCGGCGTTCGCACAACACTATAGGCCCCCGCCGCGATGGTCATTGCAATCGTGGGCAGCACCCACAAGGCCCACTTTTTTTTCAGCAGGCGAATAATATTTCGAGCATATAGCGCATCGGAAGCGGCTGGAGCACTCATAAAAGCCTCGTTTGTGGCGGATACACCGGATCGTCGACCCACCTTGAAGTTCTCGGCTTTGCGCAATCGACCACGCCATCGTTTGTGGCGGATACGCCTGATTGTCGCCCCGCTTCGGCCGCGCGACTCACATAACGCGCATTGCCGGCGCGAATGAGACGGCCTTTTTTCGATGTAAGCCGGAAAACCAACCCCGGCGCGCAACGGTTTCGTTCGCAAAAAACGCGGGTTGCCGACAAAACCAAGGGGCTGGAATCTTGAATCTGGCGGTCGGCCTCACCAGGGAACCGTCCCGAAATAAGTTCCCGGCTGTCGCTCAAAAAGTCCGGCATTTCCAAAATGCCGGGCTTTTAATTCGGCATTTAAATTCGGGACTGTTCCTAGATTCGAGCGTCTTGGACTTGGCAAGGTAACGATTCTGGTCGTCGAAACATGGCAATCAGCTTGTTTTTTTCGTACACTGGCCGGTCTTGCGGCCCGAAATGGGGGAGAGCGGAAGTCTATTCAAGGAAAGTGAGATTCGGCCATCACGATGAGCGCATCTTCCGAAGTGATTGAGAACGTGATCACGGCTTTTGCAACCGCCGCGTCGGCGAATCGTACGGTGGGAGCCCGGTTTGGCAACCTGATTGAGCTCCACGCCGACAACGCCGACGATGTCATGATCACCGCCGACTTGCACGGCAATCGGGTGAATTTTGAAAAGCTGCTCAAAATCGCCGACTTGAAAAATAACCCCCGCCGCCATCTCATCATGCAGGAGGTGTGTCATGGCGGTCCGCTTTATCCTTCGGGCGCCGGCGATATGTCGCACACCATGCTGGAAGATGTCGCCCGGCTGAAAAACGAATTTCCCGAGCGATTCCATTTTCTGCTCAGCAATCATGAGCTTTCGGAAATGACGGATTTTCCGATCATGAAAGCAAAGCGCATGTTGAATTTGATTTTTCGCGGCGGCATACAGGAAATGTACGGCGACCAAGCCGACCGCGTTCGGGCGGCCTACGTCGATTTCCTCAAAACCTTGCCCTTGGGCGTGCGATTGGAATGCGGCGTGTTCGTTTCACATAGCCTGCCCGACAGCACCGACGAAATGGGATTCGATTCCGTCATTTTTTTACGTCACCTGGATCCGCAGGATTTTACCGAACGAGGCCCCGTGTTTCGCTTTGTCTGGGGGCGGGATTTTCGGCAGGAAAACGCCGACGCCTTCGCCAACTTGATCGGCGCCGAAGTCTTGATCAACGGGCACGAACCTTGCAAGCAAGGTTTTTCCGTCCCCAATAGCCGACAAGTCGTGCTTGATTGTTGCGGAAAAAAGGCCTGTTACCTGCTCTTGCCGGCCAGCGGCGCGCTCACGCAAACGCAGGTCGTCGAGATGGTCCAAACACTTGAGTAACGCATTGATGGACAACCCACCCCGTCATAATCAACAACTGGGCGATACCAAGCGAAAACAACCCGACTGGCAACCCCGCTTTGGACTAGGCGCCCTGTTGTTGATGATGGTGTTGTGCTGCGTATTGGCGGCCGGCGCCTTCTATTTGGTGCGCGGCCTGCAAACGGGCATTGGGGTTCGCCTGCCCTACATTTTGCTCGTCGTGGCGGGGCCCGGCTTGCTGGTGGTGAGCGTTAGTTTGCTGCGCGCCTTGTTCTTCTGGATGGCCCGGCGGCGTTAAGCAAGCGCTCCCCGCGGCAGTCGCTTTCAATGGCGCTCTCAATGGCGCTCTCAATGGCGCTCTCAATGATCGAGAATGAATTCGTTGCTGTTGAGCAAGGCCCACCAAAGATCTTGCAGGGTGTTGGCGGCGTTTCCGCGTTCGGCGGCGAGAAGCTGTTGCGCGGCCAACATTTCGGTGCGATGCGGCGCGCGCGTCAAGGCGGCAAGATATAAATTCTCG
>QIKY01000296.1 GCA_003233175.1 Planctomycetaceae bacterium | reverse complement strand
CGCGAACGCCTTGAAACAACGTCGCTCGAAACAACGCCGTCATTTATGTCGCGACCAAGTCGGAGCGCCGCTGGCATCCCGCCGGGATGCGGAATGTCGCGAGCTCTATCCTCCGGTGGTGTTCGCTGCGCTCGACCACCGGCTAATGGCTTTTATTCTTTCAGGATATGAAATCAAAGACGCCTGACTCCGCAGCCTGACCCGCATCCAAAAAACACGGAATAGATCTTGGACAGGTACTAAGTGCATGGCGCACTTCAAACACTGAGCCCGGCCAGATGCCCCGTGCTGAACGCGGCTTGAAAATTGTAGCCGCCAATCGGGCCGTCGATATCGAGAATTTCGCCGGCGAAAAACAGACCGTCCATTAGCTTGCTTTGCATGGTGCGAGGATCGACTTCGCCCAGCGCCACGCCGCCCTGCGTGACCTCCGCTTTGGCGTAGCCCAAGGCGCCGGCAATCGCCACCCGTTGCCGTTTGATACACTGCACCAACGCCCGCCGGTGCGGCTTGGAAAGCTCCGCCCCACGCTGGGCGGGATCGACTTCAGCCAGTTCAAACAGAGCGGCGGCCAGTCGCTGTGGCAGTGAAACCGGCAGCAAGGCGGAGAGCGGTTTTTTGCCCTCTTGCCGCGCACGCGCCACAAGTTGTTGCTCGAATGCCTCATCGGTAAAGCCGGGTGCAAAATCAAACTCCAAGGCCAAACTTTGAGGACGGACATGCCGGCTGACCTCTCGGCTGACATCCAACACCGGCGGACCGCTCACGCCGAAATGCGTGAACAACAACGAGCCGCGCCGCTCGGCCAGCAGCGATTTTTTTGTCGAGACGATTTGAGGATCAAGCACGCGCACGCCGGCGTCGGGCAGCGTGACGCCCTTCAGCCGCCGCACCCATTCCGGCTGGCAGGCCAGCGGCGTTAAGGCGGGGTGCGTGGGAGTCATCGTGTGGCCGAACTGTTCGGCCCAAGCGTAGCCATCGCCCGACGTGCCGCAACCAGGGTACGATTTTCCACCGGTGGTGATCACCAACCGCCGGGTGGTATGCACTTGCCGTGAGGTTCGCAGGGTGAACGCGTCGGCTTGGCGTTCGATATCCAACAACGGTTCGCCGAGCAAGATCTCACACCCGCTGCGCCGCGTGCGGTTTTCCCAGGCGGCGAGCACATCGGCCGCACGATTACTAACGGGAAAGATCTTGCCCCCTGGTTCGACCTTCGTGGGCACGCCTGCGGCGTTCGCCAAGGCGACCAGATCTGGCGGCGAAAGCGCGGCCAGCGCGGCGCGCAAAAAGCGGCCTTGCTTGCCGTAAGCGCGAACAATATCAGCGGCGTCGCAATCTTGGGTGAGATTACAACGCGTGCCGCCCGACATCAGAATCTTCACACCCAGGCGGTCGTTCTTCTCCAGCAACAGCGTGCGTTTTCCTCGCCCCGCCGCAGCAGTTGCGGCGAACAATCCCGCCGCGCCGCCGCCGATCACAACTACATCCCAGATCATAAAAAACAGCCGAGTAAAACTGGGTGAACAGGGTTTAATGAGCAAACTCGCAAACGCATCGAAACGCGAACGTGCAGCGTATTATAGGAAACTCGGTCTTGGATGTCGGTGGCGATGAGTATTTCCTGCATCAGGCGCGAACGTGCTACTGGAATGAAGGCCGATACGCTCGCAAAGCATGGCATGAACTTCGATCGTATGTACGTTGCCTTGCCATAGTTTGCAGGATGGCTGCAAGCGACCGCCCCACGAACTCCAACGAAGTTGCGCGCCCGCTCGCCATCATCGGCGAACATCGGCTATTATAAAGGGCGGCCGGTAGCGCGTTCACGCAGCCGGAAAACTCCCTCCTCGAAACGACACTGATTTTATCGGCGGCTCTTTTTTCGGAATGATCTCATGCGTTGGGCCTACCTTGATCCGCTGGACCCCGATGAATTCGCTTACCGCGCGCGCATGCTGCGCCGCATCGACAACTGGTGGACCGCGTTTTCCGATAGGCACGACGATCTTGACGAACTTTTTCGCGGCCACGCGCAGTGGGATTTGGCCACCTGGATGGAGGAACACCTGCACGCCATTCACCCCAGTTTGATGTGGGAGTTCGGCCCCGCGACACGCGTCGAGGGGCGGCGGCTGGTGATCACTCCCGAATCGGAAAGTTGGCTGCGGCCGCTGGTGAAATCGATGCTTCAACGGGCGCCCAAACTGCCGGGTTGGGAATTTCATGAATATCGGCCGGCGGAGAGCCTGGAAGACGCCCTGCTTTCGGTTGAGGGACGCACCGGCGGCGACCTCACCGACTGCCAAGTGCAGGTGCGTCTGACGCCGACAAAAAAAATCGAACTCATTTTTTATCCCAAAAACCGCCGTCGCGACGACGGCGAGGAAAACCGCATGGCGGCGTTCGTGGCGGCGGAATCGCTGCTGGGAGAACACACGCTCGACCGCTGGGTGGGGCCGATTGAAGTTGCCGCGCCGTCCAAACAAAAAAAATGGTGGTCAGTCTTGCCGGGAAAAAATCCGGCTCAAGAGCAAGCCGGAATGATCGCCCTGGCGCGACTCAAGCCCACGGTCGATGCGCTCATCGGCGCTATCATCGACCAACTCCCCGGCCAACCGTGCCATGCCTTTATCAACGCCGACGATTGCGACTGGACCGTGTTCGAGTTTGAACCTCCGGAATGTGAAGATTACCCCGCTCGCGACGATTTAATGATTGCCATTTCCGGCCGCCAAGACGTGCTCGAAGCCACGTATGCCGGCGTGTTTCATTCCGACTGCCATTCCAGCCAGGGAGAAACATTCTGCTACCTCAAAATCGACGGCGCCGATGGGCTGGGCGATTCCAACTTTGAAGACCGGGCCCAAGTGGAAGACGCCCTCAATTCCGTGTTGGTTCCTGAAAAGGTCGGCTGTGTGTTCGGCGGCGGCACCGGAAGACGTTACTCATATGTCGACCTTGCCTTGACCGATGTCTCGCGAGCGCTGCCCTTGATTCGCGGCGTGCTCCTGGAGGGCGGCGTGCCGCGACGCACCTGGATTCAATTCTTCGACGACGCCCATAGCCGAGAATGGGTCGCGATTCACAACGACGCCCCCGCGCCGCCGCGTTGAACGCGCGCCGCGAAATTCAAAGCCCGGCATTATTGTCGTTGCGATGGGTCTAAAACCCTCGCCTTCAGGCGAATCCTTTAGGTTTTTCTTGAAGCGGCAAGGGTTCGGTCACCGCGAAGAAATCCAGTGGAAGGAAATGTTACCACAGAGCGCACAGAGATTTTTTAGGGCGTCTTTGTCTCTGTGCTCTCTGTGTCCTCTGTGGTGATTCTTCTTTTTCATTGGGCGGGCTCTTGAGGAAGGTTGCCTGTTTTCTTTTTTTGTGTGCGCAGGACTTCAGTCCGAAGCTCACGACTTCTTTTGACGAACCTACCGGTTTCTAGCCGGGTAGTCGTTGCGTTCTCGAACGCTCCTTATCCTACCGCAGCGTCTAATTTGCTTGAACGTCGGGCGTGCGGCAATTAACATGAAAGGGGTTCGGTTTGGGCGCCGCGGGGCTTCGTTCAAGAGGTTTTCTGTAATGTCAGGATCTAAGCGGCGGCGTCGAACGCACTATCGCCCGTGCTGCGAGCAACTGGAAGACCGGCGTCTGCTGGCCGGGCTCCCGTTTGTCTTCACGATCGACGACCCTGACGGCCTGTTCGATCCTTTCCCCGATTTTTCCGCCAGCCTGACCGCCGCCGGCGAAATTCTCACTTCCATGATCGACGGCCTGGGGTCGATCGAAGTGCGGGTGATTCCCGACAACTCGCCCAGCAACCCAACCGCGACCGGAGGCGCGGAGTCGGTCACGACGATCAACCCGTCGGACAACGGTTTCTTTGTCGTTGAGAATGGCGCCATTTCGGAAGCGAAGTCGGGAGTCGACCCCAACGGCGCCGCCCCCGATATACTGCTCCGCTTCAACACGGTCGACTCCCTGCCCCAGGATTGGTTCGACCCTTCCGGTTCGGCCCGCACCGCCGCCATTCCCGCCAACAAGCAAGACTTCATCGGCAAGGCGCTGCATGAACTCGTTCATGCGTTGGGTTTTCAAGGCTTCCGCACAACCTTCGGCGCCAATACGGGCGCCTTCACCACGGAGTTTCCCGTCGGCAGCGGAACCTTCGTGGCCACCACGTATGATCGCCTGACCGATTTCGGCACAGGCGCGCTGAGCGATAATTTGTTCTTCTTCGGCCAACTAACGATGGCCGTCTATGGCGGACCGGCGCCGCTCACCAGTTTAGGGCCGGCCAACGCGACCGGCGGGAACTTTTTTCACGTGGGCAATCCTGAAGGGGAAATCGGCGACGACCTCCTCCCCGACCTGATGAACGGCGTCGAATCGTTGTTCGGCGTGAAGTACGACCCCAGTTCGCTCGACCTGGCGATTCTGGCCGACCTTGGCCTGAGCGTGAACGACCCCAACAGTTCCTGGCACAACGCCGCCCTTCCGGCCGACGTAAACAACGATGGCGTCGTGAACACTTCTGATTTGCTGGCGTTGATTAGCGACTTGCGCGCCAATGGCGTCGTCCACGTGCTGGCAAGTCCCGCCACGCCGCCGCCGTTTCTTGACGTGAACAACGACGGCGCCGCGTCGGTGGCCGACCTACTCGCGATTATCACCGTGTTGCGAGTGCAGGCGGCTGCGTCGGAAGCGGAATCGGCCGGCGGCGCTCTTTCTTTCTCGGCTGCCGAATGGGGCTTGGCGGCGGCGGGGCGTCCTGCCGGAGTAACGCCGCCGTTGGCGGGCGCGTTGTCAGGTCTTCAACCGACGTCCAGCACTGCGGCGGCGGTGGAAAATGAAAAGGTCCACACTGGCGGAAACGTCCGTCCCACCAAGGAAACGTTCGTTTCCTACGCGCCGCTCCGGGCGCCAGCAACCAAAACCGCCGACCGACTAAAACCGCTGTTCGGTAATCGGGAGTCGGACGGCACGCTCGGCGATGCGCTGTTCGATCTGCTGGCCGCCGACATCGCCGCGCTCGGCTAAAAACGTGTTTTGAATTTCCAGCGGGAGCTTGCACTGCCACTCGATTTTAAGACACAATGCTTCCAAGCAGCCATGGCGGACGAGCACCGCCGATGTGTTTCCCTGGGTTTGTTGACGAAGCGAGGAGTGAGGACCTTCCGAACCCTCGCCTGCTTTTTCCCGACCTTCAATTGGAGAGCCCTACCGTGAGCAGCGACGTATCTGAGGCGCCCCCTCGCCGCAAGCGAAAAACCGCCCTGATTCTAACGGCGCTGCTGGGGGTGGTTTTGTTGGCGCTGCCGGTGTTGGGCATAATCCATTTGTTTGGATATGTCTTCGGGACCGAATTCTCACCGCAAACTTTTCAGGACCGCAGTTTCCACTATTACACGATTCCCGGCTTGGGCTTTCAACTCGGAGCAACAACCAAGACCGATTCGAACACCGATCTGACCAGAATGATCGCCAAAAAATACATCCCCGCAAAAACCAAGGCGAAGGCCAAACAGTGGGATCCTGTCTCGATACATCATGGACCAAAAACGTATCCTGATGGCGATGCGAAAATCTTGCTCGACTATCTGCATGCGGTCAGCGAAAACGGAGATTTCGTCTGGCTGGAGTGGAGCGACGACCGTCCGAAACTTGCTAAAATCCTGTGGCCCGAAATCGTGCGTGTGGCCCAGCATTATGAATACACTTTTGTTCCCGATATCATGCGATTGGCACTTGAGGCGCAAGACCCCAAAGTGTTTCTCGCCGAGTTAGATACTCTGCTCGCGGCCCGGTATCGCCGCCGTGGCGAGCAACTCCGCGATTTGGGGGAGCCCGAAAGGGCGACCAAACTGTTTGCTGAAGCAACCCGCCTAGCGGCCGATGATTGACTCGCGGCTTGGAAAACGCTATCACTCTCATGGTCTCTTCACCTCATGCAGGATAGAAAACATGCCGATCGATTTTCGCTGCCCACAATGCGAAAAAATGCTTCGCGTTCCCGATGCGTCTGCTGGCGTCAAGGCAAAGTGCCCTGAATGTGGCGAGATCGTCAACGTGCCCCATGCGGATTCCGGTGAACAGGAAAACCCGTTTGGCACGCCGCCCGGCCAGGGTCCCAACCCATTTTCGGACGACGCCCCGCCGCCGAAACCGCCGCCAAAGCCTGAAGGCGCCGACCCGGCGAACCCCTATCAATCTCCCAGCGCCGCCGGTTTCGGACCCGCCGGCGCCGGGCCCGCGGTTTCTGGAGAGATCGTGGCGACGCCCGTCGAATTCGGCGAGATTTTCGCCTACGCGTGGGAAGTTTGGAAAACAAACCTGGGGATTCTGGTTGGCGTCTTCCTTACCATGATGGTGATTAACATGGGTTTTTCCATCGTGCAGGGCATAGTCCAAGCTGTGTTTCAGCAGCAGGGCGAGGAGGAAATTGCGATAGTCGTCGGCTCGTTGCTTAACTTCAGCGGCACTTTGGTTCAGATTTTTCTGGGAATTGGCCAAGCCCAGATCATCCTCAAGCTGCTGCGCGGGCAACCGGCCGCGTTCGGTGAACTGTTCGGCGGCGGATCGTTGTATTTGAGAGTTCTGGGGGCGAGTATCCTGGCCGGTATCGCGATGATTCCCGCCCTGCTTGCCTGTGTCATCCCGGGGATTATCCTGGCGCTTATTTTCTGGCCGTTCTACTGGTTAATTGTCGACGGGAAGACCAAGGCGATTGAATCGTTCAGCGTAGCCGCCGCAATCGGCAAAGCGAACTTGGCCACAACGTTCGTAATTTGGCTGGCGGGTATAGGCATCGTGATCGTCGGACTTCTTGCCATGTGCGTGGGGGCTCTTTTTGCCGTTCCCCTGGTAAGCGTCATGTGGGGCGCCGGGTATCTGATGATGTCGGGGCAACTCAACACCCGGTCGCAACATTTGCAATCGATTTAGGAACCGCGAGGAAATAAGGTAACCGTGGCACTAGGAGAAGCCCGGCTTTTTGAAAAAGCCGGGCTTCTGATCTGGGCCATATTTTCTAACCGGGCCAGCGGGCGGCCGCGCCGGACGGCATCTGGCGGCCGTCAGTGGTTTGGAGCACGACTTTCGCGGCCCGAGCGCCGGCGCTGCAAACGCCAAACACGCAGTCGGCGAGAAACGCTTCTAGTTCGGCGGGGCCGAATCCCGTGGTGTGGCACGTCAAGAGGAAAAAGAGGCGGTCACCGGCGGTGAGTTCCGCGCAGGCTTCCAGCACCGGTCGCAAACTCCGTTCGAGTTTCCAGGCTTCGCCGCGCGGGCCGTGTCCATAACTGGGGGGATCGAGAATGACGGCCTGATAATGGTTGCCGCGTTTCAGTTCGCGGTTCACGAATTTGGCGGCGTCTTCGACGATCCAGCGAATGGGAGCGTTGGCTAGGCCGGAGAGTTCGGCGTTGCGCCGCGCCCAGTTGACCACATTGCGTGCGGAATCGACATGCGTGACTTCCGCGCCCGCCGCCGCGGCCGCGAGCGTGGCCCCTCCGGTGTGGGCGAACAGATGCAAAACCTTGGGCGGCCGCGGCGCTCGCCGCACTTGCCGGGCGATCCAACGCCAAGTTTCCGCATGTTCGGGAAAAACGCCCACGTGCCCGAAATCGGTGGGCTGCAATTCGAGTTGAAATTCGCCTAAGTCAACTTGCCAGGGGTTTGGCCACGGCTTGCGGCATTTCCATTTTCCTGCCGATCTTCCGGAACGGATGAATTTTGCCTCGGCTTGCTTCCAGAGTTCCGGCCGCGCGGGCTTGCCTTGCGCAGCGGGCGCCGGACGATCGAGAATGAAGCCTCGCCAGCTTTCCAGTTTGCGGCCTTGGCCGAAATCGAGCAATTCGTATTGGTC
>QIKY01000439.1 GCA_003233175.1 Planctomycetaceae bacterium | reverse complement strand
ACTGGGCATTGACCCCGAGAAAATAAAATCCATCCCGCCAAAAAACCCGATATGATAAACTCAAACCACCAAACCTGGCGCTGTCCAGTTAAGCTCAATTGATATCGTGCGATTTTCGGACTCCCTCGATATCACTTCGTTGAATCCACCTCGGCTTTGAAGCGCTTTTGACACATTGAATGTTAAGCAATCCTTCAAAAATCCAAAAACGTCAAACAGGGTCGATTTGCCAGTTCCGTTCGCCCCGACAACGACACAGAATTGAGGAATGTCGCGCATTTCGACATCTTTGAACGCCCGAAAGTTTTGTAGTTTTATAGATTCTATTCTCATAGTGGAATTTAATCCGGGCATGGAGGACTGTTTTTTTGTGAAGCTGAACGGCGTCTATTATCCCGAATCGTTTGAGGAATATCCCACATTGATTGCCGACCCTGGTTGGCGCGAAAACTCGATCAACATCGCATTTTTGCATGACGAACACCCACGCAACCAGATGGTAGCCGATCTTACCCAACGCATTCGGTTTAGGAAATGGCCGGGCGCCTTCCGTTCGGCGTGATCACCGGTTTTAAAGACCGGTGTGAGCAAATGGGGAGTGTTCACAAAACGCGGGCGAGCGACAAAAAATTAGCCGCGGAATCGCAAAATGGCGCGCGCGGTGGTTTTTTCCGTGTGTCGGTCATTTGTTTTCAGACCGATGACAAACCGGCGTTTGCTTTCAACCCGGAAGAATCCCACGTTGTTTCGACCATTGGGCCATGCTCGGCATGGAGGCCCAATCGGGTTCGTCGAACACGCCCAAGCCGGGGCATTGCAGGCTTCCGCACTGCATGACGCCGTTGCGAATTTTGAGGAACCATTCGCCGCCGCGTTGTTCGTAAAGATCGGTATGGCGGCGGGCGACCGAAGCCTTGTCTTGCTCGGAGAGCATCGAGAGGCCGAAGTTGTAGTGGTGGCCGTTTCTTTCGCAATGCGTGATTCCCAACATGCCCACGACGGCCAAATCTTGTTGCAGTGGCGCGACGGGAAGGTTTTGCAAATCTTCGGCGCTATGCACCGTTTCCTTGCCGGCTTCCGCGCGCCGCAGCAGCAACGCGCGGTTCATGAGCGACTTAAACACCCCTTTGCAGTTCTTGTGCGACGTTCCAGCGTAACCCAAGGCCAACGCCTGCCGGCAAGCGGTGAGGGCGCCGTCCGATTCATCAATGATGACCGGCTTCGCTCTGCTAATTTGTCGGATCCAACGTTCGGCCCGCGGCGCATGCGACAACCGGCGCGGCAACGGCTGTTCGATAAACAAAACATGCTGGAAGAGCCCCAACTGCTCCTTCTCCAGACGTTTGACAAACTGGGCGAATTGCTCCAAGTCGTCGAAGGCTTCGTTGGCGTCGAGCGTGATGACCGGCTGGCGCTGGTGTGGGAGCAGATCCCAAATGCGGGCCAAACGGCGCAAGTCTTTTTGTGCATCGCCCGATATTTTGAGCTTAAAATGCCGCAAGCCATAAAAAGAAATACAATCGGCCAACGTTTCCGGCAGGCCATCGTTCAGCCGCCGCGAAGCGGGCCAATCTTCCTCGCTGAGCGGGTCGTACAGACCGACCGTATGCCGCACGAAAATTTCTCGCAGCGGACGCGCCGGCAAAACTTCCGACCAGTTCACTCCTTTCAATTCAGGATGCACTTGCTCGGCTTCGATTCCCAAGCGGTCGTCGCGGACCATCTCAAACAGCGGCTTCTCGGCAAGACGGCTCACGCCATCGAGCAGCGCGCGCTCCAACAGCGCCGAAGCAAAGGTCGAGGTAAGATCTTCCTGTCGCGCCGCCCGCCCCGCCGCGACCACTTCCTTATGACGCGCCAACCATTGTGCAAAAGGAGAATCGAAGCCGGGTTTCGCCAGGTAAAACTCGCGAGCCTGTCGAATGAGCGATGTCAGCTCCCGCAGTTTGAGCGTCTTACTCCGACCGGGCCGTTTGTCGAGCCAGCGCACCGAAAGGCGGTCGGCCGCGCAGCCAAACGAAACCTTGCCCGAAGCGTCGCGAAGCATCATCCTCACATGGCACAACGGACTGGTCACGCGCTGCGCCGTGGCCCCGCGGCCTTGCTTCCCCAAGGCGGAAGGGAACCGCGCCGGCTTGGTTTCGCGGACAAAAAAATCGATGCTCTCAATGCGATATTGCACGATGCGTCACCTCGGAGAAAAAACTTGTTGCGGCAATCAAGCGTTCCACCCCTTATACCTTCTAATACAACTTGGTAGGTCAGTATCAAACTCCGTGTTTGAAACGCCAAACAGGGGTTATGTTAGGAGGTCTCTTAGGAGACATCTGGATATCTACGCAACGTGCGAAAGTAGTTTCTCGTTTTCGTAGTGAGGCTTCGGGGGCTTGGTCAGTCGGCGGAGCATGAGGCTGCTCATCACGATGCGGATGTCGGCGGTGCTGCTTTCAACCCGAATTATTCACCAGTTTCGTTGAGAGGAAGAGGCCCATAGCGTGATCTCTAGCGTTTTGTAGGGTTAGATGTGTTAACCATTCACCCGGAAGGATCGCGCAATGGGTGCAGCTCAAGATACTCTTTTTGAACCAGCATTCAATCGGTCGATCAAAGTTCGAGCGTTCGATCAAAAGATCACTTCGCATGCCGGCGCGGTTCTTCTGCGAGAAGTCGATCATCGGTTGGGGCTGGCCGCTCCGCCAACCCCAAACAAACTCGCTAATCCAATCCACTTTAACCCCGCGCCAACTAATACTGGGGAAGTTCACCTTGCTGGATCTCCAGTTTAAGAGACTCACCTGTCCGTGAAAGCGGCGCCACCTCAGTCGACCGAAGAAAACTCCGCGGGTCGCTGGCAAGCGTCCTGCCTGTGAAGTTCGCAACCTAGTGACGGATAAGAGGACTGCGCGGTCATCACCAAGACAGTCTCGCAACAAAGCCCGTCGTCGTCAGAAAACATTTGTAACAAACCAACTCCAGCCGATCTCGACACTCCCTCGCCGCCGTGTACGCCTGAACACACAAACCGCGAGCTGCGTCGATCTTTACAATAGCAATCTTTACCTTGGTGGTTTGACTTGTCCGCCCCAGCGGCCTATTTTGCGGGACGCCTGCAATGGGCGCCAACCAACATTCAAACATACCGAGAATACGATGCTGCACTCCCAGGTGTTCCGGCTGACTGGCCAGTCGATGTGTTATGCCGAGAGCGCCGGCGAGGGCCCGCCGCTGGTATTGCTGCACGGAGTATTGCGCAGGCACACCGATTTCGCCTTGCTCTTTCCGGCCTTGGCGTTTCGCTGGCGGGTGTGCGCGATCGATTTCCGCGGGCATGGGGAATCTGACCCCGCCCCCGATGGCTACCGGGTGGTCGACTACGCTCGTGACATTCTGGCCTTCGTCGAGCAGGCATTCGACGAACCAGTCGTATTGTACGGTCATTCGTTGGGCGCCATGGTGGCCGCCGCGGTTGCCGCAGAATCCCCCCAACGAGTGCGGGCGCTGGTTCTGGAAGATCCGCCCTTCGACACCATGGGAGAGAAAATTCGTGAGACCGTTTTTCACAGCCTCTTTTGCGGCGTGCGAGATTGCCTAGCCCATACGCAAGATCCCCAGCAGCTTTGTAGCCAACTCGCCGATTTACAACTCATCACTCCCGGCACGGAAATTCGCACCCGGTTGGGCGACGTGCGAGATGCGGCCGCCTTGCGTTTCATGGCCAACTGTTTGAGCCGCGTCGACCCAGGCGTGCTCGAACCGATCATTTCCGGAGGGTGGCTGCAAGGTTACCGCCGCGACGCCACGTTGCGGCGCGTCAGCCAGCCGACGCTACTGATGCAAGCCGACTTTTCCACCGGCGGCATGTTGTGCGATTCAGAAGCCGATGAAGTGGAATCGCTGATCACCGATTGCGACCGCGTGCGGTTTCCGCTCACGGGCCACCTGATCCATTGGCAGGCGCCCGAAAAAACGTTGGCCGCGATTTTCGCGTTTCTGGAATCGATTTAAAATCCTGCGCCGCCTTGGCGCCTGAGAAGCCCGGCTTTTTGAAAAAGCCGGGCTTCTGAACGAAAGGTCTGCTGATGAAATTAGCTGAAGGTGAAACGTGTATCCGCAATGGTCAGATCATCGACGGTCTTGGCGGCGAGCCGGTGGAGAACGGCGCCGTCTTGGTGCGCGATGGCCGCTTGGCGTATGTCGGCCCTGAAAATGCCTGCCCCGCAGCGCCGGACGCAATCATGCTCGACGCGCGCGGCGGTACGATCATGCCAGGCTTGGTGGAAGCACATTTCCACCCCACCTATTTCAATGTAGCCGAGCTACAAGATCTAGACACCAAATACCCGGTGGAGTATGTGACGCTCTTGGCGTCGGCCAATGCGGCGTTGGCGCTAGCGTGTGGCTACACGGCGGCGCGTAGCGGCGGGAGCCTGTTCAATATCGATGTTTGGTTAAAAAAAGCGATCGAGGAAGACGTAACCGCGGGGCCGCGTCTGGCTTCCAGCGGACGCGAAATTTGCGGCGTGGGCGGCTTGATGGACTGGAACCCCGATTTCCGAAAAATCGGCATGGAGGGCTTGGTGCTGCTGATCAACGGCGCTGATGAAGCCCGCGCGGCGGTGCGAACGTTGGTCAAGGACGGCGTCGAATGGGTGAAAACCTATCCCACCGGCGACGCCGCCTCTCCCGACGTGAACGACCATCACACGCTCTGCATGACCTTCGAGGAAATGCACGCCGTGGTCGCGACGGCGCACAACCACCATCTCAAGGTGACCGGTCATTGCCGCGCCACCGAAGGCATCAAAAATGCCTTGCGGGCCGGGTACGACGCCATCGAACACGGCACTTTCATCGACGACGAAGCACTCGACATGCTGCTCGAACGCGACATTCCCGTAACGCCCGCCTTGTACTTTGAAAAAGCGAGCGTCGATCGAGGACCGGAATTCGGGCTGCCTCAAAAAGTGATCGACGCCCACCAGGAAACATTGGAAGGCGGCGCCGAAAGCGCCCGCCGAATTCTCAAGGCCGGCGGCCGCATTGGCATGGGCGGCGACTACGGCTTCGCTTGGAATCCTCACGGCGACTACGCCAGGGAGCTCTCGTTTTTTGTGGAGTATGTCGGCTTCAGTCCGCTGGAAACCATCAAATGCGCCACGCTCACCGGCGCTCAAATCATGGGCCGCGACGACGAATTCGGCTCGCTCGAAGTTGGCAAGCTGGCCGACGTACTTGTGGTTCAGGGCGATGTGGCGAACAATATTCGTCTACTGCAAAACCGCTCGGATTTCATCGCCGTCATGCAGGGCGGCGTTGTGAAAGCGGGACGAGCGGCTAGGGAAAGGCGGAACAATTAGTTCCCGAAATAGCGTTCGAGAAGCCCGGCTTTTTGAAAAAGCCGGGCTTCTGAATCGGGAGGCGGTTTTTCCACGCTTTGTGAGTTGCATCTTCGGATTGAAACAAATGCAGACGGGGGAGCCTGGGTGTTAGCATGGGAAAGTGGCGCCCCCAGACAATTCGCAGGTTTATCGAGGGCTTCCCCACCAGCGCCAGGACGGCTCTTTGTTGAAACCGATGCCGGTCGGGGCTACCTGAAAGCGATGGGCGGCCCTGAAGGTCCACATACGTTGGCGTCAGAGGTCGTCGCCACCCAACTCGCGTCATGGTTTGGGCTGTCAACGTTTGAGTGGGCGATCATCGTCGTGGACGAAATCGACGAAATTCCGTTTCTTGACAAAGAACAAAAACAGACCGGTCTGGCCTCGCCCGGTCCAGCGTTTATTGTAAAGGCTGAATCGGGAGCCACTTGGGGCGGTGGTGATCGTGAACTCAAAATGCTCGTCAATTCCGAAGGCATTTCCCGACTCGTCGTGTTCGACACTTGGGTTTTGAACTGTGACCGATATTCCTTGCCAAAGGAAAACCTGCTCGGAAAACCTCGAATCAACCGCGATAACGTGTTTTTGAGCGACAAAGCTCCGGCCGGGCAATTCCTGCTCAAGGCAATGGATCACACGCACTGCTTTACTTGTGGACGCGAGTGGACGAAAAAGCTGGCCCAGGTCGATATAATGAAAGACAGCCGCGTGTTCGGCCTGTTCCCGGAATTCCGAGACTTTCTGAGACAAGACATCGTAATTAAGGCTGCGGCCGACCTGAAAAATATATCGCGGGAAATGGTCAGCGAAATGCTTCGGCAAATTCCCAACGAATGGGAAGTGACTCAACAGGCGTCGGACGCCCTGGTTAATCTCGTCATCGGACGGGCGGCCTTTGTGGCGGAGACGATAGAGGAGCAGCTCTGCCCGCAGGGCGAACTCTTTCCCAAAGACGAAGAAGGGGATATCGAGAAATGAATCCACAAAAAGGTTATTACAGCGTCGTTCAGTACTGCCCCGATCGCGGCCGTTTTGAAGCAGCTAATATCGGCGTCCTGCTCTTCTGCCCGGAGAGCGGATTCCTCCAAGCTCGCATGTCCGGCAATAACAGCCGAATCAAAAAATTCTTCGGCTCGGAAGGCCAGGACTGGAAACGGATCCACGCCGTCAAAAAGGCTCTGCAGGATCGCCTGGAAAAAGAGGGGCCGGTCATGCGGAGCATTGACGACCTGCAACAGTTTATCGCCACGCGTGCAAACGTAATTCAGATCACCCCACCAAAACCGATGAAGGTGAGCACGCCGGAAGATGACCTGAAAGACTTATATGAACAGTTGATCGGGCAGGCGGCAAAAAGCGAACCGCAGATGAATCTCAAGAAAATCCTCGCTGATAAGTTCTCGGCGGCGGGGCTTGATAAGAAGATTATTTCCGATGTGAAGGTAGAAGTTCCGGTCCTGGCGGAGGAAGTTGAGATACCTTTTGGGTTCCAAAATGGGCGTTTTAACCTGATCAACCCGGTACGGTTTGGCGCGGCCGATCCGAAACAATCACTCCGTACAGCATTCAAGTATGCTGTTGAAGGTCGATCCCTTTATGAACATCCCGACAAAGATTTTGGGAAGCTACAACTGATTGTTGTTGGTCAGTTTCGCCCGGAAGACAAAGTTTCTCCAGCTCTCGTTCGCAGGATCTTCGATGAGAGCCATGTGAAGTTGTTCTCCACGGCAGAGGTTCCCAAGCTTATTGACGAGATCCGACAGACAGGCAAAGACATCGACGTCTGACTGTCTTCCTGAGAGCGTTTCCCGAGCCGTGGTGTAACCATTGCCTACTGAATCGCGAACAAGCGCGCGTGATGTTTTTCCGTAGCGTCCGTCATGTTTTTTTCCCGACCGATGCTGATCGATTTTTTAGGGCGGCTCCTCCGATGCTTCTTCGCTGGTTGGTTTCTCATTTGATGCAAAACGCGGCCCAACAGGGTTTGCGCACGTTTACGGAAAAAGGGTTCGCGGCGCCGTCCGAAGCAGCGCCGTCTGGAAGTGCGCAACAGGGGCGTCTGCCGCAAGGTAAAGTTGACGATGCCGCCGAACAGCCGAACGGCGGCGAAATCGACGCCCCAGAAATAGACATTGCCGAAATTGATGTTGTTCTGCTATTCGCGGAGGGCGTTGAAGCGGGCGGTTCGCTCGATATGCTCGACGGGGCGTTGGCGTGTCGGGGCGAACATTGCACGGGCGTGGTGGGCGCGTGGGCTGGTCGGCGGGTGGGAGTTTTTCAGTCGGGCGTCGGCATGCAAAACGCGGCCGCCGCCGCCAACGAAGTGATTGGCGCCTTTCAACCGAATTGGATTGTCTCGGCGGGGTTCGCCGCGGCGCTGGTCGAGACGGTCCGACGCGGCGATATCCTACTGCCCGACCACGTCGGAGCGGCCGATGAAGAAACGATTGAAGTCGGCATGCCATGGGGGCGGAATTCGGCGTCCGCACCAGGACTCCACGCCGGGAAGTTGCTCACGCTCGATCATCTCGCGCGAAATCGGTCTGAGCGAGAGCAACTGCAAGCCGC
>QIKY01000047.1 GCA_003233175.1 Planctomycetaceae bacterium | reverse complement strand
TCATGTCGATCGTGTTGGCCGAAGCCGCCATTTTGGCGCTCGGCGGCGGCGGACTGGGCTGGCTGGCGGGGCACGGCATTATCGCCCTGGCGGGCCCCACGATCGAACAGCAGACCGGCGTGCTGATCCGGTTTTTCGACTTCACCGCTGCGGAACTGCTGCTGATTCCCGCGCTCATGCTGTTGGCGGTGGTGGTCGGCCTACTGCCGGCGTTTTCCGCCTACCGAACCGACGTGGCCCGTTCGCTATAGACGGTTGTTACGTCTGGGCGAGTCGTTGGCAAGTTTGTTTGGCGGCGGCCACGGTGCGGGCGATGTCGTCTTCGGTGTGCGCGGCCGAAACAAACAACGCTTCGTACTGGCTGCAAGGCAGATACACGTTGCGGTCCATCATGCCCCAAAAATACTGGGCGTATCGTTGGGTGTCGCACTGAGCGGCGACATCCCAATTGGTTACTGGCTGGTCGTGGAAGAATAAGGTCATCATGCTGCCCACCCGGGCCAAGGTGTGCGGCAAGCCGGCTTCAGTAGCCGCCTCTTGTAAACCCGCCGCCAACTGCGCGGCGAGTTGTTCCAATCGCTCATAAGGAGGATGCTCTTGCAGTTCCCGGAGCGTGGCGATGCCCGCCGCTGTCGCGATGGGGTTTCCGCTGAGCGTGCCCGCCTGAAAAACCTTGCCCGCCGGGAGGATGTGGTCCATGATTTCGCCGCGTCCTCCCAAAGCCGCCAGGGGCATTCCGCCGCCGGCGATTTTTCCCAGCGTGGTGAGGTCGGGGTCGATCGGCCAGAGCGATTGCGCGCCGCCGTACGCCACGCGGAAACCGGTCATGACTTCGTCGCAGATCAGCAGGGCGCCGTGTTGCCGGGTGAGGCCGCGGAGCGCGGCGAGGAAGTCGTGTTGCGGAATCACACAGCCCATGTTGCCCACGACCGGCTCGAAAATCACCGCCGCAATACGTTCTGCATGCTCGGCGAAGATGGCCGATATCGAGTCGACGTTGTTGTAACTCGCAATCAAGGTGTCTTTCGCCGCACCGGTGGTGACGCCTTGCGAATCGGGCGCGCCGAGCGTGGCCGCGGCGCTGCCCGCCGCCACCAACAGGCTATCGACATGGCCATGATAATTGCCCGCGAATTTGACGATCAAATCACGGCCGGTGTAGCCCCGCGCCAGCCGGATGGCCGTCATCGTGGCTTCGGAGCCGGAATTGACCAGTCGGACTTTCTCCACCGACGCCACCGCGTCGATCAGCAGTTCCGCCAGTTCGTTTTCGGCTAACGTCGGCGCGCCATAGCTCGTGCCGCGTTCAATGGCCGCCGTTAAAGCCGCCACCACGCGAGGATGCCGGTGGCCGAGAATCATCGGCCCCCAAGAGCCGATGTAGTCGAGGTACTGATTGCCGTCGAGATCGAACAGATACGCGCCATCCGCCCGATCAATCACGATCGGCTCGCCACCCACCGCTCCAAACGCACGGGCCGCGCTATTCACCCCGCCGGGCATCAACTGCTTGGCGCGAACAACCGCCGCGTGGTTTTTTTCTCGATGCATGGTGTTCCTCGGGTTAATCGTTATTTTCAGTGTGTTTGCGAGCGGCAGGTCTACCATACTACTCACGGTTTAAAGTGGCGCATTTTTCGTTTAACGGCAAGCCGAAGGCGGCTGTGTTTTTCCGTCTGGCCTGTACGTGCTGCCTCAAAACGCAGTCGCCTTCGGCTTGCCGTTAAACGAGCCATTGCCGCCGCGTGAAGTATTTCAGGCCAGCCAACGGGCGACGTCGGCCGCCCAGTAGGTGAGAATGATCGTTGCGCCGGCCCGCCGAATGGACAACAAAGATTCCAACACAATCGCTTGTTCATCCACCCAACCGTGAGCCGCCGCCGCCTTGACCATACTGTACTCGCCGGAAACGTTGTAGGCGGCCAGCGGCGTTTCGGGAAAACGCTCCGCCACGCGGCGGATGATGTCCAGATACGCCAGCGCCGGTTTGACCATCACGATGTCGGCGCCTTCGGCTATATCCAACTCCACTTCGCGCAGCGCCTGCGCCGCGCCGGCGGCGGGGTCCATCTGGTAGGCGCGGCGGTCGCCAAACTGCGGAGCACTCTCGACGGCGTCACGAAACGGTCCATAAAAAGCGCTGGCGTACTTCGCCGCGTAACTCATGATCGGCAAGTGCGAGAACCCGGCGGCGTCGAGCGATGTGCGAATGGCGCCGACCATACCGTCGATCATGCCACTGGGAGCAATCAATTCGGAACCGGCCTGCGCGTGGCTGACCGCCTGTTTGCCGAGCAGTTCGAGCGTGGCGTCGTTGTCGACATCCTGCCGCCCTGTTTTTTCATTGACCACGCCGCAATGGCCATGACTGGTGTATTCACAAAAGCAGACGTCGGTCGTGACCAACAACTCCGGCGCGGCGCGGCGCACAGCGCGAACCGCCTGCTGGATGATGCCCTGCTGTTGGTAGGAATCGCTGCCGGTGTCGTCTTTTTCAGCGGGCAGTCCGAAGAGCATCACACCGCCAATGCCCAAGGCCTGCAACTTCTCCGCCTCTTGGCAAAGCGTATCGACCGACAGTTGGAACTGGCCCGGCATCGAACCGATGGGCGAACGCACATTTTCGCCCGTGACGCGCCCGTGACGGCGAACAGCGGAAGAATCAGGTTCGCCGGGTCAAGGCGATACTCTTGAACCAGCCGGCGCACGCCAGGATGATAACGCAAACGCCGCATTCGCGTGGCGGGAAATTTTGAAGTGGGGTTCATGGGATGGGCTATTTCTTCGCTACAATACTTCGCTGAGGAAACGCGGAAAACTACTTACCGGTTCTTACCGGTTCAGAAGCCCGGCTTTTTCAAAAAGCCGGGCTTCTCTGGTAACTTTCAATTTTACATCATCGGAGCCATCAGCGGACCACGGCCTCAGCGGACCACGGCCATCAGCGGACCACGGCAATCAAATGTTTGGAATACTTAACGTCAATAAACCTCCCGGTTTGACCTCGCGCGATGTGGTGAATCGTGTGCAACGTCTGGCGAAGCCGGCCAAGGTGGGCCATGCCGGTACGTTAGACCCGCTCGCGACCGGCGTGTTGGTGGTCTGCGTGGGCGCGGCCACGCGTTTGGTTGAATATGTGCAGCGGTTGCCCAAGAGCTACAGCGCCGAATTCACTTTCGGCCTCAGCAGCGACACCGAAGATATCGAGGGGAACGTTTTGCCCCAGCCGGGCGCGGCGCCTTCCTGCGAGGCGATTGCCGCGTCGCTGCCGCAATTCGTAGGCCGTATTGAACAACTGCCGCCCGTTTATTCGGCGCTCAAAGTGGGCGGCAAGCGGGCTTACGCGCTGGCCCGAGCGGGGGAAGAGGTCGTCTTGCAGCCGCGGCCTATCGATGTTTATTCGCTCAAGATCGTGGCGTACGAATACCCTCGTTTGTGGCTGGATATCGAATGTGGTTCGGGCGTTTACATTCGTTCGCTGGGCCGCGATATCGCCTCTCGTGTCAACTCTTCCGCCGTGATGTCGGCCTTGCAACGCACCGCCATCGGCCCTTTTGTTCTGGAAAACGCCTTGGAACTGGATGCCATCCGCGCCGAAGCCCTGCCCAGCCAATTGGCGCCCGCCGCCGGCGCCGTGGCGGCGCTGCCTCGAATGGTGCTCGAACCGTCGCAATTATCCGGCTTGGAAAAAGGGCGGAGAATCGAGGTGGCGGAATCGGCCGACGAAGGCCAGGAGCCGCTTGCGGAAACAGGTAGCGAAGCGGCGGCGTTCGATCAGCAGGGCTGTTTGCGAGCCATCATCAAACGCGTCGCCGCCGGCTGTTGGGCGCCGCTGAAAAATTTCCCCAGTGAATGACGACGCCTCCGTCGCGATACTGTTTGCCTTAATCAATAAAAAGAACCGGCGCGCCGGTTGTCCGATTCGTTCGATTCGATTACGCTTGCGCGCGGGAAGTTTCACCCCGCACCCCAGAGCGCGGCGGAAACATTATGTGCCCTTGCGAAACGCGCACGGCAAACGACGCGTTCAGCAATCGGGCTGGACACAGTAAACTGTTTGCTTGAGCGGAGCTTGATTCAATGGCTGGGAAGTTTGATTTGTCGCAGTATGGGATTCACATGGCGGATGTCGCCCGAAACCGTGCTCCGGCAAAAATGTATGAAGACGCAATTCAGAGCGGCGACGCGGTGATCGCATCTTCCGGGGCGTTGGCCACCCATTCAGGAGAAAAAACGGGCCGCAGCCCAAAAGACAAACGCATTGTCGACGAACCCTCCAGCACCGACAACATCTGGTGGGGCGACATCAACATCAAGCTTCCCCAAGATTCTTTTAACGAAAATCGTCGCCGCGCTGTCGAGCACCTGAACTCCGCCGCGAAACTGTATGTCGTCGACGCCTTCGCCGGTTGGGATCCTCAACGCAGAATTAAGGTTCGCGTGATCTGTTCGCGTCCTTATCATGCGTTGTTCATGCACAACATGTTGATCCGCCCGACGGCCGAGGAGTTGCGGGATTTCGGTGAACCGGAATACGTCATTTTTAACGCCGGCGATTGCCCGGCCGATCCTGCGGTCGAGGGTGTTAGCTCCGAAACGTCGGTCAGCCTGGACTTCGCCCAAGGCGAATTTGTCATTCTCGGCACTCAATACGCCGGTGAAATGAAAAAGGGCGTCTTCACGATCATGCATTATCTGATGCCGAACAGCGGCATCCTTTCCATGCATTGTTCGGCCAACCAGGGAGACGCCAATCCCGGCAGCGCCGACCAGGCGGGCGATGTCTCGCTCTTCTTTGGACTTTCCGGCACCGGAAAAACGACGCTTTCAGCCGACCCTCGCCGCCATTTGATCGGCGACGACGAACACTGCTGGAGCGATGAAGGCGTGTTCAATATCGAGGGCGGGTGTTACGCCAAGTGCATTCACCTTTCAGCCGAGAAAGAGCCGGAAATTTATTCCGCCGTTCGTTTCGGCGCCGTGCTGGAAAATGTCGTCATGGACGAGCAAACCCGCGACGTCGATTATGACGACAGCTCGCTCACCGAAAACACCCGGGCTTCGTACCCGATTGAATTCATCGACAACGCCAAACTGCCCTGCACGGGCGGGCATCCCCAAAATATTATTCTGCTCACCTGCGACGCCTTCGGCGTGTTGCCGCCGGTTTCGCGTTTGTCGCCCGAGCAGGCGATGTATCACTTCATCAGCGGCTACACCGCCAAGGTGGCCGGTACGGAAATGGGCGTGACCGAGCCTCAGGCCACGTTCTCCGCCTGTTTCGGCGCGGCGTTTCTGGTGTGGCATCCGACCAAGTACGCGGAAATGTTGTCCGAGAAAATGCAAAAGCACGGCTCACATGCCTGGCTGGTGAACACCGGTTGGTCGGGCGGAGGTTACGGCGATAGCGAAAGGATTTCGCTGAAGCACACCCGCGCCATCATCGACGCCATTCATAGCGGCGCGCTCGACAAGGCGCCCACGCAGGCCGACCCCGTGTTTGGTTTGCAGATTCCCCTGGAGTGCCCCGGTGTTCCGGCGGACATACTATCGCCCCGCGTTTCCTGGTCCGATGGCGACGCCTACGATGCGGCCGCCGCGAATCTGGCCCGCCTGTTTCACGAAAACTTCGCGGAATACGCCGACGTGGCCAGCGAGGCCATCAAATCGGCCGGCCCCCGTGCGAGCGCCAAGGCGTAAGCGCCTTTCCAAGATGTATTTTATGCAATGGTGTGATGGAAAAGTCACCAAGCTGGAGGCTTGGCGGCCCCGCCGCCCTACGGAATCACGGCGAGATTGTCGCGGTGGATCACTTCGTCGTAGGGTAAGTGGCCCAGGGCGGCGGCGATATCGGCCGTTTTCAGGCCTTTGATGCGGCGAATTTCCTGGGCGGTGAAATTGGTCAAACCGCGCGCGAATTCGTCGCCGCCGGCGTCGACCAGCGAAACAAGATCGCCCTTGCTGAATTCGCCCTTGCTATCGAGAACGCCAATGGCCAGCAGGCTGCATCCACGTTGTTCAATCGCCCGCCGGGCGCCGGCGTCTAGAATCAGTCGGCCTTGCGGCTGGACCGAAAACCGCAGCCAGCGTTTTCGAGGACTGGCCGTTTTACCGGTCGGCAGAATTAACGTGCCGATCTCTTCACCAGCCAGAATGCCGGCCAGCACGCCATCCCGCCGGCCAGGGGCGATGATCACCGATTCGCCCGACGACACCACGATTTTCGCGGCCTTGAGCTTGCTGGCCATGCCGCCCTTGCCGACGCCCGCGGTTTGATCGAACACCAGCGATTGGAGTTGGGCGTCGATCGCCTTGACCGTGCTAATGACGCGCGAGCCGGCGGCGTGGGGGTCGCCATCGTAGAGGCCGTTCACATCGGAGAGAATGACCAGCAGCGGCGCCCGAATCAGGTTGGTCACGAGCGCGGCCAGATGGTCGTTGTCGCCGAAGGTGGTCATCAATTCATCCACCGCGACGGTGTCATTTTCGTTGATCACGGGCACGGCGCCGTACTCCAGCAACGAATGAATAGTGTTGCGCACATTCAGGTAACTGGCGCGGTCGTGCAGGTCGCCGGCGGTGAGCAGAATTTGCGCGGCGTGGCGGCCATGCCGAGTGAATTCCCGATCGTACCTTTGAATCAGGCGGGCTTGGCCGACCGCCGCCACGGCCTGCAATTTGGCCAGATTCGTCGGACGCTTCGCCAGACCAAGCTGGCTCATTCCCGCACCCACAGCGCCCGAACTGACCAACACCACGCGCCGCCCCGACTCAACCACCCCGTTAAGTTCGGCAGCCAGATGTTCGATGCGACGTTGGTCCAGGGCGCCATCGGGGCCGGTCAACACGCGCGTACCGACCTTGACCACCAAAGTGTGGGCCTCCGCGGCAATTTCCTGTCGGAGAAGATCAGCCAAGTTCCAGCAAGCTTTCTAGGAACGTGTTTTGAAACGAAAGGGTACGATGGCCTTCCAAGGCCGTCGGGCGCCTCGAACCTCTGCAAATCGACGGCCTTGGAAGGCTATCGTACTGGTGGGAGCGTTGGGTTTGATCCGCTGTTTGTTTACATTCGGTCTTGCCAAGTTGACGGGTCGCGACCGCCGAACATGATAGCAAAGACCACAACCACCTTTCCCTCAATTCGGTAGTGGACGACGTACGGGAATCGACGGAGACGGAGAAAGCGAATCTCGGCTTCATCCGCTGCCATCTGCTCAGGCTGCTGTGAGATTCGATCAAACGCTGCTCGGCTCTCCTGCAAAAATTCAACTCCGAGTCCGGCTGTTCGCTCGTCGCACCAGCGTGAAGCCTGTTCCAGGTCGGCGACAACTTCCGGGCGAAAGCGAAGGGCGTGGCTCATTTGCGGTTCGGAAGTTGATCCAACACCTCACTCCACGTGAGCAACTCGCCAGGGTTGTTTTCGTGTGCTTGAACGCGACGTTCGAGTTCAGCTCGTTGCTCCGGCGCAAGCGCAACCGGAGCGTCGGCTTCAATACTATCCCACAGCGATGCAACCACACGTAAACGTTCGGCGATCGGAAGCGATGTCAATTCAGACAAGGTTCGCTCAAGATTCATCCCAGTTCTCCGGAGTACGATCCCCACCGTTTGGGGTCGGCGTTCAAACGCCGATTTGAAAGGTTGGCGACAACCCAATCAATCCTACACGGCGAGAAGGGTTCAGGCCACCTGGAATGCAACGTTCGAAGCTCTCGGTTTCTCCCTTCATTAGGCCGGCGAATCGTTGCAATCGTCAAGGCTGCCGCACTTGTTGGATTTTTACCACGTTCGGTGTTGCAAAAAATCCACATGGTCGCCATTCGCGTGTTACGTTTGCGTGGCCTTGAAAAAGGCGGGTGCGATTGCGCACCTCCACGTAATCATTTGCCTCCCCAAAAAGATCATGCAAGCTCCCCGATGGAAACGGAACGGCGTGTTACTGCTGCTGGCAATGTTCGGTTTGCTGGCGTCGGGCTGTGCGAACTGGAGCCTACCGGCGATCGATCCGTCGGGCGAGCGTATTTTTTTGCCGGCGACCACGACGGGTGTCGTCGGTTCGCCGTTTGGGGCGCGAGGCGGTCCGGCGTTTCCAGCGCCGGCGCCGTTGCCGGCCTGTTCGAGCGTGGCTGCCGGGCCGGTTTGTCCTGGTGAAATACCGTGCCCTGTTGCGCCCGTTGCGGTGGCGTCGGTCGTACCGGAACAACTCGTGCTCACGCCTTCGCGCATCGTGGCGCCGGTGGGGAGTGAAGTCGTGCTGACCGCGGGGTTGGCCGCCTCGAATGGCTACTCCGCCGGCGGCAAGAAAATGGAATGGATGCTCTCCAATAACAGCGTTGGCAATATCGTGCAGGTCGATCAAGACGCCGCCCGCGGACTGCGAACCCTGCTGCACAAACCGCCCCGCAAGTTCGCCAACGACTACGCTATCGGTCTGACATCGGCCACCGCGCGCACGCTCACGCGGGGCACGCCGGAGCGGTCGGACGACGTCTGGCTGCGGAAAGGCCATTCCTGGGTGAGCATCACTTCGGGCAGCGAAGGCGTCAGTTACGTGACCGCCTTGGCGCCCCATGTTGCCGGTTGGCCGCTACGACAACAAACCGCCTCGATTTATTGGGTCGACGCCCAATGGTTTCTTCCCCCGCCGGCGAACGTCGATGCGGGCCAAAGCCACACGCTGGTGACCACCTTGCGCCGCCAGACCGATTCCACCCCGATTCCCGATTGGATTGTCCGCTACGAAATCACTGGCGGCGCGCCGGCGGCGTTTAACCAGCAAGGCGACCAAGCCGTGGAAGTCGCGACCGACAGCCAAGGCCGCGCCGCAGCGCAACTGTTTCCGCAAGGCGCCGTGTCGGGCGCTACGCAGGTGCGCGTGAAGATCATCCGCACGGGGAAGCATTCCTCCGACCCCGCCCGTTTGCCAATCGGAGAAGGCGCCACGACCATCACTTGGAGCGCGCCGGCGCTGACCGTTCGCATCACGGGGCCGACGCAGGCCGGCATCGACGCCACACTCGACTATCGAATAGAAATCTCGAATCCTGGCGATTTGCCCACCCCCAGCGTCGTCGTGACCGACATTTTACCGGCGGGCGTCTCGTTCCTGGAGAGCACGCCGGCGGCCGAGGAATATGGCCCTCAACTCAAGTGGAATCTGGGAGATTTGGCGCCGTCCGAAACGCGTGTTCTTCAAGTCCGCTGCCGCGCTGAGCAGGAAGGCGACGCCGAACAACATGTTCACGCCGAAAGCTCCGCCGGGCTGAAGGCCGATCATCAACTGACGACGCGCATTTCCACGCCGCGCATTTCCGTTCGCATGAGCGGCCCCGAACAGCGAGAGGTCGGCCAACAAGTGCGATACGAGGTGGAAGTCACGAATCAGGGCCGGCTGCCGCTGGAAGAGATATTGATCACCTCTCGCTTTGGCGCCGGTTTGCGGCACGCCAATTCCGCCAGCCCGATTGAACGCTCGATGGGAGACCTGGCGCCCGGCGAAACCAAAAAATTCAATGTGGAGTTCACGGTGATCTCGCCGGGCGATTGGCGGCACGATTTACAGGCCTCAACGCGCGATGGCCACGTGGCGGAAACGTCGGCCGTGTTACATGCCGTCGCCGCCCCGCCGCTGGCCAGTCTGAGCGTGACGAAAGCCGTGAATTTCCGGGAGCGGAAGGTGGGCGACATGGCGGAATTCGTCATTGAAGTCATCAATACCGGGCAGACGCCGCTGGTCAATATCACGATTGTCGATCAATACGACGCCGCGTTGCAGTTCCATGCCGCCACCGACGGCTTTGTTCGCGGGGAAGGCCAACTCTCCTGGTCCCTCAACCGGCTCGAACCCGGAAAAACAGCGTATTATAAAGTCAACTGCGTCTGCCAACGCGAGAGCGAAGCGGCGGTCAACCGAGTGACTGTATCCGCCGCCGATCAGAGCAGCGGCGCCAAAATCGAGGAATCGGCGCAGGCGACGGTCCATATTTCTCGCCCCAACGAACCGGCGCCGCTGCCCAACGACGCCGCGACATCGCCCGGCGCTGCCGGGAATCGAACGGCGCCGGCGCCGATTCCCGCGCGGCCGAAAAACGGGTTGATCATCTCGCTGGCCGAACAGGCTGATCCGATCCGGGTGGGCGAGCAAACCACGTTTTTGGTGGTCATTAAGAACGAAAGAAATACGGCCGACGAAAATGTGACGCTCACCATCACGTTGCCCACGGCGTTTCAAATTGACAACGTCAGCGGACCCGTGCGAGCGCGCACTCCCAATGGCGTCGAAATCCCCTTCCAAGCGGTGCAAACGCTCCGCGCTGGTGAAACGTTGCGTGCGATTAAAATTACGGTCAGGGCGATGCGGCCCGGAGTTTTTCGCCTGCGGGCGGAAGTGCGCAGCCGCCTACAGCCCAACGGCGTGGTCGCCGAAGAAGAAACGACCGTCAACGCGAATTAAGCCGACGATATTTTTCACGCCCCGCGCCGTTGGAGTTCATGCTTTAGCATGTTTCGCGCCGTTGGAGTTCATGCTTTAGCATGTTTTTTTCGTAACCGTTCACGGAATTGGGGCTACTTTTTCAGGAGCGAAGGGGCTGGTTGGCGGTTGAGGTTGGCTGAAATTGATTCGTGCA
>QIKY01000380.1 GCA_003233175.1 Planctomycetaceae bacterium | reverse complement strand
CGGGCAGCAGGATCATGCCCAACTCTTGGGCCAGCGTGGTGAGTTTGCTCTCGCCGGTGGCGTCGGGCGTGGCGCACCAAGAGGGCAAGAGCCCGGTCGACTCCGGAATGACAACCACAGCCGCGACGTCTTCCACATGCAACGCGATCAACAGTCCGCCGCCGGTAATCTCGACGGCCTCGAATTCACATGTTTCGCCGACGCTGATCTCGACTTCTGCATCGAGCGCCCGGGTGAAGGCTTCGGCCGCTTCGCCAGCGCCTTCGTTGCACGTCGCGACGACGTCAGCCAGAATGTCAGGACCAAAATCAGCCATGAAATACGTTCCAACCGTCGAAGAGGAATTCGCCTGCGCACAAACGGCGCGCTGGCCCTGCTATCGGACGGCTGCACCAAATTCTTCAACGAAAATGAAATGTTTTTTGTTGTCGAGTTCCTTAACGTAACTTTTTGCCGCGAAGTTCTTCAAGGCTGCGTTTCCGTTGCATCGCGGCGGGCAATGTTACAAGCCTTTGGCGGCCAGATAACGTTCGGCGTCGAGCGCCGCCATGCAACCGGCGCCGGCGGAGGTTATAGCCTGGCGATAGTAGTCGTCGGAAACATCGCCGGCCGAATAGACGCCTTCCACCGAGGTATAGGTGCGCGAGGCGGTCGGCAGCACGACATACCCCTTGTCGTTGGTTTGGAGTTGGCCGTCGAGAAAACCGGTATTCGGCGTATGGCCGATAGCCAGAAACACGCCGGTGACGTCCACCTGCTGTTCGGAATCGTCGAGGGTGCTCTTCAAACGGGCGCCGGTGACGCCATCTTGCTCGTTGCCCAGCACCTCCGCCAACTGGTGGTTCCAAACGATTTCGATTTTTTCGTTGTCGACCGCCCGCTGCCGCATGATTTTGGAGGCCCGCAGTTCATCGCGCCGATGCACAAGCAATACCTTCGAGGCGAACTTGGTGAGAAAGTCGGCTTCCTCGACGGCGGAATCGCCCCCGCCGACCACCACCAACTGTTTTTCGCGAAAACGGGGCAACGCGCCGTCACACACGGCACAAGCACTGACACCCTGGTTCTTGAACGTTTCCTCCGACTCCAAACCCAGGTAGTTGGCCCGCGCGCCGGTGGCGAGGATCACCGTATGGGCTTGCGTGGTTTGGCCTTCGAGCGAGGTCAGTGTGAACGGCCGCTGGCTGAAATTCACCTTGACGATGTCGTCGGTCACGACGCGCGTGCCGAAATTCAAAGCCTGTTGTTTCATCAACTCCATCAGTTCAGGACCGCTCACGCCGCGCCCCTCATGCGGCGCCATGATCTGCCGGCGTTGTTTATCGATCGAACTGTCGAGAAAACCGGCTAAATTCCCGCTGGGGAATCCGGCGTAGTTCTCTACTTCGGTGGTCAGCGCCAGTTGGCCGAGCGGCAGCGTGCCGCTGAGGCGGTTCTCTTCGGTCAGCGCACCTTCAAACAAGAGCGGTTGCAGTTCGGCGCGGGCGGCGTAAATAGCGGCCGACCAACCGGCCGGACCACTGCCGATGATCACAACCTTTTCAGGCGAGGGCGTATCAGACACAGAAAGCGATTCCTTACAAGCAAGAAAATAAGACAGCGCAGTGAAACCATGCGACCCTTCCTCACACGAAAAGGCCGCCACCGCGACGCAGCCGATATTATAGATTGGCGTAACGGCGCGTCTACCGGTTGAGGCCACGCTTCCCCGCGTTTTCACCAACACGCGTTATCCCGGGGAAGCGAAGGGGGTCAGCCATTAAAAATCGGTGAGGAACTACTGAAAAGATCCGCTCAAGTATCACGGTCGACCGTCCGATGACGTGGGTTGAAACGGACCGCTGCGTTTGCGCCGGTCTGCGAGTGGTCTTTCCAGTAATTTTTACGCATGGCGACGCACACCGAAACAATATCGGACGAGCCGGCCTCGAAGCTGCGGTGGCTGGAAGATTGGGTTGTCGGCTGGGGCGCGGCGGCTATCCAGTGCGTCGTCTCGGTGGGCGATATCACCTTATTCACGTTTCGCACCTTCGCCTGGATGTTCACGCGTTGGCCGCGCCGGGAGGCGGTGCTGGCCAATTTCAACCAAGTGGGCGTGTTGAGTCTGCCGGTGGTGGCGGTAACGGGCACGTTTATCGGCATGGTGCTGGCAGTGCAGAGTTACTCCCAATTCAAAATGTTGGGGATGGAATCGCGGCTTGGGGCCGTGATCAACATGACTCTGATCCGCGAATTGGGCCCGGTGCTGGCGGCCACCATGTTGGCGGGTCGGGTGGGCAGCGCCATGGCGGCTGAGTTGGGCACGATGCGCGTTACCGAACAGATCGACGCGCTCGATATCATGGGCGCCAACCCGATTCATTATTTAGTGGCGCCGCGTTTTTTGGCCTGTTTGCTGCTGATTCCCACACTGACCATCATGGCCGATTTCATGGGCGTGTTGGGCGGTTATTTTTATAGCGTCACGATACTGGGGATCGATCGGCACCACTTTTGGTACAATTCCCAGCAGTTTGTCGGACATTGGGATTTGTTCAGCGGCGTTTTTAAGAGCTTCTTTTTTGGCGCCGTGATCGGTATGGTGGGTTGCTACCGCGGCTTCAATTGCAGCCCTGGCGCCGAGGGCGTGGGCCGTGCGGCGACGGCGTCGTTCGTGTATTCGTTTGTCTTGATTCTGTTCCTTGATCTGGTATTGAATATTCTGATCGAAACCACCCACAACTCCTTCTGGCCCGACGCCAACCCTGTTTTTTAGGGCCACCGCTTTAGGTGAATCAAAACTCAAGCGTTCCGGCTCTGCAAATGGAAAACACGAACGAACCCGAGCAGCGAGAGGAAGCCGAAAACACGCCCTTGGTGGGGGTCAGTCATTTGCACGTCGATTTTTCACGCCAGCGCGTTCTCAGCGATATCAACCTTTCGGTTGCCCGCGGCGAAACGGTGGCCGTGATCGGAGAAAGCGGCTGCGGAAAAACGGTGCTCTTAAAATCTATGATTGGGCTCCTGCCGCCGACCAGCGGATCGGTCGAATTCGACGGCCAAGATTTGCGGCAGCTCAAAGAACGTGAAATGGCTAATCAGCGAACTCGCATCGGTTTCGTGTTCCAACAGGCGGCGCTGTTCGACAGCATGACCGTCGGCCAGAACGTGGCCTTTCCGCTCCGCCAACACCGCAGCCTTTCGCCGCATGAAATGAAGCAACTGGTATTGGCCCGGCTGGCGGAAGTCGGCCTGCCGGATTCGATTATTTTCAAAAAACCGGCGGAGCTTTCCGGCGGCATGCGGAAGCGGGTCGGACTCGCCAGAGCCCTGATTTTAAGCCCCGAGTTAATGTTGTACGACGAGCCGACCACCGGCCTCGATCCGATCATGAGCGACGTCATCAACCAGTTGATCATGCGCACCCGCCAACGCGACCACGTAACCAGCGTGGTCGTCACGCACGACATGCGCACCGCACGCACCGTGGCGGACCGGGTCGTGATGCTCTACCCCTACTCACGGCTGCGGCCGGGAGAATCACAAATTTTGTTTGACGGCCCGCCCGATGCAATCGATCAATGCGACGACCGGCGGGTGCGGCAGTTTGTCGATGGTCAGGCGGGCGATCGTTTGATGGAGATGCGAGAGTTGTCGGAAACCTGAGCATTGCGACATCCCTTTGTTTGGCCGAAGGCCAAGATCACCCGCCATCTTGCAGGATGTTACAACAGGGGCCAGCCCACGCACGGAACGGATTCCCACCACCAGAAAGATAGTTTCATGGAAGACCGCATACTCTTGATGCGCGTGGGCCTCGTCGTGATTGTGGCGGCGCTGCTGCTGATGATTTTGGCCGTGCTGGTCGCGGGCGTTCCGTTCATCGAACTTTTTTCCGACCGATACACCGTCTATATCAATTTCCAGCGGTCGCCGGGCGTAAGCATCGATACTCCCGTGCGACGCGACGGCGTGTTGATAGGACGCGTGCGCAAAGTGCGGCTGCTGGAGGGAGAAGGCGTGCAGTTGGCGGTCAGCATCGACGGCGACCGCGAGCTAAACACCGGCCAAATTTGTCGTCTGAACTCGAACTTTCCCTTGGGAAACGCGGTGCTGGAATTTGTTTCAGCCGACTTAGGTCCAGGCTTCAAAATTTTGCCGCTGCAAGATGGCGATGTGGTCGAGGGCGTGGTGGGCGCCGATCCCTTGCAGTCGCTGGCCAACATGCAAGGCGATCTAACCGCCGCCATGCGCTCCATTTCCGCCGCCGCCAACGAAGCCACGGCGCTGATCCGAAACGCCAACAACATACTCGATAACAATGCCGACCAAATGCGCCGCGTGATGCAAAAATCGGAAGGCGCGATCGACGAATTCCGCACCGCCATGAGCAGCGTGAACGAATTTATCAGCGACGAACAGTTGCAAGCCGACTTAAAAGGCGCCCTGCGCGACGTTCCCGAGCTGGTGAAAGAAACACGGCAGGCCATGCAAAAGGCCAACCAAACCTTGGATAGTTTCTCCAACGTCGGCAAATCAGCCGAACGGAATCTGGCCAACTTGGAGTCGTTCACGATGGCCTTGGGAGAACAAGGACCAGCGCTCATGGACGATCTCAAATCAAGCACCAGCGGCATCGAATCGATGATTGGCGAGTTTCGTGAATTCGGTGAAGCGCTCAACAGTTCCGAAGGAACGCTGGGCCGCCTGGTGCATGACCCCGACCTCTACCTGCGTTTGAATCGGGCGGCGCTCAATATCGAAGACGCCAGCCGGCAACTGCGGCCCATTCTGGATAACGTGAATGTCATCACCGATAAAATCGCCCGTGACCCGGGCGGCTCCATTGGCGTCAAATCGATTCTCGACCGCTCCCCCTCCGGCCTGAAATTCGGCTTCGGCGGCGGCTCGCGCCCCACGGCCATTCTTCCCGGAAAATCGATGGACCACCGGCATTGAACGAGGTTTTACTCGTCGTCGGTTTCGATATTCACCATGCGCGCCCGGCCGATTCCCAAATTGAGCAAGGGAAAGGCTTGCGAACGATTGGCCGAAGCGGCTGAGCGATCAAACGGCAGGCCGTAGCAACCCACGTTTCCGGTGTTGCCATCAGCCACGTACACCACCGCGGAACCCATCGAAGAGGCGCGGAAGTTGGCCGAGCCGACGGTCATGACGTAGTCAGGTTTTTTGCCCTGCTCGATGCCCAAGTCGCGAATGACGTTGTAGCGGTAAACGGCGTTAAACGGTGAGCCGGTTCCCTGCCGTCGCCGTGTGTTGAGCACCCAGCATTGTAAGTCGCCGGTGAGGTGGTCGAGCACGAAAATGCCGTCTGCGTCGTCGCTGACTGGGCCGGTCGCCAACGACACCGAACTACCTCCCGAACTGGCGGAAGCTCGCAAAAGCAATTCATCCAGAGGTGAGGCGGGCGCCTGTTGGCTCTGGCCCAAAAACATTCCCGCCGCAACGCCGACCGCCACCAACAAACCCATCGTCAGGCCGAGGGTGAACGTCCAGGGCGACCTCGCCGAAAACTGCTTGATCATATTTCGTTTCCTTTATACATCGTTCGGAAAGGCTCCGCCCACGGGCGCCCATTCGCTCGTTGGCCCATTCGCTCGTTGGGGAGTATAGTGGTATCGCGAACGCCGAAGCAACCCAAAAAAGTGGCTGGCTCCAAGCCGTTCATTGTACGAACGCGATCCAAACGACGCAAGTTTCGGGCGGCGCGTCTTCCCCGGCGTTCGAAATCCGACCATTGGCCAAAAAAAGAAACCATGCATACGCACCTTGCAGACCGCGAAACACTCTTCGCCTACTTCGACAGCCTGCAAGCCGAGACGCCCGACGACCACGCCGCACCGAGTTGCCGGTGGGTTCGGCGGGCATCCGACGCCGAACTCATCAGCCTCTTCCAGGCTTTGCCCGGCCACCTGGGTCCGCAAGAGCGGCCACGGGTCGACGCCCAACTCAAGCAACTCTTCGCCCACGCCGAACATCGGTTGCAAAAACAAGACCGCCAGCGCCCTCCCCACGAAGCCCTACGAAAATCGATTGTCGCTTTGTACTCGCATTTGGGGTCGGGCAGCGTCTCGCGAGCGGGCGCGTTGAAACTGCTGGCCCATTTGCGGTCCAAGCAAGACCTTACCGAACTGGCGGAGTTGATCGTGAACGACCCGCCCGCCGGCGGCGAACTGGTTTTGGCGCCGCTGCTCCAGCACGACGACTACGATATTTCGGCGATTTTCCCCCGTCTGTTCGACGCCTTGCAGCACGTTGCATTGGCGGCCGTGATTGTCGATTTGGCCAATTTTCTTGTGCGCGAAAATCGCGTTGCCGAACACCCTGGAAAAACGCGGTGTGAGCGGTTGCGAGCGCTCCTGGGTTCCTTGGCGCAACAACTCGGCCAACTTGAGGAGCGGCGAGGAGAACCCGGGGCCGTCGAGCCGGACATCGCCACGGTGGAATCCTTGATCGCCTTAACGATTTCCCTCTGCGACGCCTTGGCTCTGCTGGATGACCGTCAGGGAATCGGCAAACTCTACCAAGCGCTGGAACTGCGTCATCGCCGTATTCGCGTGGAAGCCGCCGCCGCACTGGCGAAACTGGGAGAAGAAGCCGGCGCCAAGGCTCTGGCCGAATTGGCGGCCGAGCCCATCGCTCGCAGCCGAGTTCTCCAATACGCGGAGGAAATCGGCTGCCGCGACCAACTCGACGAGCAACACACCACGCCCCAAGCCTTGGCCGAAGCGCAATTCGTGACTTGGCTCGCGGACCCGGAGCATTTTGGCGCACCGCCTCGAACATGCGAACTCTACGACAGCCGCACGCTTTCCTGGCCCAGCTACGAGGCGCCCGTGGAGTGTTTTCTGTTCCGTTTTGTCTATCAGGCGGGCGGCGGTGAATATGCCAATATCGGCTGGGCGGGACCGGCGGCGCATGCACTCACGGCCGATCTTTCCGACCTGCCGCCGGAAAAAATCTATGCCGCCTATGCGGGTTGGCAGGTCGAGCATCCTGAAATTATCAGAAAAGACATCTCGCGACTCAACGCCGACGACAAAACCTGGGTTGGGCGGGCGGTTGGTCGTTTAACCGCAGCTGGCTACGAACAAGCGGCGCCCGTTTTCCTGGCCGCTTTTTTTGGCGAGCCGTTTTTGGTGGTGCAAGCCGAACGGCGCGGCCCGGGAGTAGCGGGACCGGGAGTAGCGGTCATCGACGAGCAGCATATCAGTTGGCAACCCAACCAGGAAAAGAAACATCCGCTCGGCCCCCAGGAAGCCTACTACCTATACATCGGCGAAAAACTGCTGCAAGCTTTCAATACATGAGCGATGCGTGCTTCGCTTGGCATGTAGCGACACGATGGGTGTCCCGGAAGTGTGAACGACGAAAAACGTTGCAACCGTTCATGATTTTCACCGGTCGTAAGAACGCAACCTTCCGTTCTCGCTCGCGTTAACTCCGCATAACACGAATGGAACAGGAGAGAACGGAGGAAACAGAGAGTTCGCGGAGTCGCAAAGGGCCAGTACGCAAGCCGTCTAGATTCCCGCCTGCGCGGGCAGGACGGTGCGCCGGCTCCCGCACCCCGGCAGGTCGGGTGTTGGGCCTTCCGCCTTTGTCGAACCATCGGTACGATGGCCCAGTAGTGAATCGGCTGATTTCCTTGACGGGAAAGTCGTTCGGTTCGACTTTTTGCATCTTCCCATGAAATTGAGTTGGCGCCCATGTTTGAACTGTTTGACACCGCCCCGCCCGATTCCATTCTCGGTTTGGCCGACGCCTTCCGCAAAGACGAAAATCCCGAAAAAATCAACCTCATGGTGGGCGTGTTCAAAAACGAACAAGGCCTCACGCCGGTGCTGGATTGTGTCAAGGCCGCCGAGCGAAGCCTGCTCGAAAGTGAAGACACTAAAGGCTATTTGGGTATCGACGGCGCTCCCGAATACGTGCGCGCCGTGCAAGAATTGTTGTTCACGCCAGAGCACGATATCGTCCAACAGCGGCGGGCGGCAACGGTGCAAACGCCCGGCGGCACGGGCGCCTTG
>QIKY01000207.1 GCA_003233175.1 Planctomycetaceae bacterium | reverse complement strand
CTTAATCTAGCCTCCTCGCCCGCTGTTCCAGAACCAGCGCATTTCAAAACACGGCCATTCGGCCTATTGACTCTGCAAATACAGCGTCAAACCAAAATCTCTCCGCCAAAACTCGATTCAAGTTAGGGCTAACATAACCCCTGCTTGCCGTTTCAAACACGGAGTGTGATGCTGACCTACCAAGTTGTGTTAGCAGGTATAAGCGTATTTTTCTCGGAAGCACGCTCCAGCGGCGCGGCTGCTTGGAGACCCAGGATTTTCGCGTTATCATGGTCGCAAGTCGGCCGTGGCGTTCCTTGGCAGCGCGGTGGGTAATTCTCTTCATTTACGTACGCGAAGTAAATCATATGTCAGCCTTTCGCATCGAGCGAGATTCCATGGGCGAGGTGCAGGTGCCCGCCCAAGCTTATTACGGCGCCCAAACGCAGCGCGCCGTGGAGAACTTTCCCATTTCCGGTTGGACATTGCCGCCGCCGCTCATTCACGCCATGGGTGCGGTGAAATACGCCTGCGGCTCGGCGAATCGTGATTTAGGCAAACTGACCGGCAGCGGTAAGAATCCGCTGGACGACAAACAGGTTGAGGTGATGCTTTCGGCCTGCCGCGAAGTTTGGCAGGGCAAGCACAACGGCGAATTCCCGATCGACGTCTTTCAAACCGGCTCGGGCACTTCGAGCAATATGAATGTGAATGAAGTGATCTCGAACCGCGCGATCGAGCTTCTCGGCGGCGATCGATTCGCCATCGAAAAGGCGGTGCATCCTAACGATCATGTGAATATGGGGCAGAGCACCAACGACACCTTCCCCACCGCGATTCACGTCGCGATGGCGGCCGAACTGAAGAACGATTTAATCCCCTCGCTCAAGCGACTGGGCGAGGCCTTGCGGCAAAAATCGAACGACTGGGATCGAATTATCAAAATCGGCCGCACCCATTTGATGGACGCCACGCCCTTGCGGTTGGGGCAGGAAATCGGCGCCTTTGCCCGTCAACTCGAACTTTCCCAAGAACGCGCCAAGCAGGCGATGCAGTCCGTTTGTGAACTGCCGGTGGGCGGCACGGCGGTCGGTTCGGGAATCAATACGCATCCGGAGTTTGGCCGGCGGGTGGCGGAAGTGCTGGCTGCGGAATTCGGTATTTCCTTCGTGGAGGCGAAGGATCATTTCGAAGCCAACGCCTCGCGCGACGGCCTGGTCGCTTGCCACGGCCAACTCAAAACGATTGCCGCCACGTTGTTTCATGTGGCGAATAACATCCGCTGGCTGGGTTCGGGGCCGCGCTGCGGTTTTTATGAAGTGCAACTGCCGACGCGTCAGCCGGGTAGTTCGATCATGCCGGGAAAGGTCAACCCCGTGATGTGCGAAAGTATGATGCAGGTGGCCTCGCGCGTGATCGGCAACGACCAAACGCTCGCCCTGAGCGGCGCGGCGGGCGGGCAATTTCAACTCAATATCATGATGCCGGTGATGGGGCATACGGCGCTGGAAAGCGTCCACTTGCTGGCTTCCTGCTGCCGGGCGTTCGTGGAATTTTGCGTGGAAGGCATGGAAGCGAACGCCGACGTTTGCGAGGCGGCGGTGGAAAAAAGCCTTTCGATGGTCACGAGTTTGAATCCTTACATTGGATACGAAAAGGCGTCGGCGTTGGCGAAAGAGGCGTTCAAGTCGGGGAAAACGATTCGCCAGTTGTGCCGCGAGGAAGGGATTTTGCCCGAAGCGACGCTGCAAGAGGCGCTCGACCCGATGAGCATGACGGAGCCGCACGAGTAAGCGTTTTACGAACGATCTCCACGGAGTTGAAAGCATAGGAGGCTGTAGTCATGAGACGATTCCAAACGTTTGGGGCAACAACGCTAGCGGTTGTTATTGTTTGCGCGGCGTTCACCGCGACGTCGCACGCTTGGCAACAGCCGACCGGCATGAAAGCTCGTCTGGCCGAGTTGTTCACGCTTTCGCAACAGGCGAAATCGGTGGAGCAACTCACCGAAGCGATCACCGAATGCGAGGCAACCGCCGATTCGGCCACTGGCAAAACCGCCCGAGACTACTGCCGAAAGCTCGCCGCCTGGGCCTACAACCGTCGAGGCGAAGCCTACGCCGGCCAGGCGACGAAACAAAGCGACGCCGGGAACGCCGAGCAGGCGGCCCAGCTGGACCGCCTCGCCTTGGCCGATTTTGAAGCCGCTATTGAGCGTGACGCCAAACGCTGGAAGGCCCTGCAGAATCGCGGTGTGAGTCTGGCCATGCAGGGCGACTACGAAAGTGCGCTGGCCGATTTCAGCAAGGTCGTGCAGTTGCAGCCCGAGTACCAGAACGCTTGGTTCAATCGCGGCGAAATTCGCTATGAACTGGGCGATTTCAAAAACGCCGTGGCCGATTACACACAGGCGTTAGATCTCAAGTCGGACGACGCCGCCTCGTACGCCAGCCGAGGCCATGCCTATTTTCAACTGGCCGATTACACCAAGGCGTTGGCCGACTACAGCGACGCCGTTCGACTCCAACCGCAAGACGCCGGCTTGTACGCCACCCGCGCCGACGCCTATCGGTCGTTGGGAAACTGGCCCCGCGCCGCACAAGATTATCAAAAAGCGATTCGCCTCGACGACGCCCTGGGCGTGGCGTATCAAGGGGCGGCGTGGCTGATGGCGACCTGCCCCGACCCCCGATTTCGCGATTCCCGGCAAGCCCTCTTGGCCGCCGAAAGGGCGATCGAACTCGATGGCCAATCCGACTACCAATACCTCGATACACTGGCCGCCGCGCTGGCCAGCAACGGCCAATATGAAGAGGCCCTGGCGGCCGTGAAAAAAGCCCTCGAAGCCTGCCCCGAAGAACAACGCCCGCCGCTGCGAGATCGCCAAGCACTCTACGAAACGGGCCAGCCGTACCGCCAGCAGTAACGCCAAGAATAAAACAGGCTCAAGCGTGATCGCGTAACCGTTCACGGCGGCGCGGGAAATTGCGACAACAAATTAAGACCATCGCTTTGTCGAGCCCAGCGGAGGTTTTCTGCGTGGCGTGGCGCACTCCCAAAAAGTCGAGCCAGATGCGTATAAAATGCGAAGGAGCGTTCGAACAATAAGCATCGCCGTTCGCGTTTGCTCTAACCCTGGCCCCTTCGATTTATTATCATGATCGTTCCGAACATTCTTGATGAAGAAATATCAGAGAACTTTTGGGAGGATCGATGGCGGCTTCATTGATGCTGCTGGGCGCCATCTCCCCCAACATGATACCCAACAGGTGCGGCAGTGCTCGACTCCAGTGACTTTCGCGCTTTGGTGAGCGGCCAGCGGCGCGGCGTCTGGCCGAGTTGCTTTCGTTTTTTAGCGGCGGTGGCGGCGGCGCCGTACGGTTGGGTGGTGCGTTGGCGAAATTGGCGGTACGACGCCAAGCGGGCGAATATCCGGCGTGTGTCGGCGGTGGTGGTGAGCGTGGGCAATCTGACGCTCGGCGGCACGGGAAAAACGCCCATGATCGAGTGGCTGGCCCGTTGGTTCGCCCGCCACGATGTGCGCGTCGGGCTGGTGAGTCGCGGTTATGGAGCGAAAGCCGGCCGCCGTAACGACGAAGCGTTGGAACTCGAACAAAAACTGCCCGGCGTTCCTCACCTGCAAAATCCCGACCGGGTGGCGGCGGCGGAAAACGCGATCAGGGAATTTGATTGCCAACTAATTCTTCTCGACGACGCTTTCCAGCACCGCCGCATCGCTCGCGACCTTGATATCGTTCTGCTCGACGGCCTCGAACCGTTTGGTTGGGGCAAGCTGTTTCCTCGCGGAACGCTGCGCGAGCCGCTCACGGGCTTGGCCCGGGCCGATGTGGTTGTGCTTTCTCGGGCCGATTTGCTCTCGGCGGCTGAGCGAGAGTCGATTCGCCACGAAGTCGCCCGCCGTGCGCCGCAAGCCGTGTGGGTGGAAGCGGTCCACCGGCCGCGTTATCTGCTCAACTCCAGCGGAGAACAAAAGGAGCTTTCGTACCTCGACGACCGGCGCGTGGCCGTGTTCTGCGGCATTGGCAACCCGGCGGGTTTCCAGCAAACACTGGCTCGAATCGGTGTGCAACCGGCGGCCTTTCGCGAATTCCCCGACCACCACGCCTACACACAACACGACCTTGAATCGCTGGAGAATTGGGCGCGAAGACAAAACGCCCAAGCCGTGTTATGCACGCATAAAGATCTTGTCAAAATCGGTCAGACACAGTTCCACAATACGCCGCTCTGGGCGGTGGTGGTCGGTTTGGATATCATCGCCAACGAGGAAAGTATGAGCGGGCGCCTGAACTCGGTTTTGGAGAAGATCACGGCGGGCGAAAGCTGAGCCCTTCCGCCAGACCGACGCGCGTTCTATTTCCAGGATCGGCTTTGCGAACCCATTGCCCGCTAAAACGTGCCCGCTAAAACGTGATCGGCAGACGGCGCCCTTCCGCGGCGCTTCGCTGCGACGTAAGCACGATCTGCAAAGCGCGGTAGGCGTCTTCCAGATCAGACGATTTTCGCACCAGACTAGTAACCGCCCGATGGAAATGCGTCAGTAGTTGTTCGCCGACAGGCCGTTCGGTATCGAGCGACTCCACATGCTCGCCCGCCTGATCGAACCAGATCAACTTGGCCGGCAAATCAATAAACGCGACCCCTTTTTCACAAGAGACCTGCAGCCCCGCGGGCGGGCGAAAGGCGATCGCCTCGCGCCAGGCGTCGGGAAGATAACGGCCGCAACTGATCTGCGCCAATGGCCCGGCGCCATTTTCCTTCAACGCGGAAAAGTCAAGACTCATCATCTGGTAGTCGTCCTGGTCGCCGTCCGAATGTTTAACGCTCAACACCGACACCGGATCGGAGCCAACAACGTAACGACACCAATCGACCAGCTCCAAAAACTCACGCGCGCCAGCCGCCATGCGTCGGCTGCCGTGCTTGTGTCCGTTGGGCGGGTTGACGGTCAGGCGGTGATGGCAAAACAGCAGCCGTGGCGCGCCCAGCCGCGTGGCGATAAGCTCCTTCAGCCGCAACGTGGCCGGCGAAACCCGTCGGGGAAACTCCGCCATGAAAGCGATTCCGGATTGCTCAACGCGGTTCTTGATTTCCCGGGCCCGCTCCGGCACGATATCAAACGCTGGCGCGCAATAAATGGCCTTGCCCGCTTCGCAGGCTGCGAGAATGGGGGCGGGGTCGTACCACTGCGAACCCAACACAAGTATGGCGTCTACATCGGGCCGATTGGCCAACGCCCGAAACCCGTCGACCGAAACGGCGTTGAAATCGCGAGCCACTTGCTCCGCTTGGGCCGCCACCTGACTGCACACCGCACGAATTTCGTACCGATCGGCCAGAGCCAACAGCGCCGGCCGATGCCGCACGCGCCAAGCATCGCCCAGACCGACCAACCCAACCCGTAGTTTCATGGATACCGCCGGCAGAAGTAAAACGGTCGGCCCAGCGCCGCCAAGCGCCTAGGCGATTCAAGAAAAGGCTCGACTGCAAAAACACGTCTTGGCGGCAGCCGAACGGCCTATTGTATCGGGCGGCGGGGCGGTTCTCAATCGCCACGGGGAAAGAAGTCGATATTAACCGGCGCCCATGCCGCGCAGAAAGGCTTCTTGGTCTCGCTGGTAGAGCGCTAACTGCTCGGCGAAGGTCTCGCGGGAGATCTTCCAGACCGGCTGGTCGTCGAGGTGCTTGTTGCAATGCGCCACCAACAGCCGATACATAAACTTGAACAGATGACGAGGCACGCGGAGCGTTCGCACCGATTCGATCAACTGTTCGTCGGCGAACGAGTCGTCAAAAAATTCGCGAAACCGGGGCGCTTCGCCATTGGCGGCGCAGGCTTGCAAACGCGCACTCGCGACATCGTACAAGGCTTGGCCCGTCCAACCGAGAGAGAGGATGGTGTTTTGTTTGTCGAGCCGGGCGCGTTGATAAAAGTCGCTGTCTTCACGGTCGACGAACTGCGTAAGCTCCGCCGGCAGCATTAGCTTCAAGCCCAGCCCGGGATGCTTGAGAAATTTGTTGTCGAGCATCGGCCAGACCAGCGCTTTCATCAGCGGCGCCGACCCGTTGATCAAATGCGGTTCGTCCACGCGGTCGACCAGCACCACGATTCCGCTGTATCCGAGCGTGCGCAAAATGCCCTGAAACTTCCCCAGCAGTTCGTAGCGGTCGTCGGTGCGGTCTTTGCTGGGAAACGGCTGCCCGGAAAGATCGGCCGACGTAAATTGCATCAGCACCCGCCGCAACTGGCTGGCTTCCCGGTTGCCGACCCGCATCCGACGAACGATTTTTCTGGCCAGCCAAAATCGTTTCAACGCCCGCCAAGCCCACGGCGCCCAACCGGCAAGTCCGGCCAATAAATAGATCCACAACGGGCCCAACGCCGGCAAACCGCCTTGGGCGGCAAACACGGCCACCAAGACGATAACGGCGGTGGTCCAGACCGTGGCCAAGACGATATCAGCGTGTGCTTTCCAGGTGGCGTGCCTGAGCCGCCGGCGCAGCCGCAGCCAACGTTCGCGAAACGCCTCAGACGTCGACTGGTCGTAATAACCGGCCAGCAAGAGCAGGTCGCGAGATTGGTGTCGCTCCAGATTTTTCAGGCTGTTTGGCTCAATTTGCAGCGGCGACGCTCCCGCTTCTTGTCGCTCCTCCAACACGGCGTCGACGAGTTGCGTGACGCCCAGCGAAAGAATGGCGTCCATATGATCCCAGAGTTTCCACTCGGCCAGCATTCTCTCGGGGCGGCGTTTTCGGCGCGACAGCTTATCTCGGAAGCGGTCGAGAAAGGGATTAAAATCGTCGTATTGAATGACGAAGGTTTTTTGGCCAGCGTGCTCCGAATTGAAGCGGCCGATGTGCTGCGAGATTTGCAGCTTCAGGGCCGTTTTACCGGCCCCTTTTTCACCAAACACGATCGACGTCGAAGGATCTCCAGGATTGCCGTAGATTTTATACCATGTCGGATGGTAGGTGCTGAAAATGCAATGTTCTTTGAACACAGGGTCGGTTTGGGCGTCTTCCTCGGCGAAAGGATTTCGCGAAACGCCGTGATGTTCCAACAGTTGATGAATGCGCATGGGTGACTTTTACAGAACGGCGACGGGTGTTTTACTTCCAAAAGATGCGTTACTTGACCACTTTCAAACTGCCGACCAAATCTCGAAAACCGCGTTCGTTTTCAGCCACGGCTTTTTTCGGGCCATACAGCTTCACAAAGTATTTTCCCATTTTGTCGGTCACGATAATCGCGCCCAGCATGCGGTAGTCGGCGCGTAGCTTGACCGGTGAAAACGGCCCGCGTTGGTCCTTGAAGTTGCCAGAAATATCGACCAGATGCACCGTTTGGCCGGCTACTTTTTCCTGGCTTTGTTTCGCGCGTTTCTTGGTCGAACCGCCATCGGCTTGCGTGAACTGGCTGATCCAACGAGCGATGTTTGCCTTGACATCGCCGCCGGCGCCCATGACGGTCACGCGGCAAACGCCGTCCTTGGAGGGCGCTTCAAATTCATGTTCGATGATTCTCACGCGGGGCTGCTTGCGTTTCCAGGAAGCGGGCGCGGTCATGACGAGTTTTCCCTCGGCCAAGGTCACCTTCTCCGCCGCTTGGGTGGTCTGCGGGAGGGCGGCTACCGAGAGAACGGCCGCCACGGCCAAACCGACAAACGAGAAAAATCGGATCATTGTGCTTTCGCCTTTTTGGGGGACTTTTTTGGAACGCTGGTGGAAAAACAGGGGATTCGGGAGAGAGAGGTGAGAAGCATTCAGTTTAATCAACCGGGGCCCTCATTTCCAGCGGCGTGATCGCGTGCTGGCGCCCCGCCGTTGGAGTTCACACTTCAGCGTGCGTCGAAATTGCAGGTCCCACTCTGTTGTTTATACATAAGTCATTCGACAACCCGCCAAGTTTTTTCACCAGGGGCGCAAGATCTGCACCGCCGTTTGAAGCTGGCAAGGCGTTCGTTGCGGGCAAGAGTTCGTTACAAGCCGGAGGCTTGACAGCCATTAGCCGGCGGTCAGCGCAGCGCCACCGCCGGTATC
>QIKY01000313.1 GCA_003233175.1 Planctomycetaceae bacterium | reverse complement strand
CTCACCCGTGAAGGCTCCGATAAAAGGTTTCAATCTTAACTTCTCATAGATATCCTCCTTTTACGAGCTTCTTGGCGCAATGAACGGTTACGTTGCATGTGATGAGCAACCTCGGGACGACGAAGAAATCGCAACCGCGAATCTGGCACAGCAGGAGCTCGCCGGACGGATGTTGTTGACACGACGCCAACTAATGGAACGTGTAGAAAAATCACTGCGGCCACTCTTCCGCGGACAGGTGCTGCAGGTGTTGATTGGCATTGCACTGATTTTGCTAGGAGTGCAGTGCTGGGCTCGAAATACGCACGTTCCGCATCGTGTTGTGAATGGAGTCATTTTGCACGTGTACGGCGTGATCGTGATATCTCAAGCGTTGCTCGTCTGCACTAGAATCCGAAGAATCGACTACTCGAAATCAGTTGTCGACATCCGCAGCAAACTCGACAGCCTGCGATCCGGCTACCTCAGAGCCGGTGTCATCATTGGGTTTGTTTGGTGGCTGATGTGGATTCCAGTTGTCGTTGCCTTTGGCTTCGACGCCGTGCTACATCCACGTTCTCTGATTGTCTCGCTAGTCGTCGGGATCGTCGGTTTCGTTGCCTCGGACTGGCTGTACTGCCGCGTTCTGAGAGCTGGCAACACATCCGCTGAATCGTGGAAAAGGAAACTCGCTGGTAAGAGCATTGCCGCCGCGTATCTTGCACTCGACGAAATCGAAAACGCTCAAATCCGCTGACGGATCGGCGAAAGAAGTCGGCGTTGCATCTCTTCTACCTGCCCCGCATATCGGTGCGCAGTACTTGATTTCTAAGAACGTGTTTTGAAATTCATTTTTCGGCGTGTGCCAGCGGCGTCGGGTCCGCTATGCGGACCGGAATCACTCCCCAACCCCTTGCATTTTGTGCGGATTTCCGGGGCCCGCCAAGCGTTACCCTTCGCCTAAATATCGCAACTGAATTTTGGTGTTGGGCAGTTTTTTTTGTAGCTTCGCCACGCCGCTTTCGCTAACGGCGGTGCGGGTGAGTTTCAGGTCTTTCAGCGAGTTCAGATTTTCGAGTTGCGAGAGCCCGGCGTCGGAAACGCCTGTCGAACCCAAGTGCAAGAAGGTGAGTTTTTGCATTTTGACTAGGTGCGTTAAGCCGGCGTCGGAGAGTTGGGTGTTGTCGAGGTTGAGCCACTCCAGGTTGATCAGCCCGGCCAAATGCGCTATGCCGGCGTCGGTCAGCGCCAGTCGCCACAGATTCAGCCGCGTGAGTTGCGTCATGCCCGCCAGGTGGACCATGGCGTCGTCGAGCAAATTGCCGTTCTCGCTGAGATCCAATTCCTGCAAGCTGGCCAGCTTCGCCAAATGGGCCAAGCCTTCGCCGGAAACCTGGGTTTGGGAAATACGCAGTTTTTTCAACTTCGGAAACCGATGCAGTTCCGCCATCGCTTCATCGCCGACCAATGTTCTGGCCAGATACAACTCTTCCAACTTCTTTTGGTTTTCCAGCTTCGCCAACCCGACTTCGCTGATCCAGAGGAAGTCGAGCGCCAACGACTTGAGGTTGGCGAGTTTCGCCAGTTCGGCCAGCCCTTCGTCGTCGACGGAGCAGGCGCCGCTTTTTCCGGAGAGTTTCAGACCACGGAGTTTGGAGAGGCCGGATATATGCGCCAGCCCGGCGTTGCTGACCTGGCAATCTCGCAGGTCGAGATTTTCCAGCGTGGCGGTTTTTCCCAGCGTTTCCATGCCAGCGTCGGTGATTGCCGTTTGGGCCAACAGCACGGCGCGTATTTTTTTGAGCCCGGCCAGATGTTCAAGCGCGGAATCGTCGATTTCGGCGCCGCGAAAATCGACTTGAATAATAAAACCGTCGCCGTCTCGCTTTATATCTTTAGCGAGCGACTCCAAGGCGGCAACGGCCTGGGAATCGTCGGGTTCCGCCTTTTCCGCAACGGGCTTTTCCGCAACGGGCTTTTCCGCAACGGGCTTTTCCGCAACGGGCTTTTCCGCAACGGGCTTTTCCGCAACAGGTGTTTCCGGAATGGGCGTTTTGGCAACGGGCGGCGCGGCGGTTTTTTGGCCGCAACCAACCAAAGAAGCGAACACGAGCAGCAATGTCAGTAATCGGCAAGGCACGACACAGTTCCTTTATCACAAATGGCGATGGGGTTTTTCACACCCACTAAATACAGAGGCGGCCCAACCGCCCGCAACAGGGCAATTCGCTCCCAGTCTCCATCAATGGTAATCTGGAGCGACTCCCACGATAACCGGACCAACTCGACTTTAGGTGAATCATGCCGCTTCGACGACTTCGCAGTGCCGCTCGTTACCCGATTTCAGCATGTGTTCTTGTGGCCATCTGTTGCTGGACGGCGGCGCCGGCAAGGGCGCAAGCGCCGCCGCTCGCTCCCATAAAAACGAACGTTTTTACCGCCGGTGAAGGCGGCTACCATACGTACCGCATTCCCGCGTTGCTCACCACCAAAGCGGGAACGCTACTGGCTTTTTGCGAGGGTCGAAAATCGGGGCGGGCCGATCATGGCGACCTCGACCTTGTCCTGCGACGCTCCACCGATCAGGGCGCCACGTGGCAACCGATGCAATTGGTGTATGAAGAGGGCGGCGATCAAGCGATCACGATCGGCAACCCCTGCCCCGTGATCGACCAAAAAACCGGCCGCATCTGGCTGCCGTTCTGCCGCAACAACAACGATGTTTTCATCACCTCTAGCGACGACGACGGCCAAACGTGGGCGCCGCCCAAGAAAATCACCGCGAGCGTCAAACGCCCAGGTTGGGGATGGTACGCCACCGGGCCCGGCGTGGGAATTCAGCTAACGCGAGGCCCGTATAAAGGCCGCCTTGTGATTCCCTGCGATCACCGCGAAACGATCGACGGCGCCACCATTATGCTCTCGCACGTTTTTTATAGCGACGACCACGGCCAAACCTGGAAGCTGGGCGAGTCGGTCGAAAAACATACCGATGAATGCCAAGTCGTGGAACTGCAAGACGGCTCGCTGATGATCAACATGCGCAACTATTGGGGCCGCACCGGCAAGGAAAAAAGCAAAGGCAAAAAACGCGCCGTGGCCATGAGCCGCGATGGCGGCCAAAGCTGGACCGACTTTCGTTTCGATCCTACGCTGATCGAGCCAATTTGCCAGGCGAGTTTTTTGCGGCTCCCGGCGTCGGCGCCCAGCGGCAAGGCCCGGCTCTTGTTTTCCAACCCGGCCTCGAAAACATCACGCCGCCAACTCACCGTGCGTTTGAGCAACGATGAAGGCCGCACGTGGCCCACGGCAAAAGTATTACACGCCGGACCCGCCGCCTACTCCTGCCTGACCGTGCTGCCCGACGGCGATATCGGCTGTCTATACGAAGGCGGCGTCAAGGATGGATACCAACACCTCATCTTCGCCCGCTTCAGCCCTGCTTGGCTGCTGAGCGGTAACAGCAAGCCGTAAAAAATGCTGTAAGCCGGAGGCTTGCCAGCCATTAGCCGGTGGTCGAGCGCAGCGAACACCACCGGTTTGCCAACGCAACAAACGCGGCATCCCGGCGGGATGCCAGATGCAGCGGTTTGGGCCGCGCCATTTGTTGCGTTACCTTGCCGAAGTGCGCCCGGCATCCTTACAGGATGCGGTGTTTCAGCATCTTGGGCCCAGTGGCGGCGTTCCGCTTGCCTTACGGATCCCTTCGAGATCGATTTCCAGGCGAACGTCCTTCAGCGTTCAAGAAACTTTGGCTCGCCCAGGCGAATAAGCTTCTGGTAGCCTCGGTTCCTGAAGTGAATTCGGACGATACCGCGAGCGGAATCAATCACCCTTCCCTTGACTGGTCGCTCCCACATGTGAGCCGCTATACCGCCCAACGTTGGAGCTAATACCAGAGAGAGAACGAAAAATATCCAGAACTCCTCTTTCTGAAGTTTTGCCGCCCATAACCCGAGGGCCATGAGTAGCAAACCGACCAAGGTCACGGCCGCACAAATTATCCGCCGACGACGTGAAATCGCTTTCGCGCATGCTTCACATAGCGGGAACACCAAATTAACCGCCAACGAAAATTTGGTCTTCACGGCATGATTCGGATCCGGCGATTTTAGGCAACGACAACAAACTTCCGGGAACTCGTGTCGGCCAAGCTGAATCTCGACAGGAGCATCGTCATCTGGTTGCCAGCCACTCTCTTTTATTGCAGGAATCAACGCACCACTCTCCTCGTCGCGAAGGAGGGCCAAGGGCGTGCCCGGCGGAACGGCGGGCGGCAATGGATAATCGCGATTCGGTTGAATGCGGCTTCGCAACCATCGCTGCAAGAACAGAGTTACGAGCAGGAACGATATCGATGCTATCGGTCCGCCGATGAGAAAATAAGAGATTGCTCCACGCTCGGCTGCTGGTCCGGCGTATAGAATCCCTGCGCAAATCAACGAGATTGCGACGCCAATAATCGCAACAATGGCGCCAGTTGTCGATAATCCCCGGTAGCGGCCTTGGCGAAAGCCCGTGATTAACTCCTCGTTGATCCAGTGGCACTTCGGACACGCAACCAACTCCGCCTCGCTCGCTAATCGCTCTTGCAAGGCTCGCACCGCATTCTTCTCGGCGTCGCTACGGGCGCCGCCCTGGCCGATTCCATAGATAGCCGTGCCCGCCCCGGAGCCGATCCGCGACAGTTCGTAGTAGTACGCACCGCCGCACTTATCACATTTCACGCCGACGCACAGCTTGCCGACCGCGTTGGAGGTGAAGGTCTTCCAGGAAATGAACATGGGCGAACTCCCTTCATGAATGACAACAGTTTGCCGACGCCTTCCGGCGCGTGCTGGCGGTCTGAAAACAATAATGGCCAGACGGGCAAGGGCGCCCATTTTACAAATGGTAAATTCTCATCCGCCGCCCGCCTAAAGTATAGTGGGTGCTCGCAACGGCCATCGTGCTGGGTCATGATGGTTGCAAACACCATCGGTTCTTTTTCCGGAGAGATAGAGATGACGCGATGCACTTCGATAGTCTTGCAATGCCTGTTACTGGCTGGTTTTCTGTTATCGAACGTCGCGACGAACTTACTTGCGCAATCGCCCTACGACGTGGGCGATCGCTCGCAGTTGTTCGTGGATCGAGTTTTGGTGCGTCAGACAAACCGCGTGTGGTTTACCCAGCATCAAGGCAAGAAGCATCCCGAAAACCCGGTGCTCAAGCCCGATCAGCCTTGGGAAGGTTGGTTGGCCTATGTCTATGGCGATGTGATTTATGACCAGCAAGAGCAAATCTTTAAGATGTGGTACCTAGCCGGAGGGGAGGCTGGAGGTGAAACGGAATACTTTGATCATAAAACCATCACTTGCTACGCCACCAGCCAAGATGGAATCCACTGGGAGAAGCCGAAAGTTGGCGTCTTGGCGTCAAAGAACGGCAAGCCTCACAATGCCGTGGGAACGTTCAAGCTGCCGAGCGTGCGTAAAGACGTCGACGAAGCCGATCCAAAGCAGCGATACAAAATGATCTGTTTCTCCTGGGACGACGGCGTCCCCAATTACCGCACGATGGTTTCCCCCGATGGTCTGAAGTGGTCGGCGAAAAGCAAAACACCCATTTCGCCGGCGGCCGACGTGATCACCGGGTTCTGGGATCCTCGGCGGAAAATGTATGTTGCCTTCCCGAAAATCCAACGGCCATGGCGAGGCTTTACGCGGCGGCTGTTCTCCACCATAACCAGCCAAGATTTCACCCACTGGACCAAGCCGGTTTCTTCCTGGGAGATCGATCTACGCGACGACGCCGGTTCGCTGGCGAGAATTGAACAGGTGCGGCCGCTGCTCGATCGGCCCGACGATCCAAAAGTCATGCACACCGATTTTTACGGCATCGGCGTGTATGCGGCCGAGAGTTGCACGATCGGATTCCCCTGGATCTTTACCATCAACGATAAGGACCGATATGGCACGAACCAGGAAGGGCCTCAGGAAGTGCAACTTGCCGTCTCGCGCGACCTATTCCATTGGGAACGCCCATTTCGCACGCCCGTGATTGAGATCGGCCAAGATTTGAACGCGTGGGATTGCGGCTACCAAACGACAGCCGCCCACGCGATTCGAGTGGGTGATGAAATCAGATTGTATTACGGCGGCATGAACTTCACGCACGGCGCGCCAGTGATACACGAGGCCGAAATTGACGGCAAGTCGACCGGGCGCGGAACGCGTTACCGCGCCGCAATAGGGCTCGTAACTTGGCCTCTCGACCGTTTCGTTTCGGCCGACGCTCCCGCGGAAGGCGGTGTGCTGACAACCGTTCCGATACGGTTTTCCGGCAAACGATTGGTGATCAACGCGGCCACCAAGCCCGAGGGTCGGATCATGGTTGCACTGTGCGACGCAGCCGGTAGGCGGTTGCCGGGATATCCGCTGTCTCGTCCATTTACGGGCGACGCGTTGCGCCATACAGTATCGTTCGGCCCCACCGCCGATGTTTCCGCGTTGGCGGGGCGGGCTATTAGTTTGAAGTTTCACCTCACCAGCGGAAGCTTGTTTAGTTTCGCGTTTCGGCAAACGCCGGAGAAGTAAAGCTATACTTCACACGGCTAACAATGGCTCGTTTAACAGCAAGCCGAAGGCGACTGCGTTTTTCGGTCTTGCCGTTAAACGAAAAACGCGACATTTTCAACCGTGAGCGGCATACAAACCGCCGGAACGCAAACGCTTCGATTACGTCATTTTTTCATTGAACGATGTTAGGCGATACACCCATCATGTCGACAACCACTGCTGCGGTTCTGGAAGAATTGGGGCGTCCGCTCGTGTTGGCGGAGTTGGAAATTCCCGCCCTCAAGCCGGGGCAGGTTTTGGTCGACATGGCCTTTTCGGGAGTCTGCCATACGCAGCTTTTGGAATGCCGAGGCTATCGGGGGGCGGATCCTTACCTGCCGCATTGTTTGGGGCATGAGGGCTCAGGCGTGGTGTTGGCGGTCGGCGCCATGGTGCGAAAATGCCAGGCCGGTGATCATGTCGTGCTGTCGTGGATCAAAAGCTCCGGCGCCAACGAACCCGGCTCGGTTTATCGGTGGCGGGGGCGCGAGGTGAACGCGGGCGGAGTCACGACGTTCGCCCGCCAAACCGTGGCCAGCGAGAACCGCATCACTGTTATTCCAGCCGACTTCGACCTCCGCGACGCCGCCTTACTGGGCTGCGCGGCGCCGACCGGCGTGGGCGCCGTGCTCAACACTGCGCAGGTTCGACCGGGCGAAAGCGTGGCGGTGTTTGGCGTCGGCGGGATTGGGCTCTGTGCGGTGGCGGCGGCGAATTTTTCCGGCGCGACGCCGATTTTCGCCATCGATCTTGAGGAGCGCCGCTTGGCGTGCGCTCGCCAAATGGGCGCCACCCACACGATTCTCGCCACCGAGAAAGACCCGCTCGCCGAAATCAAACGCATCTGCCCGCAGGGCGTCGACAAAGCCATTGAAGCCAGCGGACGCCCCGCCGTTATGCAAACGGCGTTGCAATCGGTGCGTGGGCAAGGCGGGGCGGCGGTCGTGATTGGCAACGCACATCACGGCGAAATGCTCGCCATCGATCCGGCGGAGCTGAATCAAGGCAAACGCCTGTTGGGTTCCTGGGGAGGCGATAACCAACCCGATCGCGATTTCCCGCGTTACTGCCGCTTGATTACAGCGGGGCGGCTCAACCTAGCGCCGTTGCGAACACCGCCCTTCCCGCTCGATCAAATCAACGCCGCCCTCTCGGCGCTGGAGGAGCATCGGGTGGCCCGTCCCTTGATCGATCTGGAACTGGGGCGAAATTAGTTGGATAGGCGCCACTCCATCTATTTGAGCAGTGTGATTTCTGGCATTTACGGTTGTTGTCCTTGCGATGGGTCTAAAACCCGTAGGTTTTACCACATTTTATTTGTTTTGCGGCGGCGTAGTGCCAAAAGTCTTAAGTCTTGTCTGATTGCAAACAGCCCAGTCTTCCTATTTGAACGTGCATCAAATGCCCATCCAAGGTTTGATGAGGATTATGACCTCGCACACCAAACCAAGGATGGACAATGCTCAAGGTATC
>QIKY01000350.1 GCA_003233175.1 Planctomycetaceae bacterium | reverse complement strand
GGTCATTGGCCGTCTGTTTGCTCGCATCTTTGTTTCTCTTTCTCCAATGACAAATGACAAATAACTATTGATAAATTTCTTCTTCCCGTGCCCATGAAAACCAGACAATTATTTCTCGAACGGAACTAAGTACCGTTCGAGAAGTAAATGTTCGGTTTTCATGGGCAAGGAATGAATTTATCAATAGCTATTTTTCATCGAAGAAGGAGAAACAAGGATGCGAGGCAAACAGATGAAAAGTGAAAAATAACTATTGCCCATTTCCCGGGACGACACGATATTTCCGAACAGTCCTGAGGCCGCCGGGAATTTCCGGCGCCTGCGCGGAGTAATCCGTTACCGATTTTGGACTGGCCAATGCTTCGCGTCTTCGCGTGAGAAAAAGGGCGCGCGCGAAGACGCGAAGAACACGAACGGGCGCCCTGAATGGTTTTTCAATGATTTTAATGGGCATTCCAGATCGATATTTCGCTCAGTCGTAAAAAGTGCGTGGCGGGTTTTTCGTGATTTCCGCCACTTTATTTCCCAACCGTTTCTTAAATGTCGCGGTGGCCATCCTTGGCGTTCCTCAAAAGAAGGGGAATGATGCCGTACAATGCCGCGAGGATACCAAATCAAAAACGTGAAGTCGCCACTAATTTCACGAGCGGTCCTGACTACAACTGAAGAGCGGCTTTCAGGTAGTCTGCCTCGCAAGAATTGCTCCGTCAATTCGCAAGGTGAAACCGAATGCAACTCGCGTCATGGCGAAAGATTGACATCTCATCGACATCTGCTATTCTCAATCCATTCGATTGTGAGAAATAGAAGTTACGCCGTAAATCGGGGGGCTCACCGATTGCACCACAAGCGTTTATCGTCCTGCTGATCGTCATCGCGCTTCTGATCGCTTGGTTCGCATCTGAGTTCGGCAACCGTCGCCCGCTTCGGATCGCATTGGGTTTGGCAGCCATCGCTGCAGCAATGGGTGTAGCGTGCCTCGTCGGCTACCTGTCACGCTTCAACTACAACGCTTGGTACGGCGGCGCATCGAAAGACCTCATCGACACTACGATCACACAGCTCGAAGATGGCAAGATTGATCGCGTCATGAGCGTCCTGCGACGGCTCAACCTTGACTACCAGCCTACCTACGAAAACCGGGCACACTACGACGAACTCGTCAACGAAGCCGTTTCGCAAATGAAGGCGGATCACGATTTACAAGACACCGAATGGGACACGTCGCCTTTTACTCGCGACGCGTGGATTGGGCACTGGGAAAACGACACCGGGTTCTGGATTGTCATCAACCATATTCTGGAACTCGATATCGTTCGGTCCGGAGAAAATATGCCGAAGATGACCAATGTGGTCGTATCAGACGATTTTCAATCTCTCACATTTACCGAGGGCGATCGGTGGCGTCATGAATTGACGTTCAACAACAATTACGAAGCGACGCACGCCTGGCGGGATTTGTCCAACGAAAGCGTGTGGCAAACTGATATACTACATAAACTGATTCGGCCCACGCCCGCCTTCACACAACATACGGACTAGGCCACAAACAACGGCATAACATCTATATGGCCCTAGTTGTCAAACGCACGCACGGATATTTCCCGAAATCATGGCGACAACCGTATTGGTTAGCCGTTGGTTGTCATGATCGTTTTGAATCACCACCGCCGGACGATTCTTCCCACGACCGCCATCGACGTAGGGAAATTCGAGGATAACAACATCGCCGCGTTTCATGATCGCCGTTTCATTGATAGCTGTCGAGCAACGGGTCGACGGCGTCGTCTTCGGCCATCACCCGATCGATCAGGGGGTAGGCCTCGCGGGGATTAAAATCGCCGGCTGACGATGATGATATTGTCGCGGCCATTTTCTGAAACTGCTCCGCCGAGATCAGGTAATAGAGCTGATTGGTCGTAGGATCGACCACTTCCACGGGAGTGCCCGTCGAGATAGCTTGCTTTAAGCTGGGATTAAGTTCAACGCGTGACATGCTTGGTATTATACGGCGGAAAATCCCCGCGTGGCAAGGGAAATGACGGTTCCTCTTTCGTTTGGGTGCAGGAAGCAGTAATTTGACAGCGGCGTTCAGGCGGCAGTCCGCATTCATGCGATTCATAAACCTCTTCCGACTCCGCGCTCTCAAAAAAGCCGGTTGCGGCCCATGAAAACGCCACCCTGCCGATCTCCAAAATCAAAGAGTAACCGCTTTTGAATCAAACGACGCCCTGCCTGGAACACGCCGCCGAAAAGCGGTCGTCGGCCATGAAAACATTTTCGCCGACCAGCCCCTGGGTTTTTCTGGCGTTGCTCGCGGCGCTGCACTTTTTGGTTGATATCGTGGCTGGAACCACCAGTCCTATGTGGCCGATTCTGGAGCGAGATCTGGCGGTCAACACAGGCGGTTTGTTGTGGGTGTATGTCTGTTGGTCGATGGCCACTTCGTTCTCGCAATTATTGATCGGCCTCTACGCCGACCGATACCCCTGCCGTTGGATGCTCTGGGCGGGGCCCTTGCTGGGCATACTCTGCATTAGTTGTGTCGGACTGGCGACTTCGCCCTGGAGCGCGGCGGCTTTGTTTATCATGGGCGGACTCGGCATCGCGGCGTTTCATCCTGAAGGCGCCGCGACGGCCGGCGCGCTTTTTCCACAACAGCGCAGCCGGGCGATGGCGATTTTCGCATTCTGTGGCTACTTGGGGCAATCGGCGGGGCCTTACTATTGTGGCGTGGTGGCCGACCGCTTCGGACTCGATGGCTTGGTTGGGGGCATTGCCTGGGGGGCGCCGCTGCTGCTACTCTGGTTCGGTGTGCGCAAAGCGCCGGCTGCTGCTGTTGGGCGTCGTGCCGAAGTATCGCTCCAAAACGGGTCGCTCCAAAACGGGTCGCTTCAAAACGGGCCGCCGGTGCGTTTGCCTTGGGTCGCGGTCGGCTTGCTGTTGGCGGTTGGCGCGCTGCGCATACTTCCCGCGCTCGGCGTGCCGCTGGCGTTGGCCTACTTGCTGGAGGCGTCGTCGGGTTCGAGCTCTGTTGTGGGCGCGGTGCAGTCGGCGTTCATGGGCGGCATCGGTTTAGGGGCGATGGCCTGCGCCGCGTTTTTGAAACACCAATGGGAGCGCACGGCGCTGTGGTTGTTCCCACTGTTGGCCACGCCGCTGTTGGCCGTAATGGCCTTGGGCGCCGGCTGGTCGCTGGTGCTGATGGTGGGAGTGTGCGGCCTGCTGTTGGGTGTCACGATGCCGGTGTATATCAGTTACGGCCAACAACTCCTGCCGCATGGGCAACGCGTGGCCAGTTCGATCACGATGGGCGTGAGTTGGGGCATTGGCGGCGCGCTTGTGGCGGCGGCGATGGCCGTTTTTCAGGCGTTCGACGCCTTGCCCTCGATTTTCCTGTTTTTCGCCGCCGCGGCGCTGGCCAGCAGTTTGCTCTGCCACTTCCTGCCCATGATCGCGAAACCGCAAGCCGAATAGATTCCGTACCCGGCCGCCGTTGGATTTCACGCTGGAGTGTGCGTCGACAAAAAGCACGCTGAAGCGTGAACTCCAACGGCGCAGACGCTCCGCAACACAACATATCGGCCGAAACACCGCGACAGCGAGAAATCGCGATTACCGGCTTGGCCCGGGGCGGCTCTCGCATCTATAATGACTGATTGGTTAAACCCCCGCCAGCCGATGATTACATCGGCTCAATTTTCCTCCCCAGGATTCACGCATGAACCTCCCTACGAATTGCGAAGGCGTTTCAAGGCGAGATAGTATTCGTTTGGGGCTCGGTTCGCTGTTGGGCGGAGGTTTGGTCCAGGCGTTGCGCGTGCGCGGCGTGGCGGCCAGCGAAAATGCCAGCCGGGCGCCGGCCAAGTCGTGCATTCTGATTTGGATGGACGGCGGGCCGACCCATTTTGAAACGTTCGATCCCAAGCCCCATGCGCCGGCGGAGGTGCGCGGTGAGTTTGATGTCACGGCGACGAAAGTTCCCGGAGTTCACTTTTCTGAATACCTGCCGCGTTTGGCGGCCAGTCTCGATAAGTTCGCGTTGGTCCGATCGATTCGGCACAACCAGGCCAATCATGGCGCGGGCAACCATTACATGACCACCGGCGCCCCGCCGCGAATACCGGTGGGCTGCGGCGCGTTTGTCAGTTTTCATCCCAGCATGGGCAGCGTGGCGTCGCACGAATTGGGCGGTAAAAACGCCTTGCCGGGTTACTTTTCGATGCCGCAGATGTCGCGCTCCGGCGGGCCGAATTTTCTCGGCGCCAAATTCGCGCCATTCGTGGTGGGGGGCGATCCTAACGGCGCCGGTTTTCGCGTACGCGATGTGGTCGCGCCGCTCGACTTGCTCGGCGCTCGCATGGATCGTCGCTCCGGCTTGCGAACGTTGGTCGATCAAATGCAGCGGCTCAATGATCCCACGGCGGGCGATCCTGTCGTGGCGCTGGATGAGTTTTATCGGCAAGGCTACGATTTAATCAACTCCAAAGAAGCCCAAGCCGCGCTGGATATCAGCCGCGAAAACGACAAAACGCGCGACGCCTATGGCCGCAACGCCTTCGGGCAGCGCTGTTTGATGGCCCGGCGGTTGGTCGAGGCCGATGTTCCGTTTGTCACGGTGTATGACGGCGGCTGGGATAATCATTCGGAAATCTTCACCGGTCTGCGAAAACGGTTGCCGCAATGGGACGCCACCGTCGCGACCTTGATCGCCGACTTGGAGGATCGCGGCTTGCTCGACTCCACCCTCGTCTTGGCGCTCGGAGAATTCGGCCGCACGCCGAAAATCTCCACCCTCGCCGGACGCTCCTCGCCCGGGCGCGATCATTGGGCCAACGCCATGTCGGTGTTGATGGCCGGCGGACGCATTCCCGGCGGGACGGTTGTCGGCGCTACCGACCGCACCGGCCACTCCGCCGTTGAAAACGTGCTCTCGCCGGAGAATTTTGTCTCGACCGTCTACACCAAACTCGGTATCGACCCCGCCAAAATTCTCTACACGCCGCAAGGCCGGCCCGCGCGGCTGGTCAGTGAACCGAAGCCGATTCGCGAATTGGTTTGAACCAGCGCGGCGGCCGCTGTATTGCGATGCACGGGGTGCGGCAGCACACTTTGCCGTCCACCGTTGGAGTGTACGATTCAGCGTGTTTTCTCCTCGGACGCACGCTTCAGCGTACACTCCAACGGCGCTAGCGAAAGGGCGGCGCGAGCCAACCTTCCAGCAGGCCGACGAAAAGTCCGGCGCAGATCATATCGGCGGTCGCGCCGGGGTTCCGCCGGTGGCCATCGCTGCGCAACCAAAAATCAAAATCGGCAACGGCCGCCCAATACGCTTGGTCATCGGTCTTGCGAACATCAAGCACCGCAGCCGCTCGGACCGAAACATCGGCCGCCGCTGCCGATCCACATTTGCGTGCGATCAGCGTATCGGGAAATTCGCTCAGGGTCTGCAAATGCACCGATACAATTGCTTCGCTGAGCCGATGGCCCGCCGTATTTTCAGCTTGCAACCGCGGCGCGACGAAATCGAATATATCAGCCAAGCCGTTTGTGTATTGGCGGGCGATGGCATCGCGACCGGCAGCCGATTGCATGGCGGTGAGCAGGTTGGCGGGCGGCGCGTCGGCCAGATCCATTTGTTCGGCTCGGCCCATGCCGCCGGGTTGCGCGAGTCGAATGGCCTCGTACACGCAGCGCGCGTCGTCGGCGTCTAGCGAATTGAATTGCGCCGCAACGCCCTCGCGCAATGAACCGTCGCCCAACACCGCCGCCGCCAAGGGCGCGAGCAACAGCACAATACCCAAATTGGTGTTCGTGGGCGCCACGGCGCGCGTGGCGATGATGGCCTGAAGAATCGTTTGGCCCAACGCCCGCCCGCCGGCGTTTTCCATGGCTGGCGCAATAGCGACGGCGCTGGCGGCGAAGTCGTGGAAGGTGAGGTCGGCAAAATCGGCGCCCCGATGCACATTGCCCGGCTTGGGCGCCATCACTTCCAGTAAACACGCCAACGTCGCCTGCTGGCCAATGTTCATAACCGCCGCGGCGGGATTCGAATCAGAAGACATGAGTTTCGGCGTCTTTTTTTGATAACCGTTCACGGGTTTTGAATGGTCGGACAGATTGCCATCGCAATTTCTCGCGCCCCGGAGGAAGTCCTGACATTCCTCGGCGGCTTCCATACGAACGTTTCAACGCAGAGATCGCAAAGGCGCGGAGGGCCGCAGAGGACGGGCGCCAATCATCTCGGTGCAAGTTGATAATGCCATTCAATGGCGCCGCACGGTGACCATCGCCGAAATTTGATTCTCATTATTTTCGTCATTTATTTTCCATCTTCTTCTCTGCGGCCCTCTGCCTCTTTGCGACCTCTGCGTTTCTCTTCTTCGGAACCGTTACGGGTTATTCGCAGGCGGACAGATTGCCATCGCAATTTCTCGCGCCACCGTGAGCGATTACCTTTTTTTATACGCCGCTGGTTTCGGATCCCTACTCCGCTGAATACGCGTTTCGTTCAGGGGCGTCATCCATCGGCTGGCGGATCATTTTCTGAAGGCGGCGGCGGCTCTTTCAGGTTTTCCAGGAACGGCCACAACAGGGCAATCACGTTTTGAGGCGCTTCCTCCATCACGTAATGACCGACGTTGTCGAGTGCGTGTGTTTCGGCCTGCGGAAAAATTGCTTGAAATTTCTCCAGGCAGACCGGCGTGAAGCACCAGTCGCGCATACCCCAAATGAGTTGCACCGGCAGATGCGCCAGTTGCGGCAATTGGCTTTCGATGTCGGCGAGCACTTGCCAGGTGGCGTCGGACCGGCGGCGGGGAATGTCCTGGACAAACCGCCACACCGCCACCCGGTGCGCCCAACTATCGTAGGGCGCCAGCAAACCGGCGCGGGCTTCGGGTGTCAGGCGGTCGGGCTGCTGCATCGCCATGAAGAGCGCCGCCCGCGAAAAAAGATTCAAGCCCCGCAGGCCGATGCGGCCCAAAATCGGCGTCCGGCAAAGTCGGATTCGCCAAGGAACGTAAGGCGGCGGGAAGGCGGCGGTGTTCAAAATCACCAGCCGCGAGAAACGCTCCGGCTCGCGCACCGCCGCGCCCAAGCCAATAGCGCCGCCCCAATCATGCACCACCAGCGTGATGTTGCGTAAATCGAGGTCTTGAATCAGTGAAAGCAGGTTTTCGATATGTTGCGCGAGGCAATAGGAATATCGCTGCGGTTTATCGCTCAGTCCGCATCCCATGTGGTCGACCGCCACCACGCGCCGGTCGCCGCGAAAGGCGGAAATCAACTCCCGCCAATAGAACGACCACGTAGGGTTCCCATGCACCAACAGCAAGGGTTCGCCCAGGCCTTCATCCAAGTAATGCAGTTGATGTCCACGCAATGCTAAGTAACGCGAATCGAACGGATAGAGGGTGCGCCAGTCGTCGGCCATAATGGTTTGATTGAGGAATTCTTGCCGCCGGTCGGTCGAAGACAGTAAGCAAGCAGTTTCGGGCCACGCCACTTTGAGTCGAGTTTGGAGTATAACATCATCGTTCGACGTGCGGCAGGCGGCGCGTCGCCCTCCCCCAGGCCCCGAGATTTTTTTGACGTGAAACGTTTTTTTATACAGCGATGGTTCTTGCTGGCTCTGCTGGCCGCATTGCTGATCGGCATCGGTTTTTCCTCGTCGCTGGCGCCTTTGGCCGACGCCCGCCTGCTGCGGAATATGATCGTCGCGACGGTTCTTTTTGTCATGGCCTTGCCGCTGCAAGCCGGCGCCATGTGGCGAGCGATGCGCCGCCCCGCCGCGCCGCTGCTGGCGGTCGGTATGAACTTGGGGCTGTTGCCGCTGTTTGCCTGGGCGGTTTCCCTGTTGCTCAACCGCGAAATGGGCGATGGCCTGTTGGTGGCCGCCGCCACGCCTTGCACGCTGGCCTCCGCCTCCGTTTGGACGCGCCGCGCCGGCGGCAACGATGCAACCTCGATGTTAGTGACCGTGATCACGAACTTGTCGTGTTTTCTTGTCACGCCGCTGTGGCTGGCGCTGTTGATCGGCCAACGCGCCGACAGTTCGCAGATCGACTTATGGCCGATGGCCCAAAAACTGGGGCTGCTGGTCGTGCTGCCGATTACCGCCGCACAAATATTGCGACGCTTCG
>QIKY01000349.1 GCA_003233175.1 Planctomycetaceae bacterium | reverse complement strand
TTTGCCATCGCCCGTATTGGAGTTCACGCGTGAATTCAATTTACCAAAATAAAAGCCCGGCATTTTGAAAATGCCGGGCTTTTTCGCACTAAATCAATAAACAGACTTACTCTTTCGCCATGCCTAGGGGCTGCTGAGCGTGAGCTGTGCTTCCAGCACCTTGCCGATGCGGGCGCTCGACTCTTGCAGGTGGGCGCGCGTGTAGCTGTCGAGCTTGACGTTACCCTTGAGCAGGGTGTCGATCTTTGCTTGGAGCGAGCCAAGTTCGGCGAAGGCCACCGTTTTGCAGTCGGCGGGGGCGGAGGTTCGGCCCATCGCCAAATTCGCCAGACGCCGTAGATAGCGGCGCTGCAAGTTGCGGCGCAAGCTATTGATCGCGGGTTGCCGATTGCTGAACTGGCCATCCTTGATGCTGCTCACTTCCGAGAAGGTGGAGGCGGTCAGTTTTTCGATGAGTTCCGCCGTGGTGAAGGCGTCTTGATCGGCGGGAACCTTGAGTTCGGTGTCGTAGATTCGCTCCAACGTCATGCGAGACAACAGTTGGTCGAGCACGCGGTCCTGCCACATCGCGACGTTGTCATGAATACCGAAATCGGGCCGCGTCGAGTTGGAAAGGCCCCAATGCCGCCATTTGGAAGAGCCCAAGTAGCTGAAAAGTTCCGGCGGGAACTGGAAGGCGTTGGCCGCGAAAACTTCCTTTTGTAGGAAATCGAGTGCAGCGCGTTGCTCTTTGGGGTCGATGGTCGAAACCGGCGGCTTGCCGTCTTTATCGCCTTTATGGCTGCGGCTCAATCGCATGCCGCCCACGGTTCTGGCCACGAACGACATCGCTTGCCCGCGCGTGGATAACAAGATATTGAAAGCGCGGCGGGCTTGGGTGTAGTCGTCGCCTTTCTTGGTCATGCGGTCGACTAGGCCGTCGATCAACTCTTTCGAGATTTTCGCTCGGGCCATGGCGTACTTCACGGGGTCGTTGCCGAGGTCGAACCGATTGGAGTCGGGGTCGGGGTCGATGCCGCGCGTATTTTCGTCGGTGGCGTAAGCCAGACCCTTTTCACCGCTGCGGGCGGCGATCTTGGTCAATTCCTTGGTCTCGCCTTTTGTGCCGCCGGAAAACGGTTTGTAACCGTATTCGATGGCCCAGTAATCGTAGGGGCCGATCGTGGTGGTGTAAAAATCGCCTTGGGGCTGGCCTTTGGGCGAAATGTTGGAGGGGGAGTAATCCATCACCGAAGCCACCATGCCACTCTGGCGGGTCTTTTTAGGATCGTTGATCTCTTCCAAGCTCAGAAAGCGGCTGGCCTTGAAGTTATGGCGGAGGCCCAAGGTATGGCCCACTTCGTGCATGGTCACTTCCTTGAGCCCTTGCATGATCAGCTTCTCTTGAAGCTTGGCCACTTCCTTGGCGTCGGCGCGGGCCATTGCGGCGGAGGCGCCCAAGGCGAACTGCTGGGCCATGCCGTGTTGCAGCATGCACCGGTGGTCGAGCCCCAAGGCGTGCAGCGCGCCGGGGAGGTAGTCGTCGGGGTTTAACGATCCGCCGGTCAGGGAGGCGACATCGGCGGGAGTCATGGTTTCAAATTCTTGCTTCCAGAAGGTGAGGAAATCGGCGTCGAAGATGATATCGGCGTCGAGAATTTGCCCGGTGTAAGGATTCACCCGCGAAGGGCCCATGGCGAAGCCGGCGCTGGAGGTGATCCAACGGAAGGTGTTGTAGTTGATGTCTTCGGGATCCCAATCGGCGTTGTCGGGTTGCTGGCGAACTTCGATGGCGTCGATGAAGCCCGCCTTTTCAAAGGCCTTGTTCCACTCCGCGATGCCATCGCGGATCGGCTTTCGGTATTTGAAGGGGACAGTTTTCTCGATCCAAAAGATGAGCGGCTTCTTCGGCGGCGAAAGGTCGGCGGAAGCATCTGCCTTCTGCAAATTCCAACGATTCACATAACGCACGAACTGGGTGCGATCGCTATTCTTGGAATAGTCTTTACGCACGGTGAGGAAGTAACCGATGCGGTCGTCGGCCAAACGGGGCGTGTAACCGCTGGTGGGGATTTTGCTGATGGAATAATGCACGGCAATCGAAACGCCGCGAGAATCGGGAACGGTGTCAATATCGAGACGACCGCTGGAGGCGTACGTCGCGTCGACCTCCAGTTCCATGTTGTCTTTGAAACCCTTGACCTTGCCCCAGGTCGACTTCGTGCTGGAGAACGCGAACCCCGGCAGTTGCCGGCTGATTTGTGGCAAGTCAGACATGAAAATGGAGTTCAGTTCGATCAGGTCGCCGCCCTTGGGGCCCTTGGCCGCGATTTTGATGCTGAACAACACGCTATCGGTGTAGGCGTTCTTCAATGCCGACGATTCCGGCGAACCGCTCTTGGCCTTGAAGCGAACGTTCTTGCGAATCACATACACGCGGTCGTCGATTTTGCGAAAAGCCCACACCCAGTCGTCGCCAAAGCCCCAACTCATGCCGCCCAAAATCTGGCCTTGGCCAATGCCTCGGGCGATTGAAATCAGAATCAGGTATTCGTTTTTGTAGTGCGACGAACTGAGTTCGGCATACAGTTTTCCGCCTTTTTGATACATCGGAATCAGGCCGTCAAATGTCTTGCCGCCGCCAATATATTTGGCGTGCGCCGGCGCCGGCTTTTTCGTTGCGGTCGAACTGCTCGACGTTGCCGCGGTCGAACTGCTGGTCGTGGCGGCGACCTCAGCAGCTTTGCTATCTTTTTCTTTTTCGGCTGTTTTGTCCTGAGCCGAAGCGGCGACGCTCAGCAGAACGACCGCCAAACCCGTTATAATCAATTGAGGGAGCTTCATGGGGATCCTTTACCGATACCAGGGGGGGATTTTGGTTATAGGAGGGTCGGCAATGCCAATAACAGGCGCACTGCCTCAGGGCTTCGTTGTAAATATACCCCATTTTACGGCTTCGGCGAATAAAGTAATACTTGACTAATCCCCCTGAACGCACCGCACGCCGCAAAGCACACAGTCGCCAATGTCCGTAACGCTTTCCAATGGAAGCACTTACCGATAATACCCGTCCTCCGATGAGGCCGCCAGCATCGCTCCAGCAATGAACAAAGAAATTTGGAACGTGTTGCGAAACTACAACATGTTTGATCCAGCAGCCGTGAAAATCGACGCACTGGGCGGCGCGGGCGGCTTTAGCGGCGCTCAATTCTGGCGAATCGGCCAATCGCCAGATGCCGACGATCATCCTAAAAACCGGTGCGACCCTCTGAGTGAGGGAAGACAAAATCCCCGGCAACCAGCCAGCGTTTTTTGCCTGCGGCGTTGGCCGAAAGAAAACCCCAATGCGGAAAAGTTGCGTTGGATCCACGCCGTGCTGGCCGCCGCCCAGCAACGCGGCGTTCCGCTCGCGATGCCCGAGCGCACCGGCGCCGGCCAAACGTTTGTCACGCAGCGAAATTCATTATGGGAGTTGACGCCCTGGATGCCCGGCCAGCCGGAAACGCCGTCCGAAAACACCGTGGAAAAACAAACATCGCCCAACGCGAACCGTCTCACCGCCGCGATGCAAATGCTGGCCGCGTTTCATGCCGGCGCGGCCGAGGTGTTTCCACTGCGGAAGGCGCCTTCACCAGGGTTGCAAGATCGTCTGGCGCTATTGCGACGAATGCAAGCCGAAACGGCAGGCCGTCTCTCTACGGCGGAGGCGCCAGCGGAGGCGAAAATACTGGGCGTCTACAAAGCTCCGCTGCTGGAGCATTTTCATGTGCTCGCGCTGCGTTGTGAGTCGGTTTTGAACGCCGCAGCGCGGGTTTCCGTCGACTTGCAACCGTGCATCCGGGATATTCATCCGGCACACGTTTTTTTTCAGGGTGAGCACGTTAGCGGACTGATCGATTTCGGCGCCATGCGTTATGAAACCGTCGCCGGCGATATCGCCCGACTCCTAGGCGGCTATTGCGCCGATCACCAACCAGGCTGGCAGCAAGGGCTGGCGGCCTACGAGAAGGTTCGGCGTCTGACCGCCGAAGAGCGCAAGCTGGTTCCTGTTTTCGACGCCAGCGGTGTTTTGCTTTCCGGCATGAATTGGCTGTGTTGGATATTTCTCGAACGGCGCAGGTTTGAAGATCTTGACGTCGTGGCGGCCCGTTTGAAAGAAATCTTGCTGCGATTGCAGCACTGGCGTTGCGTTTAGGGCTCGTCCGTAAAGTACGTTACCGGTTGTCGATCGAAAAAGCCCGGCATGTTGAAAATGCCGGGCTTTTAGTCGGTAAGTTATGCGGACAAATCCTTACTTGGCAAGCGCCGCTTTTTACCGTTATTACGGTATTTCAAAAATTTACTCCCTGCTCAGGATGTGAAACAGACGAATCTTTCTCGGCGGTTCCTTCCATTTATTCGCCATAATCGCGTGGGAATTCGGCGTTAGAACTGGTTGGCGCCGAGACGCCCGGCTCATTTTTTTCCGGTGGCCTACGCTTTATCGCGCCGTCGCTTCGTCGGCTTAAGCGAGCGGCAGATGAAAATTCACCAAATACAAGCACGAAGCGCAAGCGAGTGAATCAGCAAACGGCCATTCCCGCGAAGGCGGGTAAGTTATTTTCGACCGCTGGTCTTAAGCCCTGCGTTATCCAACCCCAAGAATCCCGAACGACTACCCGATGTTGAAAATCGTATCCCAGACGAATGGCGATCCCCGGTTCGCGCTGCTCGTTCGCAGGCGTCGGTTCGGGGTGGTGGAAGTCCGGGAGGGAGCGTTTCAGGGAATCCGATTTCGGCCATGGCCGAAGCTGGTCAGTCGGTGGGGCGTGTGGTGGGGCGAGCGCACGCGCGGGTGGCGGTCTGGTGACCGATGCCGGCTATATTACAACCAGCTTTGGGGCAGCTCGAATTATTTGTCGTTAAATTACGTGGAGGGCGGCCGGGAAACGTCGTACGACTCTTTCCGTTGTGCGTTGGCGGTATTCGACGAAATCGCGAGGCTGAAGCGGGTCGACGCGCTGGTTTGTGAAGTCGCCAATGCGAAGATATCCGATCGCTTCGTCAGGCGGGAAGGTTGGACGCCCCACCTGCCCGAATCGGGTTCACGGCATTTTATCAAACGCTTTTACGGCGAGTATCCGCCCTCACGGCTTCCCGAACTGACCGCCGCGTGGGAGAACGCCGTTGCTAAAACGCGGCAGCCAGCGTAGGCGCCTACCGCCCGCAAAGCCCCGTTCGACCGTCTGGCCGCGCATTCGCGCGTACGTTTTTCCTTCTTCGCTGGACATTTTGACGACTTGGCGTCGAACAGTTCTTGACCTTCCAGAAGAGCCCCACCGCGGCGAGTTGATTTTTCCGCCAGCAACCGAAAACGAACCGGACGCTCTCAAACTGCTGAACTCCAACGGCGCGTGAACCGCAACGCATTATTAGGCCGCCGTGTGAGAATCGGCGGCGTTGGCTGGAAATGCAGCTCAATTGTGTTCTTGTTTTGCGTGCCCCCACCGTTGGAGCGTACGCTTCGGCGCTCGCCCAACAGTCTCTATTCGCCGTTCGCTCCCACGATTTATTATAACGCCTCGAACCAACGGAATATCTTACCCCAAACTCTTCATTCAAAGTCCACGATCACTGGTCGATGATCGGAGCCCACATAAGGCCCCACCATGCGTTGCGATACCTGAATTTCGGGGCCGACCAGAACGTGGTCAATCGGCAGTCCACAAACTGAAATGGGGTTCGGCATCCAGGTGATGTTGAGTCCTTGCCCATTGGCGGAATTTTGCAGGCCCGATTCCTTCAAAAGTCGACTGAACCAGTACGACCAAGGCGAGCAATTGAAGTCGCCCGCGATGATCGTTCGTTCGTGTCCTGCTGTTTGGACATCCGCCGCCAAGCCTGCGAAAAGTGCATTTCGAGAGTGCCATAGCCTGCGATTCGTTGGCGGCGGAGGATGGATGGTGATCAGACGTAATTCAGAGCCATCGGGAAGTGGAAACCACGCCGAAAGCGATGGCAATGGCCACATTGTCGAGTACTCCACAACGTCACAAGATTTCCAGGGCGTTTTGCTGTACATGGCGATGCCAAAGTTGTCGGACCGTGGAACCGATTTGTGGTAGGGCCATGAAGAACCGAGCGCCTCATCCAACGACTCGATCCAGGATGCATTTATTTCCTGGAGGACGATGAAATCGGGGTCGGATTTGATGATGTCGTCGATCACAAGGTCGCGGCGAGGATTACTCGTGAGGACATTCATCGAGAGTAGTCGGTAGGTATTGGAGGGGGCGGCGGCGGGGCTGGGTCTAAAAAACGGCCACAAAGAGGCCGTCAACCCAAGCCCAATGATAAAGCTTACGGCAGCCCACCGTTGTCGTTTAAGAAGCCAGAGGAACAAACCGGAGATCAGCAGAGCACCCGCCGCTTGAATGCGAAAATGGCTGCCCAGATCAAGCAAGTAATGCCATTTTCCGAAGAAACCCCCAAAAACCACGGCCATCGACAGAAAGGAAACGACCTCCACAAGGTTTGCAACGCGTTTCATGCTGGACCTTCGAAACAAGGGAACACAGGGCAGTAGGCGAGTTTTGCCGTAAAAGTGGCGTGGCCGACGCAGTAGCGGTTGACCAATCGAGGAAACGACGTTTAGCATGCAGGGTTTCACCGCCATTGCAGCGCCGGGCGCCGTGAGGTGGTCCAATATTAACGTGTTTCCCCGCAGTGAGTTCAACAAACAGTGAGTGCATCTAACGACGATTCGGCCGAGCGCCCCAATGAGGGCGGCCAAACTCCGGAAACACAATCTCAAGAGATAGAGACACAGCCGCCGCGGTTCGACCACGCCCGCGTTGAACGGGCGGTGCGTGAAATTCTGGCGGCCGTGGGCGAAGACCCTGATCGGGAAGGCTTGCTCGAAACGCCGGCCCGCGTGGCTCGCATGTACGCCGAAATGTTCAGCGGCTTGCACCAAGATCCTCGCGAACACACGAAAAAATTCTTTTCCGAAAAGTACGACGAAGTGGTGCTCGTTCGCGATATCAGTTTTTGTAGCATGTGCGAGCACCATTTACTTCCGTTCACGGGAAAAACGCACATCGGCTACATTCCCAAAGGGAAGGTTATCGGTCTGAGTAAGTTGGCCCGGGTGGTGGAAACACTCGCCCGGCGTCCTCAGGTTCAAGAACGAATGACCGAGGATATCGCCAACCTGCTGCTTGAGGAGTTAGACGCCAAGGGCGTGGCGGTGGTCGTGGAAGCGACGCATTCGTGCATGACAATTCGCGGCGTGCGCAAACCGGGAAGCCTCTGCGTGACTTCGGCCATGAAAGGCATCTTCCGCAAGAATCTTTCCACGCGCGCCGAAGTGATGCAACTCATTTACGGCGATCGGCGGTGATGGCGGCGTGAGCACCCTAGGGCTGGTTCTGATTCAGTTTATGTTTCGCCTGGGCTTCGGCGTAGCGCTGACGATGTGTTTCACTTCGCCCCGCGCCGTGGCCAGCGGGTATTATCGCACCCAATACTGGATGCTGCTCGGGTTTTACACTTTTACCGCGATGCTCGGTTTCACCGGCGGCGCCGACTTGCCGAACCAACAGCTCATAGCGGTGCTCGCGACCGTGGCGGCATTCTTGAGTTATGTGGGGTCGATTGTCTGGCTGTACGATTTGAAACGCACGGGAATCGTGCTGACGGCGCTGGTCTGTTTGGTGAGTGTGGCGGGCGGCGTGGCGGCAACGCCCGACGCGTTCGCATCGGCGGGCCGGTTTTTGCTGGTATTGGCCGATATCACGACGGCTGGTTTTCTTTTGGGCGCTTTCCTGGCGGCCATGCTGCTGGGCCACTGGTATCTGAACAACCCTAGTATGAAACTCGCGCCGCTCAAGCGGCTGACCATTTTTGCGGGAGTCTCGGTGGCGGCGCGGGCCGTGCTTTGCGCCGCGGGCCTGTTGCTGCTTGCGCGAGAAACCGGCGGCTGGGAGACCAACTGGTGGATTTTTGTCTCGCTCCGCTGGATTTCCGGCATGGTGCTCACCGCCGTATTGGCCGTGCTGACCTGGCACACGCTCAAGATTCCCAACACCCAGAGCGCCACGGGCATTCTTTATGCGGGTGTGATCTTGGCCTTTATCGGCGAATTGACCTCGCAGCTACTGTCCGCCGATGTGGCTTATCCGTTATGAT
>QIKY01000101.1 GCA_003233175.1 Planctomycetaceae bacterium | reverse complement strand
AATGAAAAATGACAAATGAAAAATAACTATTGATAAATTCGGCTCTTCCTTGCCCATGAAAACCAGTCAATTATTTCGCGAGCGGGCCTTATCGCAATTATTGTCATCGGCGAACAAATTGCCGTACTGATCGAACGCGAGTTCCTGCGGGTTTCGCAAACCTACGTGAATGCGTTCAAGCTCCGTTCCATCAGGATTGCAGCGATAGATCGCGCCCCGCCTGGGGTTGGAAATGGTCGCGCCCTCCTTGGTGACGACGTGTGCGCCGCGATCGCCTACGGAAAAGTAAAGCTTGCCGTCGACGCCCCAAACGAGCCCGTGCAAATCGTGGCCGTAGAATCCGGCATTGACGCCGAAGCCGCGCAAGAGTGCGGTTTTTTCATCTGCTTTGCCATCGGAATCCTTGTCGTTTAGCAGCCACAGGTTGGGAATGCATGTGTACCAGACTTTGCCATCGCGGGCGATCAAACCCGAACCGAGACCATCGAGCGGGCCGTTGAAACCATCAGCAAATACCGTGGATGTATCGGCTCTGCCGTCGCCATCACGGTCTTCAAGCCGGCGCACAATATCGGAAGCCTGAGTGAACCACGCGATGCCGTTCTCGAACTTGCGCGCCCACTTTTTCTGCATTGCCAGCCGATCAGCAAGCGTGTTGCTCTGCAAATCGTCTTCAAGCAAAAAACCGTGCGAGCGATTTTCCGGCGCACCCTGAAGGAAACGATGCTCTTCGGCAACGTAAACACGCCCCTGCTCATCGAGACAGATCGCGACAGGATTTTCAAGCTGGGGCTCAGCGGCAAATAGCTCAACGGTGAACCCTTTCGGAATGCGGAATGCGGCCATCGCTGCGGTCGCCGCTTTTGTTCCGTCCGGATCGTCTGCAGCGCAAACGCCACTCAACAGGCCCGCAACGACGAGTACAGCGTTGGCTGCGGCCCGTGAAAAATTCCTTATGACTCGGTATTCCCGTGTGTGGATGGTTTGGTGTTGTCTCTTAAGAGTAATGGTTCAGAAACGGGTTGCCATGCTTTCAGGGTCTCTCGTTTTCCGCTTGTCTGTTGTGGGGCGGCAGGGCCGTGCGCCATCCGGCTGCGAGCTGAGCTGTCAGCCGTTTCACCAACTCCGCGTTTTCAGGCAGGTTCGCGATATTAACGTTTTCCTGCGGATCGGATTTGTGATCGTAAAGCTCCATTCCGCCGAGAGTTTTCGGTTCGTCGTTTTTCGTCCAGCGGGTAAAGCGGTAATGATGAGTGCGAATTGAACGGCCCATATACCCTTTGTTGGGATATTGACTGAAGGCCGCAGTCTTCCACGGCTGAGCGGGTTCGTCGAGCAATGGAGCGAAGCTGACTCCTTCAAGATGATCGGGCAACGGGAGGCCCGCGAGTTCGCAGAGTGTTGGGTAAAGATCGACAAACTCGACGAGCGTCTTTGTTTTGCCGCCTGCGGCTTTCATACGGGGATCGCTTACGATGAGTGGCGCGCGGGTGGAGAGTTCGAAGTTCGTGGCTTTGCCCCAAATGTGGTTTTCGCCAATGTGCCATCCGTGGTCGCCCCAGAGCACAACGATGGTGTTGTCGCGCAGTCCAAGGCGGTCAAGTTCATCAAGGACTCGTCCTACCTGCGCGTCGACGTAGCTGACACAGGCAGCGTAACCGCGGGTGAGTTCGCGGATGAGTTTCTCGGATGGTTCGCCCTTGCGAGGAAAGTCGGTGTAGGTGCGCGAGTGGCCCCAACTGGTCGAAGCAAAACGCGGGGCGTCTTTAGGTGTGTAGAGGTTCGAAGCAATCTTGATCTTATCCGACGGGTACATCTCCCAGTATCTTTTCGGGGCGATGAAGGGGAGATGGGGCTTGAGAAAACCGAGCGCGAGGAAGAAAGGCTTGCCTTTGATCTCGCGGAGAGCCTTAATGCCGCGGACGGCGATCTGACCGTCCTGCAGGACGTCGTCGTCAACGTCGGGGGCTTCGTGGGAGAGACCGAGGACGAAGTGGTTCACCCAGTCGTCGATTCGTGGGCCTGTCGCTTTTGTCCTTCTTGCGAAGACCTCGCGAGCAACACGCACCCCGTTCTCGGTGTAGTAGTAGCGTGGTTTGGGCAACCAAGCGGGAACCGACCACGAGGCGGGATCGTTCCACTTGTTACGCACGGCGAAGGCGCCGTGGTAGAGCTTGCCGAAAGCCTGGACGCGATAACCCTGATTCTTGAACTGTTGAGGAAGGGTGACGATGTCGGGAAGATGATCACGGAAATGCTGGTGACGCGACCCGTTCGACCAGATCTCGGTGCTGTCGGGTCGCAGGCCGGTCAACAGTGAAACTCGGCTTGCGCGGCAGACGGCCGCCTGACAATAGGCCCGCTCAAAAATCATTCCTCGACTCGCCAGTCGATCGATGTGAGGACTCTTGATGTACAACCTGCCATAGCAATGCAACTCCGGCCGCAAGTCGTCTACTGCGATGAATAGAACATTCAAGCGACTCTCCGCAGCGAGTCCTTTCGTTACAGACATCGACACGAAACAAAACAGCACGGACACGCAAAACGTTCGAATCATTTGATGACCCCTTCTCTACCTCTGGCGGTCAAATTCTACGGCTTCAGTAACAAGCCAGAATCTTGTTGCTTGTCCGGCTGATTTGCCCTTATGCACAAAGACGTCCCGAATGTGATGTTTGCCAATTCAAGCTCACCCCGATGCGGCGGAAGCCTCGCCAAGCTGCATGATGCCAGCGGGATGGACGGACAGCGTTTTCGCGTCGCCACGACCGATTTCTTTCCCATCGACAAGCAGATGCACTGTTCCGTTGATGTCGAGGCGTCCATTCACTTCGAGGACTTGAACTTGCCGATAGAATCGTCGAGCCGCGCGATATTAGCATGGCGACGTGCCTCCGTGCATCGTGTGAGTCCCGTCGGCCCAGTACACACGCCGGCAGATCGCAACTAACCAGCAGCAATTGCGTGTTGCCGTCGGACAAATAAAGTCCGTTCGCTTCCAAATCGTCGCGTTGCTTCGTTGCCGCCCGCGCAACACCAACTCCCGGCACCCAACCGCCGACGCGGTTGTTAATGACCTTGCTGGCGGCGCCGACTTGCAGAGCCGGCGGGGCCTCGGCGAATCCCGAATGTACGCCCAGTAGCCAGACGGCCATTGCGAACCGGGTGTCAGTGATCGTGCATCTGTCCGTTGTTGATCGTTGCATCACTTACTTTGTTTGTCCCGCTTGTGCTCGCAGATTGTTGGAGTCCTGGTTTTAGACGATCTTTCCCATTTGGGTGGAGTCTGAATCCGATTCAGGTCGCGCTGGGAAAGACGGCTATTTTACGAGTGTTCTCAGCTTGACATTGTCGATGCGGATGTCTCCTGTTTGTCCGACCAGAAACACGAGTCGCGATTTCTTTTCATCCAGAACCGTGCCGGCCGCGGACATCTTTGTAGCATCGAATTTTGCCGTCACACGGTTGCCTCGCAATTCGATGATCACATGATGCCACTTTCCATCTGCGGCAGTCGCTGCATGCGTGGCCAGCCTCTCGATTCGATAGAACGTGGGATCTGCGAGTTGGGCACGCGTCGCTGGAATACGTTTGCCGCCATTTCGATCTCGTTCGGCCTTCTGCTTTTTCTTGGAAACGGGATCGCCACGGTCCTGCATTAGCTGTACTTGTGTTTTCGTTGCCGCAAACCGTAACAAGTGTGCCTGACCAGCAAACTGGCTGTCTCCGTCTATCAGGCAGAGGAAATAGCCGGGTTTAGTAAACTTGAAATCGAATTCCAGCGTGAGATCACGACCTTCAATGGGAACGCCAATGGTGGGGCCGTGACCGTCGTCCGCTGCCGCAACTCCGCGTAAGGCGCTGTCGATAATCGAAAATGAATTTTTCCGGCCACTCGGTTTCCACGGTTTTGGAATCGCCTCCCCCGAAAAAGACTCGTCCAGAAGAATACGTTCTCCGGCTGATACGGCAGGCGGCAGAAGGAACAGTACCGAATGGCGCTTAATCCGCCGTAAGTAGGAACAGGCACTGGAGTTATAATTGCAATTGACAAGGAGGGCCTCACTTGGGATGCGTTGGGAGTTATTGACACGCTTCAAACACATTCGGCAAGGAGGCCCCCGTGTTTCATTCAGAATTTGGTTCGTTGGAAAGTCGCGTTGCTCACGCTCGACAAGCGGACGATCTGTACTTCGCGGCTCTGCTTCCCAAGGAGATTATCAACGAGTCGTTTGGCGAGGCAAGAGGGATTCTTGGTCGGGCGAGGATTTATGTCACCTCGGTTACGGTGTGGGTTTTTCTCTCGCAGGTGCTGAGCACGCATCATGGGTGTGTGACGGCCGTCGCGAAGTTGATCGCCTACCGCGTCGCGTTGGGGTTGACGGCCTGTTGCGCCCAAGCCGGCGGCTACTGCATCGCTCGCGATAAGTTGGACGAGCAAGCCATGCAACGCTTGCTGAAGCACACCGGTCAAGCGGTCGAGGAACAGGCGCCCGACGAGTGGCGCTGGCTCGGCCATCGGGTGATTACGGCCGACGGCACGACCGTCACGATGGCCGACACCGCCGAGAATCAAGCCGAATATCCACAACAACGAGTCCAAGCGCCCGGCTGTGGATTCCCGATTATGCGAATGGTCGTCTTCTTTGCCTTGGCCACGGGAACCGTGCTGGAAACCGCCACGGGAAAGTATCGCGGCAAGCTGACACACGAAGTGAGTTTGTTTCGCGAGATTGACGCGTGCATCAAGGAAAACGACGTTTTTCTCGCAGACCGAGCGTATGCCGGCTGGTTCGACATGGCTCGGTTGATGGCTCGCGGCGCTCACGTGGTCGTGCGCAAACACCAAATGCGCAAGAGCAACTTTCGCACCGGGCGGCGGCTGGGCCGAGACGATCACATCATCTGCTTGCAGAAACCTCCACGTCCGAAATGGATGAGCCACGAAGAGTATGCCACATATCCCGAATGCATCGAGATCCGCGAGATACGAATTCGCATCAAGCAGAAAGGCTTTCGCACGCGAGAAGTCATCGTGCATACCTCTCTTTTGGACGACAACGAATACAAAAAAGACGACATCGCCGATCTGTTTCGCAGACGTTGGCAAGCGGAGCTCAATCTGCGGAGTTTGAAAACAGTGATGCAAATGGACCACTTGCGATGCAAGCAGCCGCACCGCGTTCGCAATGAGGTTCGGGCTCACATGATCGCCTACAATCTGATCCGGCAAGTGATGAGTGAGGCGGCGCGTGAGGCCGGTGTGCAACCATGGCGAATCAGTTTCAAAGCCACGCTGACAACGCTGACCGATATGTTGCCCGTGCTGGGCATGATTCGCGACCCGGCGGAACTCTGCCGGGTGCTGTTGTTTTGCTGCCGGCAACACATCGTCGGCAACCGCCCCGACCGCTACGAACCGCGCGTCGTCAAACGCAGGCCCAAGCAGTACAAACTCATGCAGAAGCCGCGTCGCGATTACAAACCCGGTCAAGCATAAGACTTACGGCGGATTAAGCGCCATTCGGAACAGTACCGTTAAAAGCAGGTAATTGAATCGCATGGTTTGTGATTTCTTGATCGGATATTCCCATTGAGTTGGAGCCGGCTTGATCCTGAAACCGACCCGGTTTCTTTGTCACTTGAGAGTGACCGTATACCTGTAGGCGTCGGAGCCCCAGAAATCTTTCGGATTGGCGCCGAGTCGTGTGAGATAGATTTCCAGGTTGTGCGTTTCGCGATCTTCCAGCAGCGAAAAGTTAGAAAGGTGCATCTTGACGCCTTCGTCCGGCTGACGATCATCGATGAGCGTCACTGTGCTTCGTCGGAGCGTGCCTGTGGCTTCGTCGACCTCGGCGATGACCAGCGGATAGCGTGGCGAATTACCGTTTGGTGGCGTTGCTGAAATATTCCCCACCCAGTAGAGCTTGCCCTTCTGGCTGTGGCGAATCATGCGGTGGTACGCCGAAGGCGAATAGAACTGCGAGCCATCATCGTAGGTGAGTTCCGTGACCGGGCTGAGCGTATTCCCGCCGTCAACGGAGAGGCTATGCCACTTGCGCCCGGGTGTCGTGGCTGTGTTGGAGCCGCGCCAAATGACGAGCACACGATGGTCCGCAAGCTCCGCAACTTCGGGTTCCATCAGTCCGCGTGAAGAGATCCCCGGCCCGACTTCCACCCGTTTGCCGGCCGTCCAACGATATTGCTGCGACGCGGCATCCCACTGGCCGCGAAAACAGAGCGAACCCAGGCGCCAATCGCGTCTGTCGTTCATCGGATCGCCCGACGCGTTTGCATGAGCAACACAGTGGATGAGCGCGCCGCTGGAGTGCTGGATGATGTTGTTGCCGACATACGCCTGGTTGTGAAGCAGAAAGCTCTTTTTGACCGGAGCGTCGGGATCATATTCATCGCCTGGCTCGTAACGCAGCATCGTCGGCTCACTCCACGTGCGCCCCAGATCACGAGATGTGCGCACAAATGAGTGGCAATGGTACTGCTTGTCGAAGTAATGTTGTCGCAACCAAATTGCCACGAGCAGCTTGTGCTGGGCATCGTAGTAGTAGGCCCCGGCAGCCCAGTAGACGCGAATTCCGTTGGTATGCGACACGATAGGATCGACCGCCTCGAAGTCACTCCAAGTACGGCCGTTGTCGGTGGAATGTCTTCGCTTCGGGCGTCTGGGCATGTCACTTGTGGCCCACTGCGTGTGGATTTCTTCGCGCAACAAATTGGGACCCGAATAGCGAACCTCTACCCAGGCAGCAACCTCTTTCCGCGAATGCCGCTGGTAAATCTCCTTCTTCACGAGAGCGATCGGTGAATTGACCTGCCACGGTGGTTGGGGCGTTTCCCCCGCGACGCGACCGGTACACGCGATAAGCATAAGTCCCGCCGACAACAACAAATGATTCATATCGCTACTTTTGATTCGATGACTGATGTTTCCTATTTGGGCTGAGCCAGCAACCGATCCAGTCGCTCAATATCGCGATTATTACACGCCACGTTCCCCGCGTCTATCGCGTGGTGATTGGTTGACATTGCCTCCCCCGCAGCACGATTCCTGGTTGACCGCGCCGGACTGCCTCATTCAGCGGCTCGAATGCTTCGGCAAAAAAAACGGATTCTAGTCTGACGCATCGGGAGCAGTGCCGAGTGATGCAGCAGTTTTTGCGGAAAGGAACTTTTCTGGAGAGTCTCAGTCCTCCGCATCGTTACCAGTAGCTGGAATGCCCCCCCATTTTTGGTGCCAGGGGTTATGAAAGTATGGTTTGGGTAAGGGACTCCGCAGTGTGCTGCTGAAGTGAGGGCGCAGCCCGATCGGAAGCATCACACTGCGTGTTTGAAACGCTAAACAGGGGTAATGTTAGGAGCTCTAAGCAACTTGTGTTACGGTAGAAAAGACGGCCTTCCGAACCGGGGCTGTTGCTTTTTCACGCTTCCCAGTTGTTGCAACACGTTTTCCTCCAAGCATGTCTTCTAAACGAGTTGTCGTTATGTTTATCTGGAACGCCTATTGGTCATCCGCCGCCGTGCGTGCGGGGCTTGCTGCGTGGCTCCTACTGCTGGCGCCTTTGGGGGCGAAGGCCGAACCGGTGCGCATCGAGCAACAGAAAGAAGGGCTTCTATTTACCGAAGCCGGCCAAAACATTCTTTTTTACCAACGAACCAATAAGTCGTTCGAGGGAAAACTCACGCGGCGCCACTACGTGCATCCGTTATACAGTCTGGACGGGAACGTGCTGAGCGAAGATTTTCCCGCCGACCATCGCCACCATCGGGGTATTTTCTGGGCGTGGCATCAGGTTTGGGTGGGCGATCAAAAACTGGGCGACCCATGGGCCATTCGCGATTTTTCCTGGGAGGCGGCGTCTGTCGCGACCACGACACACGACGATGGCTCCGCCAGCCTGGAAGCCGAAATCATTTGGACCGGCCAATTGCCCGATACTTCCTCGTCCCCGGGAGAAACACCCCATGCGGCGCCGCCGGCAAGTTTGAACGTGGTGCGCGAACGGACGACCATTCGCGTCTATCCGCTGGTTCGGAAAGACGGAGCGCCGGCTCACCGTTTGATCGATTTCAACATCCAACTCAACGCGTTGGTTGACGGCGTTCGGATAGGCGGCTCGGAAGACCGCAAGGGTTATGGCGGGTTTTCCGCGCGGGTTCGCTTGCCCGACGACGTGCGTTTCACCTCAAGCCAAGGCGAAGTCGCGCCGCGGGTGGAAGCGGTGAAGGCGGGGCCTTGGTTGGATATCTCGGCCACATTCGATGCTCCAGGCAAGCAAAGCGGATTGGCCATTTTGGGCCACCGGAGTTTGCCGGGCTATCCGCAACCGTGGATCTTGCGGCGGCGGGGAAGCATGCAGAACGCGGCGTATCCTGGTCGGCACGCGGCGCGGCTCCTCAAAAGCGAACCTTGGGAGTTGCGTTACCGCTTGGTTGTGCATCGGGGCGACGCGCAACGCGCCGACATCGCGGGGCTTTATGAAACGTACTCGCCTCCGCCGCGTTGAAGCGAATGTGCCTCGGCGGAAGTCGTTTCACGCTGAAGTGTGAAATCCGACTTGCGGCGGCGGCGGCGCGGCGGCATGCTCCGGGATACCGGGCAAGCCGTCTTCGGCAGGGGCGTCGGTTTGAGGGGAGCGTTCGTGGGAAGACTTCGCCACGGCTTGCTGGGCTCTTCCCAGCAACGTTTTGGCGTTGTCGTCGGGCGTCATGTGGGCCACGCCGGTGTCGAGGGCAAGCCGTAGATCAGAATCGCCTAATGGCAAGGCCGTGTTGGCGACAGCGCGTTGAATTCGTTGTGCGATGCGGGCTGCTTCGTCCGATTCCCGGCCAGGCATCAACATGGCGAAGCCACCGGTCGGCGAGCGCGTCAGAAGCTCATCGTTGCCGGTGACCGACGAAAGAAATTGGGCCACCGCAATGGTCAACAAGTCGGCGGCTCGCTCGCCGTGTTCTTGGGCGATGGCGTGCATTCCGTCGACGTCGCATAACACAAGCGACAGTAAACCGCCTTCGCCCTGCGTGGCCGAAATGCGGCGAGCGGCCTCGTCGACCAATGCGTGAGAACTTGGCAAGCCGGTAAGGGCGTCGCGGCGGCGCGGCGGTTGTGGTTCCTGCGGTTGTGGTTCCTGCGGAGGAGCCTCCGGCGCGGATGAAATTGGCGGTCGGGGCGCCGTCTGGGTAAGTGCAACCGGCTCGGTCTCTTCAGTCTTGGCGTTTGGAGTCATGGGCGTCAACGTTGGAGCGTCTTCAATTTCCGATTCTGGAGCAGCGCTCTCCGAGGATTCGAACTCCTCGACGTCCTCTTCCGGCGGCTGAATCTTCACCTCTTCGGTATCTGCGAGGTTCTGGCCTTCGGAATTCGGCGCCTCAACCAGAACTGGCAGAGACTGCTGGCCATCGTGGTAATAAGTGCGATTTCGGCCATTGTTTTTGGCTGCGTAGAGCGCCGTGTCGGCTCGCTTGAGGAGCGAGTCGGGCGTTTCCTGCAAGCCTTCCGCGACGCCAATACTCACCTGGACTTCAAGTGATGCGTCGGGCGTTTTCACTCGATTTTCCGCAATCGCGATTCGGACGCATTCCGCAACTCGGTTCGCCTCCTCCAAATCGGCGGTCGGCATGATCACCACTAATTCCTCGCCGCCAAATCGAGCTACGAAATCGACAGGTCGAACCGCGAGCGACGCGACGCGAGCCGTTTCCCGTAGCACTTCGTCGCCGATATCGTGTCCGTGCTGATCGTTGAATTTCTTGAAATGGTCGATATCCAACATGAGGAACGACGCCGGCTCGCCATTTTCGCATTGCTCCTTAAGGCAACGTTCGGCTTCTTCGTCGAAACCTCGTCGATTGAGCAAGCCAGTGAGCGCGTCGGTTCTGGCTTGGTCGGATTGCTGTTGCAGTTGCTCTAGTTGCTCCGAAAGTTTCTGCTCCGCCTGCGCCAAACGTTCCTGAAGAACCTCGTTGGCTTGGAGCATGGAAGCCGCGACGGCGTCTGCCGCGGGCGAACCTTGGCCCTCCAGACCGAGGTCAGACAACTCACGGCTGCCGGCGCTGATTCGCGAGGCGTGCGTTTGGATATCTTGGGAAACGCCGGATGTTAACTGATGGAGCGAAGCCAACCCGGCGCGTAGTTCACTCGCTGTGTTGCCGGGCTTCTCCGCCGCCTTGGCCAGCGTCTCCGCCGCCTTGCGGTTCTGTTGCTTTCGCTGAAGGGCGGCGAGCGAGGACCGCAATTGAACCAATTCCCGGGCCGACCCCCGGCTCGATTTCCCCTGCTGGCGGTGCGCAGACCATCCCATGACAACTCCAATAATGAGTTGCACAACGAGCAGCCCGATAAACCAAATAAGAAACGATAACGACACAATGACTTTCCCGCATGGAACGTCTAATAATCAGAAGCGTTCGAGGACTAATTGTCTTATGGCCGCCTTTCGCTCTGCGAAAGAACGCTACTTTCCCGAACGGTTCCTAGGTGAATTCACATCCTATCAAATAGCCGGACGGCCCCTCTTCGGCATCAGCCAATACATGGACAACACGCGCCGGTATGCAAATCTCCTCGTTCTGGGTGACCAGCCGAATCAGGCAATGTTTGAAAACCGGCTTTGCGGCGGTCCAGAGTAAGCAGCCATGAGAACTAAGATTACGGCACTCCATGGTTTGGAAATCGTCGGCGGTGGGAACCTGCCCTTGGACAAAATCCACCGCCACTCCCAACTCCTTCTTGCAATTCTTTCTCGTAAAGCGGCGGCGGTTTGTTTGTCCATTCCGATTTTCCTTCGGCGCCTCTCCGGCCTGTGCCGCTAACGGCGCGATGGTTTCGCCGCCAAGCTTTTGCGGAACATGAGAGGGCGGTTTAGGCAGCGGCGGAAGGGCTGGAGTTTCTGGACGACCTACAGATTCTGAATGCTCTGGTTGCGGCGCCGAGACGGGCGTCTGCGACGACTTGGCCGGAGCGATGCTCCGCGCCGGCGTTTGCTGGCGAGGTATTGCTTGTTCGGAGGCGCCCATGGCCGGCGGCGATGGCGGCGTGGCCGTCTCCGCGGTGGTGTTTTTCCGAGTGTCTACTGTTGGCGTTTGTATTAATTTTGACTCTCGCGTTGACTCTGGTGTTGGTTTTGCTGTTGGCGCTGGTGTTGGCGCTGGTGTTGGCGCTGGTGTTGGCGCTGATGTTGGCGCTGATGTTGGCGCTGACGTTAGTTCTGGTGTTGGCGCTGACGTTAGTTCTGATGTTGTGTTGTGGCGAGGCGACAACTCTGCGGCCGTCGGCTTTGTGGCATCGCTCACCGCGCCGAGCGGATTTGGCGATAATGGCGCTGGCGACTTTGCCGGCGTCGGCGCAGGCCCCGAAACCATCGGATGGTTGGTCGCCGGGACGTCAACAGTCTCCGAGACAACGGCAGTCTCCGCGGCAACAGGGCGCGCAGCCGCCAGTTCTGCTTCATGCGCAGACTCCACGCCGTGGAACTGATCGTTCAATGCCTGGACGAAATCGGAGATGAAGGCCTGTTCTATCTCAGTCGGCATGGAACCTCCTTTCCATTGCATCCGGGAGCGTTACCGTTTTTTGCCGGCCGCTGTTTGTTTGTCCTACTCTGTGGAATCATTCGATTCACCACAATTGAAAATGGACTTCCAGGGAACAACCATCCGTGAATTCCAACGTGCGAAGAATCCCGATAACCGTTGCGACGCCAACTCTGCGTCGCGTCTGGAGCCCTCGGTCTAAAATGTAGGTTTGTCTGCGACCGCAGGCAAAAGATAATCGCGTTGCGGGAGAGAAAGTGAGCGACGTCGCCCGCGCAATACCGCATACTCGCGGCCGCACAAGCCTTTTGGTAAACCAGTGGTAGGACAACACGCATAACCCGAAAGGAAATCACGCATGAACTCCAGCAAGTCGTTGACGGGAAAAATAGCCTGGGTCACCGGATCATCGCGAGGACTTGGCCGTGTCATGGCCGAACACCTGTGCGAATTGGGGGCCAAAGTTGCGGTGCATGGTTCCAGGCCCGACAGCCCCAAAACTTTTGGCGAAGGCGTTTCGATGCAGCAATTGGCCGACGACATCGCCAAATCGGCCGGCGGAGAGGCGATGGCCGTCTGGGGCGATATCACGCAGCCTGAGGAAGTCGCGCGGGCGGCAAATGAAGTGCGGGAAAAATGGGGGCGTATCGATATTCTGGTCTGTTGCGCCGGTGGCGACATCGGCGCCGGAGGCACGGGCGTCGGCAAGGGAGGCCGTCCGGAAAACGACGATTGCCTGAACATCGACCTCAACGACATCCGCAGCGTGATGGATCGGAATTTGCTGGGCACGATTTTGTCGTGCCGCGAAGTGGCGGCGGAAATGATGCAGCGTCGAACGGGGTGTATTGTCACGATTGGCAGCATTGCCGGCTGTTATGGTCGGCCGACCGGCTCGATTTACGCCGTGGCGAAGGCGGCCGTTCACGAATACACGCGTTGCCTGGCGGCCCAACTACGCGACTACAACATTCCCGTGAATTGCGTGGCGCCGGGAGGGACGGTCACCGAACGTTTTCTCCGCATTCATGAAGTCGACCAGGAACAACTGGTTGAAGAGGGCACGCTGAATCGATATGGCCGTCCTCACGAAGTGGCGCGCGCTGTCGGCTTTTTGTGCCATCACGATGTTTTTATCAGCGGACAGGTCCTCCGCGTCGATGGCGGCGGGCAAACCTTCCCTTGTTGAGGCGTGCGGCGGATGAAAATCTATTAACCGCATTTTTTTCGGTCGTCAAAAAGCTCGGCATTTTGAAAATACCGGGCTTTTAATTCGGCCGACGTCGTCGCACGTCATTTGAAATGTCATCAAAGTGACACACGTTCAAGATCAAAAAGATTCGCTTCCCCTCTTCCCCAGGACGAGGAGCATGTCGTGTAAAGCATGTGAAAACAAGGCGTTACGGTTTCACCAGTGCTCTCACCGAGTTTGGTACGCGACTTGCATTCCATAGAGGCAGACATTTCACCCGTTGACAAAAAGTTCTTATGTGGAGGGACAGACGCCATGTTGATTAACAGCCTTTTACTGATTTCCGGCTCTGTGATTGCCTTGGTCTCTATTTTTTCGTCGCTCCAACCGTTGCACCGCGATCATGCCGTATAGGCTTCGGCAAAATCCCGCTTCTTTTTTGGGGAGGGTGTATTTCAAGGAGGACGCCTGGGAATTCGGCTCAACTCCGCCGCCGCTTTGGTCGATGTTTGGCAGAAGCGCGAACGCAAGCCGTACAAAGTATAAGAGTCTTCCTCGCAGACATTGATGAATATCGCACCTCTTATCCCGCTTGCCGCCAGCGCCGCCGCTTTCTTGGGCGGAAAGATCGCTGATGTCGTCAACGGCGGCGACAATTTTTTGTCGAATTTTGCCGACGCAACATCTGTTACAGCCACACAGAAAACTTCCAGGACCGATCTCAAATCCATCTCGCGCCGCTTGGTTCAAGAGTTGAACAACGAGTTGCACGCGCGGCGCATCGCTTCCAATAGTGCGGCCACTCTCAAGGCCGACCAAGCAGGCGGCTTGGAAATCAGCGGCGGCAGCGGAGCCGACGCTTTTCGTTTTACCGCCCAACCCGATTCGGCGCTGGCGCGCCTTTTCTCCGCTTGGCGCAGTTTGTCAAACGTTTCGCCAGGCAGCAACTTCGCCCTGCAAGTTTCCGGAGCGGGCGTGAGCGTGGTCTAGCGGCGCCAGACAAACGCCGGGCGAAAATGCACCGAGCGTATTCTCTCCATTTTCAAGGGGGGAACTTTTTTTGCCGCTCGTCGTATTACGCGTCGTCACGCTTGCTTTAGGCCGCGGTGCGTTGGATAATCGGTTCGCGCTCGACGTTGGCTGGCGCCAGATGTTCCTTTCCGCTACCGAACAGAAGGCCGTTATGCGAAGCATGCAATCTACAAGGCGCCTTGGCGTCATTGTTGTTTTGATGCTGTTTTCGGTGGGTTGCAATTCAGACAACCGCGCCGGCAGCGCCAGTCAGGCGTCGTCGGCCACTGAGAAGAACCCAACAACGGCCATGAAATCGGCGGTGGTTTCCACCAAGCCATCCGGGTGGCCCGCTGGCCACGATACGCCCGAAGGCGCCGCCTGCGACTTGGCTCGCGCTTTTATCGAACATGATCCCCAACTGTTTGAGGCTGTTTGCATCCGTCCTCTTGGCGGCGGTGCATCGAAAACTCAATACGATTCTTTTCGTGCTCAGATGCTCGAGCACATTTCCGCCGCCGCCAACGACGCCTCGATTGCTGCAAATGGACCGAAAGAGATTGTGGGGCTCTTCGCGTCGCGGCAGTTGTCGAATAATGGCCCCGCGTCCTACGGATATGCCGCGTTCGGACTTCAAAACGTGAGATTCGTTGACGTCGAAACATTGCTGGGAAACGACGAAGTCTTTGTTTGTCGGACGCTCGTTCTCCAAGACAAAGATGACAAATGGTGCGTTCTTCCCTGCCCAGAAGTGTATGGACTCTTGTCGGCGGGGCTCAACGACGAATCGCAATCGTCTGAAAGGTGGGCGGTAAAAAGTAGCAGGTAAGAGTCTGTTGCGGAAATTCTCGCCAAGTGGAGGGATTTGGCGGCTATTATCCGGTGGTTGAGTGCGGTGAACACCACCGGAGGACGGAGGCGTCGCGATATTTCGCCTCCCGGCGACGATGCCAGCGCCGTTGGAGTGTACGCTTCAGCGTGTTTTGTTTTTGGAGATGTGCGCGATTCCGAAAGCACGCTGAAGCGTACACTCCAACGGTGGGCGGCGCGAATGACTGCGTTGTTTTGAGGCGCTCGGTCTGGCATCCCGCCGGGATGCATCGCGATTGCTGCGCCGGCCAACCGGTGGCGTCGCTGCGCTCGACCACCGGCTAATGGCTGCCAAGCCTCCGGCTTGATGAGAATTCCATAGCACTATTGCGAGGAATAGATCTTGGAGAGGCGCTAAATACCGTTCGAGAAATAATTGTCTGGTTTTCATGAGCAAGGAATGAATTTATCAATAGCTATTTGTCATTTGTCATTTGTCATTTTTCATTGAAGAAGGAGAAACAGGGATGCGAGGCAAACCGATGGCCAATGACAAATGAAAAATAACTATTGACAAATGACTTGGCCCAATTCCCGGGACGATACTAAATTCCCGAACGGTTCGTAGCGTCGGCCGGGAATTTACGGTTGCATTTCCGGCGCCTGTGCGGAGCAATCCGCTACCGATTTT
>QIKY01000180.1 GCA_003233175.1 Planctomycetaceae bacterium | reverse complement strand
CCCGGCGGGATGCCGCCCACCGTTGGAGTTCATGCTTTAGCATGTTTTCGTCTCGGACGCACGCTAAAGCGTGAACTCCAACGGTGTGCGGTAAAGTGCGCTGCTGCATCCGTTTTGCAGCGTTTCTCGCGCCATCGCACCTGGCATCCCGCTGGGATGCGGGAGTTATTGCACGGCCGATACCGGCGGTGGCGCTACGCTGACCGCCGGCTAATGGCTGCCAAGCCTCCGGCTTGTTTCGAACCATCGCTAAGCAACGCACATGCCTCCTTCAAAACTACTCAAACGTCGAGTCTTGCCTGCCGCGCAAGGCGACTCCCTGCAACGAACGATGGCCTCGTTTCTGCACTATCTGCGGTCGGAGTGCCACTTGGCGGATAATTCGGTGATCGCTTACGAGCGAGATTTGCGGCGTTTTCGCGAATGGCTGCAAAACCGTTCGATCAACAATCTCACCATCTCCGACCTTTCCGATTATGTCGGCTGGCTCCACGAACGAGAACTGGCCGCTTCGAGCAAGGCCCGGCATGTGGTTTCGCTGAAGGTCTTCTTCCGCTACCTGCAATTGGAAGGCGTGATGCAGGAAAACCTGGCGGAGCTGCTCGGCAGCCAGAAAATCTGGCAGCGGATACCGGTCGTACTTTCGCCGGAAAAAGTCGAACGCCTGCTCCGCGCGCCCAACGGGCGCGACCAACTCTGCAACCGCGACCGCGCTCTGTTGGAACTGCTCTACGCCACCGGATGCCGCGCCTCGGAAGTGTCGCATTTGTCGCTACAAAACTGCCATCTCGACGAAGGTTATTGCCTCTGCCAGGGAAAAGGCGGCAAGCAGCGGCTGGTTCCCTTGGGACGCCCAGCCGTCGAGGCGATCAAAACCTATCTCGACGACGACCGCCCGCTGCTGGCCGAAAGGAGCCCGTTGCCCGCCGCTTGGCTGATTCTCTCCAAGAGCGGACGCCGCCTCCGCCGCGAAGCCATCTGGGAGATTGTCAAAAAGTACGCGCGCCGCGCCGGCGCCCCCAGTTCGATGAGTCCTCATACCCTGCGGCATAGTTTCGCCACGCACCTGTTGGCCGGCGGCGCCGATTTACGCCGCGTGCAGGAAATGCTAGGGCACGCCAGCATCGCCACGACCCAAATTTACACGCACGTTGATCAGTCGCGTTTGAAAGCCGTGCATGGAAGATTCCACCCACGTGCGTAATCGCGAAGCCCGATCAAAATCGTTTCTGGAAACCGGCTGCCGGTTTTGTCGCCGTACTCACGCTCGGCGAGGCGGCGCCATAGAACCGGGTGGTTTCCTCAGCCGCCAGACGCGTGTCAGGATCGGTGCATGACAGCACCGCGCGGAACACGTGGTTTCCGGCCTTGGTCGCCCGAGCGACGATGATCAGCGTCATTTCCTGCCCGGCGCCCAACTGTGCGAAGGGCGAGAATTCGACCTGTCCGTCCGAGATGCGAGCCTGTCCGCCGCTGACCGCCGTCGGCTCCACGTTCTCCGAGAAAAACGCACTCAGCCTGATCTGCGTGGCCGCCTTCGTACCCCGGTTCAGAATTCGGATTTCATACTCCACATTCTTGCCGACGCTGATCGGTCCTTTTGGATCATCGACGACAAGTTTCAAATCGGCCAAGGCCTCCACCCGCGTAACGACCTCTCCTTGCTGGGTCAGCCCTTCGCCGGCCTCCGCCACGACCGCAATCGGAAACTCGCCGGCCTTGGTGAGAATGCAATTCACTTCGAGTTCCCGGGTGTCGCCGGGCGCCAGGTTGCCCAGGCTCCAACGCAAACGGCCGTTGCCGTCGACCTTGGCGTCGGCGTCGGTTTTCGAGACCACCTCCGCCCCAGCAGGCAGTTGCAGCGAGGCGGCTGCATTTTCGGCCGCTGCATTGCCGACGTTGGTGAGCTGAATCTTATAGGTGGCCTGACCGCCGGCGTAAACAAGTGGCGGGCCGGCGACCCGAACCGCCAATTCACCCCGGCGGACGAGCACGTCTTCCTGGGCTTCGGCGGCTAGTCCGCCATCGGCGCTGGCCTGTGCGTGGATCGCCAAATTCCCCGCTTCCCGTGCGGTAAGCTCCACTTTAATCACCCTGCGTTGCCCCGCTTGCAGGACGCCCACGTTCTTTGCTTGGGGAGGGGCGTCGTCTGAGGTCAGAGCAGCCAGACGAAGCACCACGTTTTCGGCGTCGCCGGTGCCGGGGTTGGAAAGCGTGATCGTATACACCTTGGAATCGCCGTACATGATGTCGGTGGGGCCCTCTATTTCGACCGCCAACTGCGGCTCCTGCACCTCAATTTGCGAACCGAGCGTCGACTCTGCCGCCGCCCACGTGACTTGAATATCGAACGGCCGGTTTTCCCGAGGGATGACGCTCAGCTTCAATTCCGATTTCGAGCGACCAGGAAGTTCTCCCAGTTGCCAGACTAAACGCGTGTGGCCGGTTGCGTCTTGCACGTTGCGCGACTGGCCTTCATTCGAGACGCCGCCCAGCAGGTCGACCCACTTGGGAACGTCGAGCACGACCTGAATATTGCGGGCCGTGGTTTCGCTGACGTTAGTCAAGGCGATCGTGTACACCGCTTCCTTTCCCTTGATGATGGCGCGAGGGCCGAACGTATCGACGCGAATACTGGGGCTGGCGCTGCTCATGAGCAGATCGCGGCTGCCGACCTTGCCGCCCAGGGCGGCCTTTCGCGAAGCGGTTGCCGGCGCCCGAGATGCTTTCGCTGGAGATGTATGCACCGCAGGCGGTCTGACCTCCGTTTCACGGCGAGACGAGTCCGACGGCTCTGGCCGCTGTGTGGGCGTCAAGCGACGCGGCGCCGTTGCGATTCGCGGCGCCGTTGTTGGCGCTGTTCTTGCCGCTGTTTGCGGCGCCGTTGTTGTTTGCGGCGCGGCGGTTGGTCCTGGCGCTGTTGTTGGCGATGCAACGGGTTTGCCAGATGGTTTCACGCCGCGCGCCGGAATCGGCTTTCGCTCGATCGGACGAGAAGCCGTGAGTCGCGAACGCCGTTTGAGCACCGAAGAGTATGCTCGCTCGTCAGACACCGGGCGAACGCCGCTTTTACTAATCGATCGGAAGCCAGAAGGCTGCCGCGAAAGTATGCGAGATTCGGAAACCGAAGCTCCAGACGAAGAACGCCCGCCGCCGGTTGCAAGCAGTTTCGGCTCGGTTCCACGGTTCAGAGGGTGAAGACGCGAACCGGCGGTATTTAATTCTCGCGGGGCCGCGTATTCCGCAGATACGTCGCTTTGAATTTTTCGCATGCGGCTGCTCAGGCCGTCCGGTTTTTTGTGAGCTGGCCCGCCGGAAGAGGGTTCGTGGGCGGGCGCCAACGCAGTGACTCCAACCGCTACAAGAATCAAAACAGCCGACATTCCTACGTAACGAAACATGGGTCCATCCTCTACCGGGAGTGTATATACGGTCCGCGTAGAGGCCCTATCGGTTACGGAAGGCGTTTCGCTTGAGAGGATTTTTCCGATTGTTTCAAATGGGCAAATTAGCGATTCTGGAACAGGCCGAACGTTTAGATCATGCGTTGACGTCGCGGAAGCCGGGCAAGCGAAACGGGTGCGCGTGTCAAAACGATGGTTGTCGAAAACCCGAACTGAAAAACAAGTTATTATGAACTTGCGGCGCCAAGACCAGAAATCCTAGGTTATCAGTCCATTGCACTCGCTGAATGGTTACACGTCGTTTTTTTGCCCTGCCGAAGTTGGCGTCCAATCGGCGGTACACGCCCTGCTTTATCCATTTCAGCCTGTTAACCCAACCCGTTTTGTTGGAATGCGGCCCCCCCATCATGACCCCTCCGCAGTGGTAGGGAAACTTCAATTGGCATGGACGTTGCATGAAAAACGGGCTACGCTAGCCGAATTCATACGGAGACCCTCCCGCGCGACGGCTATTTGCTGAATCGCATTCGATAGAGGTGTCCGACTTGATCGGACCACATTCGATGACTCGCAGCTTTTTCGGCCGTCGCATTCGCCTTCCGTTCCCGCCCTATTGGTCGACGAGCGTGGCGTTTGTTATTTTTTTGGGAGTCCTTTTCGTGCTCCCGTTCTCGTTTCGCGGCGCCAAACTCGCGCTCCGCGACATGAAGAACAATGTCAAGGATTGGCTGCCCGCCGACTTTCCCGAAACGAGAGAGTTGGAGTGGTTTCGAGAGCAGTTCCTGGGCGATGTGTTTGTCGTGGTAAGCTGGGAAGGCTGCACCGCGACCGACCAACGCCTCTCGCTGCTGGCCAAGAAACTCGTCCCCGACGATATCGCCACGCGCCATGCGGGAGAGATTTCCACCGACGAAGACCCTAATCCGCTCAAGCCCTCGAAGTTTGTCGGCGACGAACTTGGGTTGTTTCTCGATACCGTCGAAGAGAATGGAAAATATCGCACCGAAGACTATTTCAACTGGGGCAACCTGGAGGAAAAGTGGCTGCTCGGCGACAACAGCATGTGGTACTACATCACGCCCGACGGAAATCTCTACCGCTGGGATAAAACCAACACGCTGCCGCAAGTCATTAAGGATTCGATCGAGAAACGTTGGTCGGGCCATAACACCGCCAGCGGCAAGCCTGTCGCCTCGCTCGATACCAAGTACTACCGCAACGTACGGCTGTTGGAAGCTCAGTTCTTCAAGAAAGTCGTTACGGGGCCTCAGGTGTTGGAGCAGCTTGTGGGCGAGGGCGGCTCGTTGCGGCGCGGCGTCGGCGATGACCCCCAGGCGCTGAAAGAAGCCCGCAAAGTTGCTGTGGAGCGGCTCGAAGGCGCTTTGTATGGAAAAAACGGCAAACAAACCTGTTTGATCGTGACTCTCACCGAAGCCGGGCGTCGCGATTTGAACCGCGTGGCTGGCCACGGAATTTACGGAAAACCTCGCGGCAAGATATTGCTTTACGCCGAGGAAGCGGGCATCGATCCCAGCACGCTCGCGATGGGCGGTCCGCCGGTGGATAACGTCGCGATTGATGAAGAAGGCACCCGCACGTTAATGCGGTTGGTTGCGTTTTCGGCGATTGTCGGTTTGACGCTGGCGTACCTGAGTTTTAAGAGTGTGAAACTCACGCTCATGATTTTCTTCGTGGGCGCCGTGAGCGGCGTCACGAGCCTCTCGATCGTGTTCTGGGGCGGCGGCGTGATGGACGCCATTCTGATGTCGATGCCCTCGCTGATCTACGTGCTGGGTCTGTCGGGCGCGGTGCATATGATCAATTATTATCGTGACGCCATCCGGGAAGATGGTCTGGAAGGCGCCCCTGACACCGCCTTGAAACACGCCTGGTGGCCCTGCACGTTGGCGGCGATCACGACTTCGGTCGGCCTGCTTTCGCTTTACACCAGCCAGCTCACGCCGATCCGGAAATTCGGCCTGTATTCGGCTTTGGGCGTCATGGCGACCTTGTTTTTCCTTTACACCTACCTGCCTGCGGCGCTGCAACTTTGGCCTTCGGGCTTCCGCATGCGAGATGGCAAACCGATCATCGAAGATTCGAAACTGAGTCAGGCGATGGAGCGGTTTTGGTCGGCGGTTTGTGCGTTTGTCTTACGGAACAACGGCAAGGTTGTTGTTGCTTGCTGCTTGGTGTTGGTCGTTTTCGCGCTCGGGCTCTCCCGTATTAAAACCGAAGTGCAATTGCTGAAGCTGTTTTCGCCACAAGCGCAAATCATCAAAGACTACCGTTGGCTCGAAAGCGTGCTCGGCAAGTTGATTCCCATGGAGATCGTGTTGTGCGTGGAGCCCGATGAAATGTTGCCTCCCGCCGATTGGCGAGACGCGCATCGCGAGCGAGACCGGTCCGCCGAGCCGTTCCAGCTCAATTTCCTCGAACGCATGGAAATGGTCGACCATGTGCAACGCATTCTGGAGCGGGAGTTCGGCGGTCGGCACGATGTCGTGGGTCGGTCGATGTCGGCGGCCACATTCGCCCCGGTGCTGCCGGCTGCCGGTAAGAGCAGTCAACAATTCACCGAACGCGGCGCCTTCGACCGCAAATTGGAAGAGCATCGCGGTGAATTGCTCGACTCCGATTACTTGCGCAACGACTCCGGCAACGACGACGAACTATGGCGCATCAGCCTGCGTTTGGGCGCCTTTACCGATCTTGATTACGGCTTGTTTGTCGATCAATTCAAGGCCGCCGTCGAACCGGCAATGAGCGCGTATCGTTATCGCCCCAAGGTGCTCCGGGAGATCGTCGCGGCCCGCGGCGGCAAGCGGCACCTGAAAGCGAAAGTGCTTATCTTGGGCGCCAGCACCGGCGCTCTTGAAGAAGCCGCCGAAGCCGGGGGAATGAAATCAGAGACCGCCGCACAAAGCCGCTTCAATACCGATCAGGCCCTGGCCCAACAAATCGACCAAACGCGCATATTCTCCGAAACGCTGTTGGAGCTATTGACCAACGCACGCTGTCGCGCCGCGGCTCATGATCCGCACCGAGCGCCCCTTGATGGCGACTCGGAGGAATCTCGCGGTTGGTCGAACATATTGAACGACCCCGAAAAGCTCAAGACGATCGATTGCATCGTGCTGGCCAGCGATGATCCCGGATACGACCTTGAGCTTATCCGCAAGCATGTCGGTTTGGTGATCGACGCCCGCGACCATCGCTACCAACCGGAAAAAAATGCTCCCAGCGCCGCGCAGCGGAGCAAACGGGGCGAAACCAATGTGTTCGCGATTTACACCGGCGTCGTGCCGGTGGTGTACAAAGCCCAACGCACGCTCCTCTACAGCCTGCGCGACAGCACCTTTTTGTCGTTCGCGCTGATCTTTTTGGTGATGGCGTTTCTGCTTCGCGGCGGCCGCAGAGGTTGGAGATCGCAGTTTCCGAACTTCCCCGGCGGCCTGCTCTCGATGGCGCCGAATATCTTCCCCTTGATCGTGATTTTCGGCGGCATGGGGCTGCTGGGTATTTCCGTTGATATTGGCTCCATGATGACCGCCAGCGTGGCGATGGGCGTCGCGGTCGACGACACCATCCATTTTCTCAACTGGTTTCGCTTGGGCCTCAATGAAGGGCTCGAACGCAAGCAAGCCATTACTATGGCGTACAAGCGGGTGTCGGTGGCGATGACGCAAACCACCGCAATCGGCGGGTTGGGGCTGGCGGTTTTTGCTTTCAGCACCTTCACGCCAACGCAACGCTTCGGCACTTTGATGCTGGCTTTGCTGGTCGCGGCCCTGATCGGAGATTTGATTTTTCTCCCCGCGATTTTGGCCAGTCCGCTCGGAGCCGTTTTTCGAGGATCAAAAAAAAAGGATGATGCTGGTTCCGATCCATCAACCGTGATTCTCGATACTCATGAGTCGCCCATCAGCGAGGAGGTTGCGCCCGTGAAAGATGGCGAATCGGGCGGCGTTGAATCGGGCGGTGTTGACCCAGGCAATGGCGAATCGCCCGCCGCGGCGCCGCATCTCCGCCCAGACCGAGCGCATCCCAAAGCCAATAACTAGCACGGTGCAGGCGTGGCCGACAAGCCGCCGGGGAAATAGAGTCGGTATGGCGGCTTGCTCGGGAAATGGTCAATAGTTATTTGTCAATCATCATTTGCCATTGAAAGAAGTGTTGGGAACACTCCGCCGAAAGAAATGCCTCCGTCAAGACCGCAAAAGGAAAGTAGATTCTGCGACGATTATGTGTCGCCGAAACCAATGACAAATGACGATTGACAAATAACTATTGACAAATGAGAGGCTCCATCATTCCCCATGTGCTGATGGAACTCCGGTTGCACCCGTACGACGCGGGTTGAAGCCGCTTCCCCAGCGGTGAATTTCTTGAACGACACAACTGACGAAGGAGCGCGGTGATCACGACTGATCAAAAACACCACCTATCAATCGCACCGATTCTGGCGGCGCTCGTGTTTTTCTTCCTCCTGCTCCTCTTCGGCGGGCTGTGGGTGCTGGCAAACGTTTCGATGCGCGGCACGGCTACTTTGCCCAACGGCGCGATTGTAGACATTTCCGCCGGCGCCGGCGGTTTCTCGGTGGCGGAAAATAGCGGAAGCACGAAGATTGGAATCGCGGGCCGCGATTTCGAATTCGACGCCTCGACCATTGTCGTCGACGGCGTGGCGGTCGGCGCCATCGACGACTCCGTGAAGCAAATATCGCTGACCGCGAACCGTGATGGCGTCACTCTTATTTACGGCGGAAAGACGATCGCCTTGCCAGATTGAGGGCGT
>QIKY01000283.1 GCA_003233175.1 Planctomycetaceae bacterium | reverse complement strand
GGCCGCCTTGACGCGCTCGCGAACATCGTCGGGCAGCGAAGACAGAACCTTTTCGATCTGTTCCTTTTTGGCCGCTTCGGTTTTCCGCTGCAAGCTGATCTTGATAGTTTCCAACCGAGCTGTGAGCTGTTGTTCATGGCTTTCGAATGCGTGGCGCTCGCTCGGCATCACGTTGGGCAACGTACGGGGGCCCTGCGATTTCAGCCAGTCGTGTTCGTCGTAGGCGTCCTTGAAAATAGCGGTGAGCCGGTAGTAATCTTGCTGTGGGATGGGATCAAACTTGTGGGAATGGCAGCGGGCGCATTTGAGCGTCAGCCCCATGACGGCAGTTCCGAGAATATCCATTTCATCGGCGATGACCGCCAGCCGATCAGGCACGAAGTTCGTGATATTGGCGAACGTGCGGTCGGGCGCCGTGCGGAGGAAGCCGGTCGCGACCAGATTATCGTAGAGCTGTTGGTCAGTGGCGCCGGGGTGTTCGGCGTTGGCGTGTTCGTAATCAGCAAGTTCATCGCCGGCGAGTTGCTCCAACAAAAAACGCGAATACGGTTTATCGGCGTTGAAGGCGCGAATCACGTAGTCGCGGTAGCGATACATGTGAGGCCGTAGGCGGTCTTCGTTTTGGGCGCCTTCGGAGTCGGCATATCCGGCGACATCCAACCAGTGCCGCGCCCAACGTTCGCCATAACGGCGAGATTCCAACAGCCGCTCGACCAACTTCTCATAAGCCAGCGGATCGGAGTCATTCAAGTAGGCGGCTATCTCTTCGGGCGTGGGCGGCAGGCCGGTCAGGTCAAAGTAAACGCGGCGCAGCAGTGTTGCCTTGGCGGCGTCGGGAGAAAGCGAGAGCCCGCTGGCTTCCAGTTTTCGCAGAACAAACGCATCGATTGGATTTCGGACGCGGTTCTGCGCGCCCACCTGCGGAACGGGCGGCTGTTTCGGCGGTTGAAACGCCCAGAAGTTACGATCTTGCTCGGTGACAAGCGTATTCGGTTGCGACGCATTTGCCTCTGCTGTAACTTCGGGAAGCCCGAGTTCGATCCACTTGGAGAGTTTTTCGAGTTCGTTCGTTTGCATCGGCTTCACGCTGACCGACACCAACTTGCGCCGCGGCGGCATCTCGCCCGACGCAACTCTGCGGATGATGAGGCTTTCCAGCGGCTTGCCCGGAACAACCGCCGGGCCCGACTTTCCGCCCTTCAGCATCGCCTGCTTGGTTCGCAAATCAAGCCCGGCTTCCCGCCGCCGCCCCCCATGGCAGGCGACACACCTCAGATGCAACAGCGGGATGATATCGTGCTGGGTCAGTTCCGGCCCTGATTTCACGGCGTTGCGAAATTTGGCGCCGGCGGCCAGCCATTGGCGGATGCTTTCCAACTGGTCTTTACTCAGGCGGTCTTCTTCATCGGGCGGCATTTCCTCGGATTCGAGCATTTCGAACAAGAGGCTTTCGTCTGGCTGGCCGGCTTGCACGATGCGGCCTGAATCGCTGCCTTGCAGAATCGCTTGCGGCGTGCTGAGGTCGAGCCCCGCCTCTTTCGTTTTTGCATTATGACAACGAACGCATTTCGAGTGGATGATCGCTTTGGCGGCGTTCTCATAAACAACCGCCTCCGCCGATGTTTCGCCATCGGCGGCGAGCAGGCTTGTATCGCCAACCGCGCATAACAAGAACGCCGTGGAAAGAGCCGCCATCGAAACGCAACGAAACACCGAGCGTGATATCATCCTCGCCAGCGATTGGGTTGAGCTTTGCATAGCCATTGGTTCTCCTCACCGCCGTGGATCAGTCGCTTTGAAACAGTTTCCACAACAGTGCGATTGAAAGGCATCCATAAAATATTGTACACAACACCAAAGCGCCGCGGCGCCAAAGCCGTGGCCGCAATTCCACGGGAAGCAGCGTTGTGTTGACGATCAAAATTTGCACTGCGGCAATCGCCAGAACCGGCCCCGCGACAGCGCCGAGCATTTTGAACAACTCTATCGCGTTGCCCCAGTGGACCGCGAACAAGCCCCAAACCGTGGCCGCCGCCAGAAAAATGTAATAGAGCCTACTGATGTTCATTCTCCGATGTTCACGCACCCGAGGACTCGCCACCCAGACAATATCCGTAATGGTGCGAATCAAAATATCGGTATTGCCCAGGTGCGTCGACAGCAAGACCCAAAACCCGTTCAGAAGCGCCAAAAACCAGAAGCCGCTCCAAAGCTGCTGGGCCATGAAACGCGCTTGAAAGGCGCCGGCGGCCATACCTTCCATATCCGTGCCTGAAGGAATCACCGACGTGGCGATATTCACATTCAAAAACATGCCCACGAAGCAGCCCGCCCCCCAAAGCCAGACTTGATCCACCGAGACATATTTCCACCACATCCGCCAACGGTTCAAGTTCTCTTCGTTGATGGGAAACACCTTGCCGACCGGCGAGAGTTGTATCTGGCTGTGGCTGAACGCGCCGGTGATCGCTCCAACTTTCGCGCCCATGCCAAAGCCCTTGTCGCGATACCAGTTCGTGATCACTAGGTTGCCCACGCCGCCGGAGCCCGCGGTGGCGGCGAAGGCGGCGAGTAAAAAAATGTCGACATCGGCCGGCACCGCTCCGAACCGGAAAAAACCGGAGAGTGTGCTCATCCAATGGTCGAACGGCACGAACAACACATTGACCACCAGCAAGAAGGAAAATATGAACACCACCATCACCCAGGAAATGTATTCAAGCATCCGCTCGATGGTCTTACCGGAGAGCAAAATGCAAACAGTAATCAGAATCACGGCATAGGTTAGGTAATGCAGCATGGCGGCGTCCGTATCGCCCGCCAAGCGACCGATAAACGTGGCGAAGAGAACCGAAGCACAACCCGCGGCCAACGCCGGCACGCCCAACTGCGCAATCGTGACGACCACGTAACCACTGGCCCAAAACTTGGAGCCGGGCCGCAAACGCATGATGCCCACCAACATTGGCTCGCCCGTGTAGAGCGTGTATCGGATCGCCTCCAGATTAAACACAAGCTGTAAGGCGATGGCCACCGTCGCGATCCACAAAATATCGGCGCCGTGCTTAACCGCGATAGCGGGGCCCACCACCCACTCGCCGCCGCCGATGGAGCCGGCCAGCAGAATGGCGCCGGGGCCAATCGTGCGAACCACGTTGCGCAGCGTGAACGGGGGCGGCGCGGGCAGGTCGTCTTGCTCCCAAGGCGGCAGACTGCCAAACAGCATTCCGGCCGGTTGTTTTTTCGAGTCTGAGGTCATCACGCCCTTCTATTTGCGGCCCAGCGGCGTCGGTTCACAACCTGGAATAGACACTCCGTCGGCGGCCGACTCAGCAGGCTTCGCTTCGGGTTCGGCGAAGCCGTGTTTTACGTTCAACGTTCGACAGGTGTTGCAGATCTGCCGCCATGTGGCGTCATCGAGATCGATCCCCTGCTGCAAACGCCGGGCCTTGGTGCGCTGTTCGATTTCGCCGGGCATGAGTATTTCACCCTCGTTGTTCACGGTTCGCGAACTCTTCACAAAGGCAACATACCGCTCGACCTCCGGAAAGAAATCCGCTGCGGCGCCGAAGAAGCTGCGGTCGATAATGATCGACAACATGCCGTTGGCCACGCGCGAGGCGTTTTCAGGATTCGTGCATGAACCGCCGGTGAGCGCGCCGGCCAGCATTTCGATGATCAGCGAAAGGCCGGAGCCTTTGTGTCCGGCAATTGGGAGAATGGCGCCGGGAGGGTCGCCATAGAAAACTTCAGGATCGTTGGTCGGCTTGCCTTGCGAATCGATCAAGCAACCATCGGGAACTTTCTTGCCTTGATTGAGCGCGACGCGAATCTTGCCCTCAGCCACCGTACAGGCCGACATATCTAGGATGATCGGCTCGCCATTTGCCGTGGGCACGCCCGCCGCGAAAGGGTTGGCTGAAAGTCGGCGGTCGATGCCGCCGAACGGCGCCACCAGCATTCCCGCGCCGCTGGTGTTGACGAAGTGAAGCGAAATCATCCCGGCTTTAGCCGCCATTTCGGCCCAATCGCCGATGCGGCCCAAGTGCCCGGCGTTCCGAAGTGCGATGATAGCGACGCCGTGCTTGGCCGCTTTCTCGATGCCCAACTGCATCGCGTCTTCGCCGATGGTTTGCCCCAGGCCGAATTGCCCGTCGACCACGGCCATGGCGTCGTTCTCGCTAATGATCTGAATCGACTGGTTGGCCAGCACTTTGCCGTCGCGCAACCATTCGACGTACGAAGGGATGCGAATCAGTCCATGCGAATCGTGCCCGACCAAATTCGCTTCGACCAGATGGCCGGCAACTCTTCTGGCCTCTTCTCGCTCGCAACCGGCCGCCGCAAAGACTTCCTCCGTCAGTGAGATTAGCTCCTCGTATTGAAAATTCATTGTTGCTCTTCCCGATGGATGAATTGCTGAATGGGTTTCGTGAGCCTGCAAACACGCTGCGGCATTAGGGGCGGCTCTTCTTCTGGCTGAGAATGCGGGCCAGCTCGGCTTGCAAACGCTTCACAATGTCGGGCCTCTGCTGATAAAGATTCTTCGATTATGTTCGTACTGAAACGTCATCCTTGTTCCTTCGCGGCCGTTCACGGAGTTTGATGGGAGCGTTCATCATTTCGCTGGCTTGATTTCACAGGCGGGAACGGAGAGAACAGAGAAATCCTGTTTGTTTCCTCGTTTCCGCTGCATGAAAGACATTTCGATGCACGCTTTGTTTTCCTCATTGATCCTGCCCGGCGCCAACACCGAATGATTCCGCACTTTCTCTGTTTCCTCCGTTCTCTCCTGTTCCATTCGAGTCACACGGAGTGGACGCGAGCGAGAACGGAGAGTGGCGTTCTTACGACCGGTGAAAATCATAAACGGTTACGTTCCTTTTGCGGTTGGCGAATGAACTTTTGCAGGCAATGGCAATCTGATGAAACCAAGCCTCGATTGCCGCCCGCCGACATCGTCACTTCACCGACGTAAACGTCGCCGCGCTGGTCGACCCAAACGTCGTGCGGGGCGAAAAAATCGCCCGGTGAGCAGGGGTTGTCGCCGCCGCCCCAGCGCGCCAAAAGTTCACCCTCCAGATTGAACACGCTCATGCGCCCGCCGGTGGCGGTCGGCGAAGGCGGATCTGTGCCCGGCCACATGCCGGCGAGGTAGCCCAGTTCGGCGACATACACGTTGGATTTTTCATCAATAAAAACTTCGCAAGGCCGGGCGATATCGCGCCACTCGGTTAGGTATTGGCCAGCGGCGGTGAAGAGTTGCAGCCGGCTGTTCTCGCGGTCGGCCACGTAGACCACGCCGTTGCGATCAATGGCAATTCCGTGCGGAATGTGAAACTGGCCCGGTCCGGCGCCCGGTTCGCCCCAAGAGTGCAGCAGTTTGCCGTCGGCGGAGAAGCGATGAATGCGCGCATTGCCGTAGCCATCGGCCACGTACAGATCGCCGCACGGCGCCAGCGCCAGATTCGTGGGGAAATTGAACGGCGCGCCCGCGCGCCGAATGTTGCGGTAATCGACGCTCGTCGCTCCGGTATCGGAAAATTGCCCGCTGGCGCCCAATGTCAGCAACAACTGGCCATCGGTGGAGAATTTTTTTACGGTGTGGTCCAGGTCGTCGACGCAGTAAACCGCATCGTCGGAACCAATACCGTCAGGACCGATCGTGATTCCATGCGCCCGTGCGAACACGCCTTCGCCCCACGAAGAGATGAACTCGCCTTCCGGGCTAAAGATGGCGACAGGATGTTCGCCCCGATTGAACACATACACGCGGCCGTGCGAATCGGTCGCCACCGCCGTGACTTCCACAAAGCTCCAGCCCGCTGGCAGCGCCGGCCAGTCGGCGGCAAGCCGATAGCGGAATTCTTTCGCGCCCACTTCGATGGCCGCATCGGTGTTGCTGGTGAGAGAAGGTTCGGTCATCGGTTACTCCCCAGCGACTTTTTCTCCAGCGCACGGTGGCGCCCGGTGGTTTTGACCCGCACCCGATACAAACTTTTGTCGATCGTGACATACAGCACGTGCTGCTCAGCGCCGACGCCAAACGCCACGTTGCTGGGAATGCCCCGCCAGTCTTCAAAACCGCCGCTTTGGTTGGGCGGACCCGTGGGCAAAAACGCCAACTCCTTGCCGGAAGGATCGATCACCAACAAGCCTGGCTTGGCCAGACTTCGACAAGCCAAATAGATATTGCCTTGCGAATCGACCGTCATGCCGTCGCACCCGGCTTGCGGACTGAAGTCGACCAGCGTGCGCGGCGGCCCCGAAACCAATCCAGCGGCGTCCAGGGGGAAGGCGTAAACCTTCATGGCGCCCTTGGTCGGCGGCGGGGCGTTGGGGTCGGGGTTCAGGCCATCGCTGCCATTGTTGTGGTCTCCCATGTAGAGGGTGCGTTCGTCTGGGCTGAGCGCGATGCCGTTCGGTTTTTCCACGGCGTGCGTGATTTCGATGACGGCTCCATCGGAGTCAACACGATACACCGCGCGGTGTTTGAGTTCTCGCGGTTCGGCGCCCAAGTAGCGCGGGTCGGTGAAATAGATGCGGCCCTTGGCGTCGATACAAAGGTCGTTGGGAGCGTTGAAGTGTTTGCCCTGAAAGCGGTCGACGATGGTGGTTCCCTGGCCGGTGTTCGTGTTCCAACGAACGATCCGCCGACCGCCGCCGTCGGCCCCATCGCACGAAACCAGAAAACCCCGTGTGTCGAATGCCAGCCCGTTCGACTTGCCGCTGTTGTTCGTGAAGACTGATGTGCGTTGCGTTTGGGGATCAAAACGGAGGATCATGCCGTTTTCATTTTCCCCGAACGGCATGTCGGTGAAATAAACACTTCCGTCGGTCGCGACGGCCGGCCCTTCGGTCAAACCGCTGTTGAGTTTCGCGGTTCGCGTATACAGTAGTTCCAGTTGGGCGCCGTTTGAAAAAATAGCGTTGCCTTGCTTTTCCTCGCCGCGAGCGAACTCCGGCGCCATGCCAATGCAAACCGACACGCTGCTGATCAAAACGAGCATGATGGTGAAAATGAGCCAACGCATTTCAGACTCCCTCGGAAGAATCTATACTTGCCAACGCCGTTGTTACATATTCTAGGTTGGCGGCGGCGTGAATTGAATGTAGTATCAGCCGGATGTCTGGTGAAATCGGACACGCGCCGAAAAGGCCGTGGCGCACCGCGATGAAGAAAACACTCGCTCCCCGTTTCCCGGAAGACGCCCGAAACCAGGCCGCTGACGCGATCGATGTGGACCAGAGCTATTTGGCCTACTACCTCCCCGTTCCACGGCCGTTCGTGCGGCTCACGTCGGGCCACTTTCCGGTCGGCACGGTCACGCAACGGCACAGCCACCCCATGATCGCGATGCACGGGAGTCTTCAAGGACCGCTGACCTTGCTGACCGCCGTTGGCGAACACACGCTCGACACCGGCGACTTCTGCTTGATCGCGCCGGGCGTCGATCACCATTGGTCGAACGCCGGTTCACACACCGCCGCCACGCTCGCCTTTCTGATCGACGCCCAACAACCAGGACGCTGGCCGGCCAGTTCTGGAATCGCCGATGCTTGTGGTGAATTGCAGCGTTTGGTGCATGGCGTGGCGCGGTTGAACTCCTCGGGAGATCCCGATTTGCAACACGCGTTTTGGCAAATGGCCGATCAGCTCACGGCGGAGCGTCCTCGCAAGCAGTTGGCGATTACAGGCCGGCTGTGGACTTTTTTGTCGGTCGTGTTGGAGCGTATGTCTCCCACGTCGAACACCGCCACGCAGCACGACGTCGCGCAGCAAATTCGACGTCTGCTGCTCAGCCGCGTGAACGACCGACTAACGATTGCCGAAGTGGCTGGTGAAGTGCGCGTTAGCGCCACGCACGCCAAGGAAGTTTTCACCGCCGCTTTCGGCTGCGGCATCATGACCTATTTCAACGAACTTAAAATTTGGCAGGCCAAACGATTGCTCTGCGACCCTTCGTTGACAATCGACCAAGTGAGCGGCAAGCTGGGGTTCTCCTCGCCGACCTACTTCAGCCGGACCTTTCGCAAACACACCGGAGCGACGCCCTCGGAATTTCGCAAACAACGGTAAAAGTAACAGTATTCAAAATTATTCCCGGCGATGCCCTGTTGTTTATACATAAGTCATTCGACAACCCGCCATGTTTTTTCACCAGGGGCGCAAGATCTGCACCGCCGTTTGAAGCAAGAAGGCG
>QIKY01000166.1 GCA_003233175.1 Planctomycetaceae bacterium | reverse complement strand
CTTTGTTTCTCTTTCTCCAATGACAAAGGACTCATGAAAAATAACTATTGATAAATTTCTTCTTCCCGTGCAAATCAGACAATTATTTCTCAAACGGTACTTACTTGGGCCACCACGCTTTTTTGGCGCGGTCGGGAGAGACGCCGTCCACGACGTCTACATGGCCGATGCAGGTGGGCAATACGAAACGCAGCTTGCCGTGGCGGGTCTTTTTGTCTTTCAGCATCGCTGCGGTGAGGGCGTCGGCGTCGAGCCTTGGAACCTCAATCGGTAGGCCGATGGCCTGTAATAAATCAGACTGACGCGCCGTGACGCGGCGATCCACCCGTCCCAAATCTTCCGCCAGGCGCGAAGCGCACAACATGCCGAGCGATACCGCTTCGCCATGCAGGAACCGGCGGTATTCGGTCACTGTTTCCAACGCGTGGCAGAAGGTGTGGCCATAATTCAGCACGGCGCGAACGCCGGTTTCCTCGCGTTCGTCGGCCACGACGACTTCGGCCTTGAGTTGGCAGCAGCGGGAAATCACCTGGCGAAGCACAACAGGGTCGCGAGCCAGCAACGGCGCCACGCAGCCCTCCAAATACGCAAAGAACGCTTCGTCCAGAATGACGCCATACTTCACCACCTCGGCCAGCCCCGCCTTATATTCTCGATCGGGCAACGATGCGAGCAAGTCGGTGTCGATCAAAACGCCTTGCGGCTGCCAGAACGCGCCGACCATATTCTTGCCGCCGGGAAGATTCACCCCCACCTTCCCGCCAACGCTGCTATCGACATCGGCCAACAGCGTGGTGGGAATCTGCACGAAGGGCAGTCCACGGGTAAAAGTGGCGGCTGCGAATCCGGCCATGTCGCCGACGACGCCGCCGCCCAGCGCGATCACGACCGTGCCGCGATCAACGCCGATTTCCAACATCTGTCCCCATAACCGCTGCATGGAATCGATGTTCTTGCTGGCTTCGCCGGCGGTGAAAGAGAGCACGTCAAGGCGGGTGTCTTCCAGAGCAGCGAACGACTCACAAAGCGCATCGGCAAACAGCGGGCCGACGTTGCTATCGGTGATCACGACGTAATGTTTGGCAGCCGCGCAGCAGCCGACAAACTCACCCGCCGCAGCGAGCAGCCCCGCGCCGATTTGAATGCCGTAGGCGCGGTCTGACAATTCGACGCGCAGGCAAGACGTCTGGCCAGCCAAAGCTCCCTCCCATCGCTCAAGAAGAATATCGCCGATCAGGCCGCGACACGCTCGTAATCGTCGGCCGTGACGGTAATCTGGCGGCAGAAGCCGGTGTGTACGCGCAGGTACGCCAACTGCGAACAGTTTTGCGGCTCGGCGTGGAGTGCTTGCGCGACGCTTCGTTTTTCATCGTCGCTCAGTTCGTCGTACTCTTCCGGCCAGACCGTGGTTTCCTCCATGACCAGCGCTTCACGATAAGGATCAAACTTATCGGCCATGTTTTGCTCTCCAACGCATGTTTAATGTTAGTAACGGCTTCCGCCGATGCGCTCCCTTGTGCATTTTCGCTCCGGGCATCAGTATACTTGGCGGGCCCCGCATCTTAAACCGGCCCACCGCGTCCACCCCTGAACGCGAAAAAGCCCTTGAACCGGAAATGGATAGACCAACGTGAACCGAGGTAAAGCGGTGATTCTTGGCATGTTCGCCATGGCGGTTCTCGCTGCGGCGGCAGCTTGGTGGGCGCAATACGCCAAGGGTAGGCAAGCACTTGCGTTTTGGGGCGCCGACGCCGCTTGGCTCATCCGGCAGGCTGACGATATCGAACTCTGGGTGTTCGAGCCCCCGCTTTCGGTGGCGGACGGGCCGCTGGCGATTGATGAATCCGCCATCACCTTACGACGCGACCTTTCACATGCCCGCGGCATCGCACATGCGCGGCAAGCCTTGATTGTCGACGCCAGTTACGTCTGGCCGGCGAAAAGCAAAACGTCAGGGGACGCGAAGTGGGAGTACGCACTCGCGTTTAGCCAAGCGGGGCGGCGGGCCATCGTGCTGTTCGATTTAAAGCAGCGAGGCCGGGCGAAATTGGCTTCCGGCGGCGAGGAAATCAAACTGGGAGAAATCTTGAAGAACGGCCTGCAACTGTTTTTCGATGAGGCCGTGGGGCCGCTACCAGTCTCATCCGAGAAATGAGGCGAGGGTTGTACCAAGGAATAACTCGGCGATTTCAAAATACCGGGCTTTTATTTCGGTAGGTAAATTCGGGACCGTTTCTAAGCCGCCAGTCGCACCGGCTTTTGTTCCTCGAACAAATTCACGGTGCGCAACATGGCGCCGTCTTCGTCGTAGAATTGCAGCAAACCGACGTCGATCATCCACATGGCCATGAAATCGCCGCAGCGGTAGGAATGGGCGCGAATCTTGCCGCTATCGACCAGGAATGTCTCGGCGACGCCGCCGGGCATTGCTACATCGGCGCCCAATTCGAGAAAGGTGCGGGCGACAATCAGTTTCACTTCGTGAGAAAAAGGGGCGACTCTCATTTCGCAATATCCTTATTGCATAATGGCTGGCGGCATCCTGCCGCGAATAGCCTGGTAGTGTAGCAACAAGGCGTTTCCACACCTAGAACAGTTGTGCATCGCCTAGGAGTGTTATCGTCGGTGCAACGGTCGGTCATCGCGAGAATGCGTTTGCCCGTCTCAAATCGGAGAATTGATCCATTTTCCGATTTGAGACGGCTGAAAATAATGTCGACCGCGATAAATACGTAAAATAGAAATAATAAGCAGGGTTTGCGGAATTTAGAAAATGGTATGATCAAGAGGACTGCCTGCCCTGCGGCATCTGTTCGGCGCGTCGCTGAAACAGGCCGATGGCGGGATGCCGCCCCAGGCGTTATGATGTTGGCGTACCTCCGAAAGGAAGGCCGGCCAGGGTAGGCCGGCCTCTATTCCGCTCCCCCTCGAATCTCAACAGAATCATGGCGCGTAAAGTCGTAAATCGAAAGGCCCTTAGGGAAGAAGCCGAAGCCGCCGAACGCGCTGAAAAAGAGGAGGGTGGCGTCAAGAAAAAGAAGAAAAAAAAGGCCAAACGAAAAAGTCGCGCCAAGGCGGCGGCGGAAGTGCGGCTTAAGCTCTTCTGGGGGGTATACAATCAGTCGCTCAAACGGGTGGCGATGTTTGAGTTTGATCAAAAAAAAGAAGCCGAAAAGAAGGCGGAAGTGCTGGGTAAATCCGGCAAGTCGCCCCACTTTGTGCAACGCGTGAAAGAAGTGATTGTGGAAGAGTAGCCGGGTTTGCTTAGAAAGCGTGAAACCATTAAATCCTGAATGGACGTTTGAGAAGCCCGGCTTTTTCAAAAAGTCGGGGTTCTGAACCGGGAAGTAGTTTTTCCACACTTTCTTACTTGGCCAATTGGCGCCTCAATAAATAAGTCAACTTGATCGAGTGCTTGGAAGCACCTGCCATGGAAACTTGCGGCCATGGAAACTCAGACGTTGCTCGAGTACCTCGATTCGTTTGCACAGGCTAAGCCCTGGCTTCGGTCTTTGGGCGTGGCCGATTTGGAGCGGGCGCACGCGAACCTCGTTTCATTCAGCCGCAGCGGTCTGACGACCGACCTTGCCGCCGTGCTGGCCGACCAATTAGCCGAGCATTTGCCGGGTGTCAGCGATCCCGACATGGCGCTCAACAACCTGGACCGCTACCTCGCCGCGGCCCGCAATCCGCTCTCGGTGGGAGCGTTGTTTGAGCGCGACGCGGAAGCCCTGCCCACGCTGCTGCAAATTCTTTCGTCGAGCCAGTATCTGGCGGACGTTTTAGTGCGCGACCCCGCCGGCTTTGAACTGGTGCGTCTGACCGATGGCGCGCCGCTGGCCAAGCCCGTTCTGGTTGACGAACTATGCGCCGAAGTGATCATGCTCGACGACGAAGCGGCGGCGTTGTTGGCGTTGCGGCGGTTCAAACATCGGGAAACCATGCGCATCGCCTTCGGCGATATTGTCCGCCGGCAAAACATCGAAACCGTCACGCGTCAAATCTCTTATTTGGCCGAAGCGATTTGCGAGGCCGCATTGCGGTTTGTCTATAAAAAACTGGCCGCCAAGCGGGGCCAGCCTCGTTCGGACGACGGTTCTCCGGCTCGATTTGTCGTCCTCGCGTTGGGCAAGTTGGGCGGCCGTGAATTGAACTATTCCAGTGACATTGATCTGATTTTTCTCTGTGAGGAAGCCGGTTCGACCGACGGCGCGCGCCCGGTTGCCAATTCGGAGTTTTTTGAACGTTTGGCTCGCGGACTGATCAAATTGCTGTCCGAGTCGACCGAGCTTGGCGCGGCCTACCGCACCGATATGCGGCTTCGGCCCGATGGCCGCCAAGGCCCGATTGTCATCGATTGGAAAGCCGCCTTGCGGTATTACGATGTCAAGGGCCGCACCTGGGAGCGGCAGGCGTTTGTCAAGGCTCGGCCCATCGCCGGAGATTTGGAACTGGGCGAAATGTTCCTTTCGCAGTTGGAGCCCTGGGTTTATCGGCGTTATCTGAACCGGGCCGATATCACCGGAATCAAGGCGCTGAAACGCCGCATTGAAAAACGAAATCTGACCGAAGGCGGCGAGTTCACCGACGTCAAAACCGGCCAAGGCGGCATCCGAGATATCGAATTCGCGATCCAATTTCTGTTACTGCTCAACGGCGGCGATTTACAAAAGATCCGCACCGGCAATACGCTGGAGGCCATCGAGCGTTTGGAACAGGCCGGTTGCCTGACCATGCAAGAGCGCACGCTGCTAACGCGGAATTACGAGTTCTTGCGGCGCGTTGAACATCGTTTGCAAATCATGTTCGACCTACAAACGCACTCGCTGCCCAGCCACGCCGATGAGCTGCGCAAGCTCGCCTTGCGGCTGGGAGGCGTCGATACGGAGCACACAACGGCGCTCGAGGCCTTTCAGGAAGAGTATCGTACGAAGACAGCCGAGAACCGAAAAATTCTTGATCATCTGCTGCACGACGCCTTCGGCGGCGAAGAAAAAATCGCGCAAGAGGTCGACCTGGTGCTCGACCCCGACCCGCCAGAGCACATCATCCGGGACGTGCTCGCACCGTACGGATTCTCCGACGTGCCGGCCGCCTATGCCAATTTGATGGCCTTGGCCGAGGAGAAAATCCCCTTCCTCTCGACGCGCAGGTGCCGGCATTTCCTGGCTTCCATCGCGCCGCAGTTGCTCGAAGCGATTTCGGCTTCGCCCGATCCTGATTCCGCGCTGCTCAATCTTAGCGCGGTAAGCGATTCGGTGGGCGGCAAGGGCGTGTTGTGGGAGCTGTTCAGTTTCAACGCGCCGTCGTTATTGCTGTACGTGCAACTCTGTGCGACCAGCCCTTATTTGTCGCACATTCTGACCAGCAACCCCGGCATGATTGACGAACTAATGGACTCGCTCGTCTTGGCGAAGCTGCCTTCCCGCGAAGCCTTGGAACGGAATTTGGCGGAGTTGTGCCAAGGCGCCGAAGATATCGAACCCATACTGCATAGCTTCAAAAGTTCTCAGCACTTGCGCGTCGGCGTGCGAGATATTCTTGGCAAGGACGATGTACAAACGGCGCATCAAACGTTGTCTGATATCGCCCAAGTCTGCTTGGCGCAAGTCGCGCGTATCGAATACGAGAAACTCACAACCCGCTTCGGGCGCCCCATGCGCGCAGGTGGAAAAGACGCCTGCGAGTTGATCATTCTCGCCATGGGAAAGCTGGGCGGACGCGAACCCAATTATCATAGCGATCTGGATGTTGTCTTTCTCTACGAGGCGGAAGGACAAACGCAACCACTCAGCGCCCAACGCGCCGACCGTATCACCACCAACCAGCATTTCTTCAGCCAACTGGCCCAGAAAATCACCAAGGTGATTACCAAACGCGGGCCCTATGGACGCCTCTACGAACTCGACGCACGGCTACGCCCGACCGGAAAAAGCGGCGCCTTGGCGGTTTCGTTGCCCGAATTCTCCCGCTATTTTTCCGACGGCCGCGGACAACTCTGGGAGCGGCAGGCGCTTTGCAAGGCGCGCGTGGTTTATGGCTCGGCTGATGTCCAGGCGGTTGCCATGCAAGCGGTGCGGCAAGCCATCACGACGCAACCCTGGACCGACGCCTGCCGCCAAAAAATCCACGCCATGCGCATGCGGTTGGAGGAAACCGCCGCGCGGGGAAACTTGAAACGCGGCCGGGGCGGAACGGTCGATATCGAATTCATCGTGCAAATGCTGCAACTCAAGTACGCCCGGCAATCGCCGGAGGTGCTCCAACCGGGAACACTCGCGGCGCTCGAACAACTGCTGGAGGCGAACCATATTAGCGCCGATGATTACGAATACTTCCGCAAGGCGTATCGGTTTTTGCGGAGCGTCGAAGCGCGGCTGCGTTTGATGGACACCTCCGCCCGACACGACCTGCCGCACGACGAACTGGAGTTGCGTAAACTTGCCTACCTTCTGGGCTACGCCAACTCCCAAGACCTGCTCACCGGCTGCGGCGCCTATTTAGAAGAGAACCGCCGCCGCTTCGAGCGTTTTTTTGGAACAGCGTGAGATAACCGCGACAAAGTGGCTTAGCCCACTCGCCGCCCGATAAAGCCGCGACGGCGATCATGCCTTTCTCGTCGTTCACCGAAATCCTCGCCACGTACACGAGTGTGGGAACATTCCGTAAGACACCCTACCGCAGTGAACTGAACGATGCATCCCGGCGGGGATGCCAGTGCCCTTGGAATAAGAAAAGGGCTGTTTTCCGGGGTCGCCGACAGCGCACCGTCCTTCCCGCGCGGTCCTCTATCCCGACGTTCTTCAGTTCGAGGCTCACGCACTGGGAGAGATCGTCGAATTCCGTGCTTCGTGCTCTTCGCGTCCTTCGTGGTGAACCGATCTGGCCAACGATTCTCAATGCCGCCGAACGATCAAGTTCACCACGAAGGACGCGAAGAGCACGAAGGGAAGCGTCGGGAGTCGGAGAACCAAACGGTAACCGTTCATTGCGCTGCGAGAAATTGCGATAACAATCTATCCCACCGATCAAACACCCATGCCAATTGCAAACCGCAAGGTGCGTTCACTCTTTCGGCAGGGTGGTAGTCGGTATTGTGGGCGGCGGCGGCGGCGGTTACTATCTCCGCCGAAGTGTTAAGCATCATTCCCCTGAGGCCGCTATGTTTCAGCAAGCCATTCCCGACGAGCACGTTCTGGGGCAGTACATTCCGTTGCACTACCATTACAACATGCTGCTGGATCAGGCTCGGATGTCGAGTTTTCGCGATGCGATCCAGTATCTGACGCCGTCGGGCGCCAAAGTCTTGGATTTGGGCGGCGGAACGGGCGTGTTATCGCACTTTGCAGCCAGCAAGGCGGGCCATGTTTGGTGCGTGGAACGAAACCCCGAGTTGGTTCGGACCGCCCGCCGGCTGATGCAGCACAATCCGTTTGGGCATCGGGTTGAGGTCATCCAGGCTGACGCAATGGAGTATCTTCCGCCCGAGCCGGTCGATGTTGTCATTTGTGAAATGTTGCACACCGGACTGATGCGCGAAAAGCAAATTCAGGTAATCGGCTCATTTCAAGAGCGTTATCTGGCGCACTTCGGCGGTCCGTTGCCGCGTTTCGTTCCAGAGGCTTCGTTGCTTGCGGTGCAGCCGGTGGAGCAGCCGTTTGAATTTTCGGGGTTTTCGGCGCCCATTCCATTTTTTCAAGACTCTGGCGGCAACCATGAGCAAACGCGAGGGCTCTGCCAACCGCTCGTATACGCCGCGGTTGAATACGATCGTGCGTTGCCCGAGCGATTCGAGGGTCGGACCAAGTTCTCCATGGAACGCAGCGGCCAATTGAACGCTTTACGGTTTATTACCAAGAACCTGCTGGCCTTTCAGGAATCGGAAGGGTCGGCCATTGAGTGGTCGAACCAGTACCTGGTGGTTCCTCTCGGGCAAACGTTCGACGTTGCCGCAGGCGCCGAGATTGTGGTCGAATTCTCTTACGGCGCCGGCTGCCAGTTGGAAGAGTTGCTGGATTCAGCCCAAGTGATTCCGCATTCGCAATGGGGAGCGATTCCCGCAGACCGCCACACCGCCACCGAGCGCCGGGCAGCGTAAAAAGCCGTGGAGTCATGGTTAGACCGGATTATTCATCAGCCGCCACGCGCTAGCGTCCTTGCAATTCCCCACAGAACCGGACGCTAGCGCGTGGCGGCTGATTTGCGCGGCGTTTTGGGTAAGATAGCCGCAAAGTTGTTTCATATCACCACTTGCAGTGATCAGAGTCGATCTCGTGAATAATCCGGGTTAGCGGTTATGGCACGGAAAAGCCCGGCACTTCCAAAACGCCGGGCTGATGGTTCGACAAATAAATTTCGCTCGGCGCCTAAATTACGAATCAGCTTGCTCCAACCGCCTGATGGCTTCGTAGATTTCGTGGCGATGCACAGGAATATCTTTCGGCGCCTCAATGCCGAGGCGCACGTTATCTCCTCGAATCTCAACAATCGTGATCACGATCTGATCGCCGATCATGATCTTTTGATCGAGTTTTCGGGAAAGCACCAACACGGGCTGAATCTCCTGCTTATTTCTCTTGGCGTTTGGCAAACAGACGGCTTCGTCCCATTTTTCGGTAGGAGTCGCGGAGAGGAAACCGCTCTGGTGGAGTGAGCGGGCGTGGCTGCGGGCGTGTAGTCTGGCGTTGAGATGCCGTGACTCCGCAAAGTATTTGATAGGAGTATGTTACGGCGTAAGCGAGACGCCGATCCAGACTGAATTTCCCTAGAATTCGCCGCTAAAATGTGGTAAAAACCGATTTTTGCGGCAAGACAGTTTGGCCGGGCGTCGCTATTTGCATGTTTGTTTCCGAGTATGTGGCCCATTTCACAGTGCGACGCGGCGAACTTCGGCTAGAACGGGGGGTGACGTCTTGCTCCGATCGCTGAAAGAAATCAGACATGCTTACATCGCTTGTTAAGATCTCTGTCGGGCTGTTCGCCTGGATGGGCGGTATCTATGGCGTTCTACAGATCGGAAATCTGCACACAAGCTGGGATCATGTCGCTTGCGGTCCCTGGGGCTGTGGGCCCACGGTTCCCGCAATGACAGCCTACCATCTGTTCTGGTTGATGCTGATTCTTCCGCCGGCGGCAATGGTGGCTCGTGTTCTTCCGGAAGGGCTTCGCGACAAGGCGGGCTGGGTCTTGATGGCTCTGGGCGCGGGAATCGCCTTGGCGGTGGTGGCCTGGCAAGCGGTGTATTGGTTGCCAATCGGCGGCGAGAACGCGGCCTCCTATTTTGTGCAACGCTGCTTGTTTTCGATGGCCACGCTGATCGATGTCCCGATGGCGCAGATCTTCCTGGCGGGAATGCTGTTTTGGGCCTGGCCTCCGCCGAAACGCGCAAAGTCGCCGTTTGTAGACACTGCGGCAACCGACACTGCGGAAGTGAATGCTGCGGCAACCGAAGCCCAGCCAAATGTTTCCGAAGAAGCGCCGGGCGTATCCCTTCTCACGCCGAGCGATTCCGCGTAGAGGATCCGCGCCGTTGGAGTTCATGCTTTAGCATGTTTCGTTAGGCACTTTCCGCGGCTACCGACAGATCATTGAACGGCTAGCCGTTCA
>QIKY01000344.1 GCA_003233175.1 Planctomycetaceae bacterium | reverse complement strand
CCCGCGCTCCAATGGATGTCTTGCAGCACGCCGTCGGCGTCGTGGGGCGGTTCGATGCCTAAATACTCTTGATACTTGGCGTTCCAGGCGGCGGGCAGGTCGGCCACCGAAAGCTCTTCGTCGAGCAACGCCTGCTCCAATTCGAAGCGAATGATGATATGCAAATTGTACGTGATTTCATCCGCTTCGACGCGTATCAGGGAGGGCCGCACATCGTTGATGGCGAAGTAGAAATCGTCCAACTTTGTTTCGCCCAACGCCTGGGGAAACGCCGCTTGCGCGCCGCTGTAAAAGTGCCGCCAAAACCCCATGCTTCGCCCGACCGCGTTCTCCCACATTCTCGATTGCGATTCATGAATGCCCAACGACACATAACTTCCCGGCGGCAGGCCGTACTGTTCGGCTCGCAAGCCCTGATCATAAATGCCGTGCCCCGCTTCGTGCAAAACGCCGAAGAAGGCCGACGAAAAAAAACGCTCGTCGTAACGTGTCGTGATGCGACAATCGTGAGGACCCAGCCCCGCGCAGAAAGGATGATCGGTAACATCGAGCCGTCCTCGGTCAAAATCAAAGCCGATGGCGCGGGCGGCGGAAACCGCGAATTCGCGTTGCGCGTCGATCGGAAAGTGACGCTGCAAAATTTCCACATTGGGCCGCCGCGCACTCTCCCGGCAACCGTCAACCAACGGAATGAGCGCTGCGCGCAAGTCGGCCAACACACGCTCCACATGCGAGGTTTTCGCCTCGGGCTCGAAAAGATCAAGCAGCGCATCGTAACGCCGTTCGCTGTAACCCAAGGCATCCGCCTGCTCGCGCTTCAAGGCGAAGGTGCGCTCCAAATGCGGCGCGAAGGCTGCGAAGTCGTTGTTCTTACGCGCCGTCGACCAAGCTTGTTGCCCCAACACGGCGGCTCGCGTGAGTTCTTCCACCAAGGTTTGCGGCAGCCGCGTGCGCTGTTCGTACTCGCGTTGCAATTGGCGGATCGTGGCGCCGGCGTCGGAATGTGGATCGTCCGCCAAGGGCGAATCGGCCAACTCCTCCAGCCACTGGCCCACTTGAGGATCGGTCGCACGCCGATGCACCATGCCGGAGAGCATTGTGAGCTGCTCCGCCCGATAACCGCCGGCCTTGATCGGCATCAAAGCGCGTTCATCCCAGCCGAGAAGTTCGTTGACTGATTCCAACATCGCGACCTCGCGCGCGTGTCGGCACAGATTTTCAAATGTTGCAGCAAGAGGGTCGGACATGGCGTCTGCAAATCTCCCGTTGTTCTTCTATCGCGTGCGGTGTATACGGATTATTTATTGCATGGTTTGGTCGAGCAGTTGGGATTCACCGGCGTTTCACGAACCGGGGCTGTTTGGCGCGAGCGGCAGTTCCAGGCAGACGGCTTCGCGGTCGTTTCGCACCAGTAGGCGCGAACCGTACAGGCACAACGTGTTCCAACACTTACTCTGAAACACCTTGATTTCACCCAGCACGCGGAATTTTTCCGGCGAGGCGTCGACCATCGCGATATCGCCCGACTCCGTTTGCACGAGTAGGACATCACCCACGCGTAAAATTTGTCCATGGCCGAAACGGCCTTTTTTCCACAGCCGCCGGCCTTCCTTCAAGTCGATGCATTCAAGAATTCCATCGGAAAGACCAAACGCATATCGGCCTTCGAGCAAGGCGACGTTGCAAAACTTGGTTTTCAGCAAACGCGGTTCTTTCCAGCGTGAGGTCACGCTCCAGGCGCCATCCTTTTCTGACCGAGTTATGCCCAGCAGTTCCGCGCCGCCGCCGTATCCCTTGGAAAGCAACACGCTTTGAGCATTCACGGCCACGGGCTGCGAAACACTTGCATTGGCGGCGCTGCTTCCCGGCCAAGGGTGTTGCCAAAGCACCGCGCCGGTTTTTATATCGTGGCTGCTGACGTTGTCTTCGTTCACGCTCAACACCTGCCGCACGCCCGCCAGCGTGGCCAACGCCGGAGAACTATAACTGACCTGGCGATTGCCGCCGCGCCACACTTCCCGCCCGGTTTTTTTGTCGTAGGCAACCAAGGAGATGTTGCGCCCGCCGCCGGGAGCACCGCCAGGACCACCCGCCGGAACGATCACCAGATGATCAACAATCAAGGGAGAACCGGCGCGGCCCCAGGCGATATTCTTGACATCCGATTCCACCGAAGCTCCGAACGCAACCGGAAGATTTTTTTCCCACAGCAGTTCGCCAGTGGCGCCATCGAGGCAGACAAAAACGCCCGTGGCGCCGTGCGCGTAAACGCGGCCTTCGTCAATCGTGGGCGTGCTTCTAGGCCCCAAGCCGCCGAGCACGGTATTGTGCTGGGCGGCGTGCGAGTGTGACCAAAGCAATTCGCCGCTGGCCAGATCGTAGCAGGTCACATACTCTTGGTCGCGGCGCTGTTCGAGCGTGACGCCGTAGCCATTCACCGCCGCAAACCCCGACCAACCGGCGCCAATCGGCACGCGCCAGCGTTCTTCCGGCGGGTGCGCCGCCCAATCGCGTTCCAACGAAACCGCCCGATAAACCGCGTCTCGCCGAGGACCAAGAAACTGCGGGAAATCGTCGGGGCCGGTGGTTTGTAAGTCGATCGAATCGCCCGAGTTTTGCGGCGGCGGCAGTTGCTCATCGGGGCGCTGCGCGAAACGGTAGGTGAAAATCGGCGTCATTTCACCGGTCACCTGCTCGATACGAAAAAACGTAAGGAACAGCGCCACGCCGATCATCGCCGCCGCGGGGTAGAGAATTCGTAACAAGAGCGAATAGCCGCTACGGAAGACAAACCAAAAGCTCAACGTGGAACACGCCAACAACGTCAGCGCCCATGTGAAAATATTGCCGAGTTGGTGGTCAAAGATGCCGGGGCGTTGCAGCCAAATGCTGAGCGCCAAGCAAACCACCGCCAATACCATCCACCAACGCGGCGGGCGGAGCGGGGCGATTTTTTTTGGCCGCGATTGGCCTTTCAACGGTGTTTGGCCATCCGGCGGGTTACCTGGGGGGGCGCCCATCAGTGCGTGCCTTGGCGAAAAGGGTCAGGAATTCTCGCAGCGCGAACCGCCGCTCCGCATGATTCTACGCAGCCCGGCGCGGGGAGGCCACTGCCCCAGAGCATTCCGCGAAACAAGGTGGCAAAAAAAATATTTTTTATCATTTTCGCTTTTCACAGGTCGACCTAGGAGCGAAGCCCTCGTTTCGCTAGAATCCCCCTCCTTTTGAAACGATAGGACCCTTGTGGCCGCAGGTTGTGAGCGCGCCCATCGAGAACGCCGGCGGGAGGCAAAAATGGACATTAGAGAGATAAAACAACGCGGTTTCACGCCGCGCGAAGTCCACGCGGCATCTTTCAGACGCGGCATTGCCCTGTTGATGTTTTTGACCGGCATTGCCGGCGGAGGGGCGAAACTCAGGGCGGCGCAAGCGTTCGCCCTGCCCGCATGGTCGGAAGACGCGCAGCTCACCGATGTCGTGTTCATCGACCCCGACCGCGGATGGGCCATCGGAGATCAGGGCGTTATCTGGCGGACCGAAGACGGCGGCCGGCAGTGGCGGCTCGTGAATTCGCCCGTTTCATGTCGTTTGGAGTCGATCAGCTTTTCCGATCCTCAAAATGGCTGGATCGTGGGCGGGTGGTTCCATCCTTACACGCACCAAAGCACGGGAGTGGTGCTGCGAACGCGCGATGGCGGCCGCACTTGGAAGCGGGCAAGGGTGACCGGCCTGCCGTATTTGAAGCGGATAAAAATGTTCGACGCGCGCCACGGCTGGGCGGTTGGCCAACGTTCGGCGCTTTATCCTTCGGGCATTTTTCACACCGACGATGGCGGCCTGGCGTGGTCGTCGACGCCCGCCGCCGGCAATGCGTCGTGGCAAGACATCGCTTTCCCCACGCCCGAATATGGCGTTGCCTTGGCTGCGTCGGGCGCGCTGGCGGTGGCGCACAAACATCGGTTGGAGCGTTCGGCGGCGTTGGGCGCCGGCGCTAAGTACGCCCGTCGCATTCGGGTTGACCGCACCGGCCAAGGCTGGATCGTGGGCGATCAAGGTTTTCTGCAACAATCGAACGATGGCGGCGCCCATTGGCGGCCTGCGGTGGCGCCGGCGGCGGCCAGTCAGTTCGATTTCCGAGCCATTGCTACGCTTCCCGGCCGCTGTTGGATTGCCGGAGCGCCGGGCAGCCGGGTGTTTCATTCGGCCGATAGCGGGCGAACCTGGGAGGTTTTCGAGACCGGCGCCGCCATGCCTTTGCGGGCTCTATTTTTTCTAGACTCCGAGCGTGGTTGGGCGGTCGGCGACATGGGCGCCATTCTCGCCACCCGCGACGGCGGCCGCACTTGGCGCAAGCAGCGCGCCGGCGGTGAACGCTGTGCAATGCTCGGTTTCTTCTCGCGCGGCGAGTCGGCGCCGCTGGAACTTCTGGCGCAGGCGGCGGGCAACGAAGGCTACTTAACCGTTGTTGAATTTCTCAACCAAGAGCACCCCGCGGGCTTGCAGCACCAGACCGCCGGGCGCCAGCAGCGGACGCGCCAAGCCTTGGCCCGATTGGGCGTCAGCGCGGCTTCGTACGACTTGCGTTTTCCCGTGCGGCGCGTCGACCTGCTCTGGCCCAAGGCGTCCATCCTGGAGGGTTGGCGCCAAGCTGGCGGACCCGCGCCGCTGGCGCGTTTGGAAGAACACCTAGTGGCCAAAATCAGGCAATGGCGCCCTGCGGTTATCGTTACCGAGGCCGCCGGAGGCGCCAACGACGGCGCCTTGGCGAGTTTGATCAATCAGGCCGTGTTGAACGCCGCCTCCCGCGCCGCCGACCCACGGGCTTATCCACAACAAATGGTTGACGCCGGGTTGCAGCCTTGGAAGCCGACGCGCGTCTTTAGCGTCACCGCCGATACCTCCAGAGGATCAGTCAAGATTTCGTCAGCCCAGTTGGCCCACCGATTTGGAGAATCGTTGGGAGCCGTGACCGCCGGCAGTCGAGGGCTGCTGCCGGAAGCGTCGTGGGTCGGACCCACCCGACTCAGCTTGCACCAGTTGGTCGGCGGCAATTCCGCCGACGCTAGCGGACGCAGTCTGTTTGGCGGGCTGGGCGTCGCCGCCGGAGGCGATATTCGCCGCCGCCAGCCCCAGCCAACCGCGGGTAAACTTGAACAGATGCAACAACTCGCCCAACTGCGGCGCAATATCGAGGGGATCTTGGCCCATGAAATGGGCGGTTCAGCCAGCGGTGCGTGGCTGGCTCAGTTCGAGCAATGGGCCAGGAGCCTCACACCACAAGCAGCCGGCGACGTGCTCTTTCAATTGGCGAATCGTGAACGGCAACGCGGAAAAACCCGATCCGCGTTCGACGCCTTCCATTTGCTGGTCAGTCGATATCCTCAACACGACGCCGCCGAAGCGGCATTGTTATGGATGATACAAGCCGGCGCCAGCGCCGAGGTGCGTCATCGCAACCGTCTTCCCCAAGCCGAAGCAGTGGCGGAGTTGGCGGCGTCGAACGTCGCGCTGGCCGGTTTCGGCCAAACAATCGCCGCGCCCGCCGATGCCCGCATCCAGCGAACGGAATTCCAACTGGCGCGACGTCCTCGAAAAGCCGCCTCCTCCATTGGCAGCGCGTACGCACGTGCGCCCCTGGACCAACTCGCCAAGCGCGCTTCACTTACCCACCCGGTATTGTATAGCGATCCGGTGTTGCGTTTTCCCTGGGCCGCATACCAGCGTGCGCGCGCCGCGCCGCGCGAGGCGATGGCGTTTTACAACATGCTTTCCAAACGCCAGCGAGCAGACGGCTGGGCCAAATGCGCCGCTGCCGAACTTTGGCTGGCCAGCCCCAACGGCGATTGCCCCAAACCGCTGTGGCGGTGCAAGCAAGCACGCACGATACCGCGTCTGGACGGTGTCCTGGATGACGACATTTGGAAAACCGCCCAACGCGTATTATTGAAAAGCGACTTCTACGACGACGACGCCTGGCCGGCGGACGCCGCCCTGGCTTTCGACGACAAATTCCTCTATCTCGCGGTGAGTTGTCGTCGCGCCGAGCAGGCTGACTACTCCGCCGCCCCCGCTCGCAGCCGCAAGTATGACGCCGACCTGGCGAACGCCGACCGCATCCGTCTGAGAATTGATATCGATCGCGACTTCACCTCGTTTTACGAGTTCACGATCGACTATCGCGGCCGCACCGCCGACCGTTGCTTTGGAGATAAAACCTGGAATCCCCGTTGGTACGTGGCCGTGCATCACAATGGCCTTCGCCGCTGGACCGTCGAAGCGGCCATCCCTTTCAGCGAGCTAACAGCCGAAAGGCCGTTGCCCGGCGATGTTTGGGCGGTGAACCTCGACCGCGCCGTTCCTAAAGTCGGCTGGCAAGCCTGGACCCGCCCGCTCGCCCCGCGCCACTTCGGCTACCTGCAATTTTCATTATCAAAATAATTTTGGTTGCCTCCCACGACCGCTCCGCAGCCTCTGTGGCTATAATTTCCTCAGGGCTTCCTGTTTAATTGGTATTAGGTTTTCAAAATGCGGCGATTGTTGGAAGACGCGGCGGAGCGAGCGATTCAGTATGTGGAGAAGTTGCCGCATCGGCCCGTGCCGCCCTCCGCCGAGGCGGTCGCAAAATTGGCAACGTTCGATGAGCCGCTTTCCGCCGAACCGACCCCAGCCGAACACGTGTTGCAACAACTCGACGAACTGGGCTCGCCGGCCACCACCGCCATGGCCGGACCACGCTTCTTCGGCTTCGTGATTGGCGGAACGCTGCCCGCTTCGCTGGCGGCGCAATGGTTGGCAACCGCCTGGGACCAGCCGGTCGGCATGCATGCGGCCACGCCCGCCACGGCGGAGTTGGAGCGAGTGGCGCTCGGCTGGTTGGTCGATGTTCTGGGCTTGCCTGCTGGCTGCGGCGGCGGCTTCGTGACCGGCGCCACCATGGCCAACTTCAGCGCGATGGCCGCGGCTCGCCATGCCGTGCTCAAAAACGTCGGCTGGGATATCGAAGGCCAAGGGCTGTTTGGAGCGCCGGAGGTGAGGGTGGTGGTCAGCGAGGAAGTCCATCCCACGGTGCTCAAGGGGTTGGGGCTGTTAGGACTGGGGCGGAACCGCGTGGTGCGTGTGCCGGTCGACGGGCAAGGCCGCATGCGCGCCGAGGCCTTGCCGAATTTGTCGGGGCCGACGATTGTTTGCACGCAAGCGGGCAATGTGAACACCGGTGCGTTCGATCCTATCGAAGACATTTGCCGCCGCGCCCACGCCGCCGGCGCCTGGGTGCATGTCGATGGCGCGTTTGGACTTTGGGCCGCGGCCGCGCCCGAACGGGCGCACCTGGTGCAAGGCGTCGCCGCAGCCGATTCCTGGGCCACCGACGCACACAAATGGCTCAACGTGCCCTACGATAGCGGCGTGGCGTTTGTCAAAGATCCAGACGCATTGAGGGCCGCGATGGCAATCTCGGCCGCCTACCTGCCGCCCAGCGAGCAGCGCGATCCTTACGATTACACGCCCGAACTCTCCCGCCGAGCGCGGGGCGTGGAAATTTGGGCGGCTTTGAAATCGCTGGGCCGCAACGGACTGGCCGAGATGATCGAACGCAATTGCCGGCAGGCCCAACATTTCGCGAAAGGGCTGCAAGACGCCGGCTGCGAAATTCTCAACGACGTGGTGCTCAACCAGGTGTTGGTATCCTTCGGCGATGCGAACACAACGAACGAGATCATCAAACGTGTGCAGGCCGACGGCGTCTGTTGGTGCGGGGGAACCGTTTGGCAGGGCCGCACCGCCATGAGAATCAGTGTTTGCAACTGGTCGACCACCGACCACGACATCCAACGCAGCTTGGCGTCAATCATCCGGCAAATAGGCGTTTAGGAGCCGAGCGGCAGGAATATATTTACTGATAGATTAGGACGCCCCTCTTCTTAGTTCCAGTTTTGCACTTTTTGGAGAGCTATCCGGCGAGTGTGGCCAGGTAGGTGAGCAGGTCGATTGCATTGTTGGTGGGGGCCGCTGCAGGCGACACCCTCGATAATTTATCGTCCCAGCTTTTGCGGCGTAATGTGGTCAACATGTCTGCAAAGCTGGGCTCCGACTTCCAATGATACCAGGGACGCTCAGGTATCTGAAAGTCTGCGTGACCTTCAGTCGCGAACCACACGATCGTCAGGCTGTACAGAAACATCGCCATCGGCGCCGTTCGTGGGACCGCTTGAGGAACCCGGT
>QIKY01000004.1 GCA_003233175.1 Planctomycetaceae bacterium | reverse complement strand
CTTGTTTCAAAATCGTTTCGACATCTATGCGGTTCATGGCCACATTATACGCAACAAAGAGACTCGCGAAGTGCTAGCGTTGAGAAGATACAATTGTTTGTCGGTTAGCTCTGCGTCGGGCTCAAACAATGCATAAAGGGATTCGGCTTCGCCTTCTTCGATGGCTCTGACGAAGATCGCCAAGGCTTGAAGTTGGCCATCGTTTTTCCAATTGTCTTTTCCGCCTTGCTCCCGACTTGCGGCTCTGCGGATTCCGCCCTCCAGATCTCCCATATAGGCATAGATGCGCGACTCAACCGTTGTGTTGTCGGTTCCAGACTGGCCCAACATTATCCAAGGAGAAATATCGAACGTGAAATGGCGGAGAGGCTCCTTCGAGGGATGGAAATAATTGTAGGAGCCATCATTCACGCCGTCTTGAACTAGCTTTCCGTCTTCATCATACACGGCTTCGGAATGTCCATCCTGATGAACATACACCTTGTTGTGTTTCGCGCCGTGTTGCTGGTGAATACAAACCTCGAAGGTGTTTTGCAGAATGGCGTAGAGGATAGAGGCCCGGCGTGCGGCAATTTCGCCGGACTTGATTTTCCGAATATAGGGGCCAAGTTCAAGCTCCTTTTCTATGAAGCGTATTTGGCGTTGCCTGCTCTTTTCCGGCAATTGAGCCATGAGCGGCGTGCGGTCCGCGAAGCAGAGAGCAAAAAGCAGGGCGTATTTTATCATTTTGTTTTCTCAACCGTTTGGATGTCGTTATATTTCTCACGACGAAACACGCGGCGGGCGCGAGTGCGTCGTCCGTCGAACGAGCCGGTTTTCTTCGCGTGGCGGTTCATGCTTCTGCAGATGTCGGGAAGGACGGCACGCCGCATTGTACGCTCCGGCAACGGCGCTGAACCCGCAAATCTTTCGAGCGGCGCCCCTTGCAGGCGGGGGCGGGCAGCGAAAAGGTCGGCGTTTTTGCGCCGGAAAATCGTTATAATGTCGTTGGATAGGTTTCTTTTTCGTTGTCGCTTCGACATCATACAGAGTGCCGATGTTCTCTAAATAACCTTCAGCATTGTTCATCAAAGAGGCCGCCGTTCCTTGAATATTGTTCTCGCCACGAGTGAAGTCGCTCCGTTCGCCAAGACCGGCGGCTTGGCCGACGTTTGCGGTTCGCTGCCGATTGCCCTGAAGCAGCGGGGGCTGGATATTTGCGTCATCATGCCGGCCTTTCGCCAGATTCATTCCAGCGGAATGCCTTTGCGAGATCTAAACATTGAGTTCGATGTTCCGATCAGCGGCAAAATAGTCAGGGGGAAGTTGCTCGAAAGCCGGCTTCCGGGGAGTGATGTCCCGATTTATTTCATTGCTCAAGACGACTACTTCAGCCGCCCTGAGTTGTATGTCGAATCGGGGGTCGATTACCAAGACAATTGCGAGAGGTTTTCGTTTTTTTCGCGTGCCGTCTTGGAAGCGATTCGCCTCTTGGACCTGCCCGTGGATTTGATCCATTGTAACGATTGGCCCACCGGTCTGATTCCAGCGTATCTCGACATCGAATACGCCAAGACCCCCGGCTATGAGCAAATCGCGTCGCTCTACACGATTCACAATCTGGCCTACCAAGGCGTTTTTTGGCACTGGGACATGCTCCTCACCGGGCTCGACTGGCGGCATTTCAACTGGCGCCAAATGGAGCACCACGGCCAATTGAATTTCATGAAAACCGGCATCGTGTTCGCTGATTCGATCAGCACGGTGAGTCGTCGGTACGCCGAAGAAATTCAAACCAGCGAGTACGGCTGCGGCTTGGAGGAAACCCTGCGGTATCGCGGCGATGCGGTTTCGGGCATCATGAACGGCGTCGACTACCGGGTTTGGAATCCTGCCACTGACGACCTCCTGTCCCGCCAATACGACGCCGAAACTTTTGTCGAAGGCAAGGCCGCATGCAAACGCGCCTTGCAACAGGAACTGGGGCTGGCCGATGAACCCAATACGCCATTGCTCGGTTTTGTCGGCCGCTTGGCGGAGCAAAAGGGCATTGAACTCATCGTCGAAACCATGCGAAATTGGCTCCCCGGCCACGACACGCAATGGGCCATTCTCGGCACGGGCGAACAACGTTATCACGAAGCCTTGGCCGAACTGGGACGCCAATTTCCCCAACATTGCGGCGTGCGTTTGGAATTCAGCAACAAGCTGGCCCACCAGATTGAAGCCGGGGTCGATGTGTTCCTGATGCCCAGTCAATATGAACCTTCCGGCCTGAACCAACTCTACAGCTTGAAGTACGGCGCCACCCCGGTGGTGCGAAAAACCGGCGGACTGGCCGACACCATCACCGACGCCGGTCCGGAAAACTTGGCCGCCGGAACAGCCAACGGTTATGTTTTTGAACCGTTCGACCCCGGAGCATTCGCCTGGACGCTGGGCCGCGCCCTCGATTGTTACCGGCATCGCACCGACGAATGGCGGGCCATTATCGAAAACGGCATGCGGCAAGATTGGTCTTGGAGCGCCAGCGCCGAAAAGTACGAACAACTCTACGAACTCACCTTGTACCGCCACCGCTCCGCCGACGCATCGGCCCGTTCTTGAGGCGGCAACGGACTGTAACGCCTTATCGCATCACCAGGTTGGCATCTTGAACAGGCGACCGCTGGCCCCCTCATCATGCAAAGTGAGTATTACTTCGTCGCTGTCAAACACAAACTTTTCACCATCGACAGTCAATGGCAGATCAGAATCAATCACTGTAAGAATTTGCTGGATGCCCTGGTCTGATAGTTCGCGAAGAACTTGAATCATGTTTAATTTGACTCGATCATCCATCCCCTCTAGCAAGCCATCGTGATAAACGAACCGGAGGAAATCTTCGCTGAGGAGCACATGAGCGATAGCAAGATCGTATGCGGCACATAACGCTTGCTTGTAGCTTTTACCGTCGTCTTCGCTGGTTGGATGGTCCGAAGAATCAAGAAACTCGGCGTGAAACTCGATATTCCCCTCGCCGTTAAGGCGTGTCGTTATCAGAGCCTTGTGTCCTAAGAACCGCTGGCAGAATCCTGCCAGGGCCTTACGCACTTTTGAGTATCGTCCCTCGTCATCTCCCCCATGTTGGTCAATCTCGGCTTGAAGTGACTCGACTTGGTCCTCGCGGTCCCGCTTGAGGTCCTTTAATTTTTTGACTTTGTCTCTGATTCCAAGCAGAGCGTCTCGCTGCCGCTCCAAGCTGGCCAGTTCGTTTTTCAATTCGACAAGACGTTCATTCAATTCTCGATACTTTGAAACGGACTCCGTGTCGCTGAGAAACTGTAGCTCCGATTGACGTTTCTGGTTCAAGGAAGAAAGTTGCATGGCAACTCTGCTTAGACTCTCGTTTGTTACTGCTAGCTCTGCTTTGAGGTATTCGGTCCTTTCCTCGGAGATTTCCTTGTTAAACCGGACAAGGTCGTCAAATTCCTTGACAACGTGGTCGGGAAATAGCACGCCTGCTTCCTCAAACAGCTTCTTCGCCGCTTGAGGCCGGAATTGAATGTTCTCCGCATGGAGGGAGTCGACAAGGCGTTTTCTAGTTCGGGACAACGAGTAACGCAAAACATTTAGGGCGGAGATCTTCTGATCTAGATCTTCTACGAGTGTTGTGTTGACGGACGCATCTTGAATAGCGAAATCGAATTGTCGCACAGATTCATCGAGTGAATTAACTTCCTGTTGTTTTAACTCGATCAAGCCACGAACTTGGTCTAATTCAACTCGAGCTCCCCCCAATTCTAACTGGAGAATGGCAATCGATTGTTTTAGTTTGCCGATACGCTCTTCCAAATCATACCCAGCCTTAACTAGCCTGGCGTCAAAACCCAAAATATGTGCAATGTAGGGCTTCCAGTCACGATGTTTTCCTCGATGCTTAGAGAGTTGGAAGACGTCTTGAAAGTCGTTTTGGGTGCGAAGGGCGTACCCGACTGGGACCCGAAAGTCCCAGGGCTTGACGGCTGTCAACTTCAAAAGGCCATCTAGAATCTGTTTTCCGGAATCAAACGGCGCGTTTTCGTGGTCCCAGTCGCTTGAAATGGCATCTGAGTAGTCTTGCCACGGGGCATCATGAGAAACAATCGACAACTTTGAAGCAGCTTCTACGGACCGCCGAATCGTAATGTAAGAACCATCCAACGATTCAACTTCTAGAAAAAAGACGAAACTAGCAAAGAGGTTTTTGTGTTTGAAGAGGAAGAAGTCTTGTTTTTTCGCTCGACATAAGCAAAAGTCAATGACGCGAGCCAACGTGGTCTTTCCTAGGTTATGTGTGCTTTTTAAGAAATTTTCAGGAAGTCTGATTTCCCCCAGAACAACGTTAAGTCCAGGCCGAAATCGGATTTCTCCAAATTCTTTCGGTCGATTCGAATAGAGTTTGTTTAGACGCATGTCAGTGTCCGACGTACTCAAACGTGTCGTTTTTTTTTCGATACTCGACAAGTCCAAGAATGAATAGGAGATTCATCGCAGGAAGAAAGAGCGATTCCGAATCTGCATCTCTTTTGAGTAAAGAATCGCGAAGTTCATCAAATGACTCCGAACGTTTCGTTCTTAGTCGCTTGAGAAGAACGGTTGAGGCGGAGACCAACGTCTTGTCGGGGTGGGCGTGCTTACTGGGGCGAATCATGTTGCATCCTTCGCGATGTCGCAATTGCAGTACATGTAGTACACAACCGTTCGCGTCAATTGCTTGTTTTTTCTGAGGTCGAAGTCCCGCTGAAACAGGCGATCGATTAACACTTCAAGTTGCCGTTCGTACGGAACGTCTGGGTCCGACCACGCGTCCAATTTTGCTTCGAGTTCGCTAGAAATGTCCTCATAAAGTTTGACATATGGCTGGTTCGCCGGGTGCGAAAAAAACTGCCGAATCGTCGGAAAATCAATCATCTTGGGGCGAATGTGATTGTTGAAGTATGCGTCGCGCAATCCTTTTTTTCGGTTCTTTTCGTCTGGGCTCTCTCGTTGCTCCGGAGGGGGTGCGCTCCCTTCCATCAGTTCATCCAGTTTATAAGCAGCGATCCTGGTGATCACTTCAGCAAGGTCATTGGGGTCGATGTCTGCAGGCGCTTTGGCAGGATTTAATCCCGCACGCGCAACCGCCTCCGGATACCGTTTCACGAGACGATCAAGTTCGCTTGTATCGAATAGCCGAATGCAGTCATCGTTTAGTCCGGTTTCTCTGCCGATTCTTCTGCGAATATTCTCCTCCGTCACACCTGTTAAACGGCGGTTTGCGAACAACATGTAAAATGTAAGTTCGTGACGCTCGAACAATCCTCTTATTCTAGGAATCTCTTGGGAAAGGACAGAAGACTCGCCAGAAAAGTCGGCCTCTGAGAACGACTTGTTCATCAATTCGGTGTGTTTTGCCTGTATAATAATCCTTCCACTCCAGGGCGCTGCGTCACTAGGAAACAGTTTCGCGGTTCCCGAAAATCGAGCATCACGTCCGCCATCCTTTCCAGGCACGAATCCTTGGACGCCGTTCCCGAGCAACTCCACACAGAACTCTACGACAAGCTCTTCGAATTGAATATAGTGTAGGTTGCAGTATATTACGTTCACGACCACCTCGGCCCTTGTTCATTTGGCTGGATGCCACGTAATTCTATACGCTTTCCACGGACTCTTCCATAACGGATTTCCCCAAGTGGATTTTGGCGAGAAACGCAGGCGAGGTAACAGGTTGCGATCCTAGACCGTAGTTCGCGTTGGGTGTCATTTTTGGCCGTGTGCGGACATATCGAGTTGAGCCTCGCCGGCTGCAGCCGTTGATTCGGTAAACCGAAAATTCTCCATCCTAGCAAGACGCTTGTGATTCTCCGCGGGCGCGTACACAATGGCAACTTCGTTCTCGAAATTCTGATCTCTTGACCACCAGATTGACCACGAACCCCTCTTCTCATCGGGATGAGCCATGCCCATAGACGTTGTCTGCCAGTGCGGAAAGAAATTGGTCGCCAAGGACGAATTGGCGGGAAAAACAGTTCGTTGTCCTCAGTGCAAACAGCCGTTGGTGATTCGCGCCCCGCAAGCGGAGCCGCTGGCCGGCGGAATCGGCGACTTGCTGGATGAAGAAGGCTACGTCGCGCCGCCCACCGCGGAAAACGCCTGCCCCTCGTGCGGCAAGGAATTCAGAGCCGACGCCGTGATATGCGTCCACTGCGGCCTGGACCGCCGCAGCGGAAAAAAAGTCGCGGTCACGCGCATCAAGGAAGCGCCCCGGCCTTCGTTGGAAGTCGGTTCTCCCTACAAGAGTCCACAGGCGGGCGGGTCAACAACAGGAAGACGTCGCGATATCCAGTCAATTGCGACATTTCAAAAAGGAATTCTGTTCAGCATTTTGCTTCGGCTCATGATTACGGTGGTGGCCATTGTCATAAACTTGGCACAAATAGAGATGCCGTTCGCCATTTTAATCATTCTCAACCTGATTAGTATCGCGACAGTGGTTATCAGCGCCGTTTTTGTGATTCTCTTGGGAATGAAAGTCTACAATACTGCTCTCGGGATACTGTTCGGGATACTGGCGTGCATTCCGTGCATTGGATTGATTTTCCTTCTCATAGTTAATGGAAAAGCAACTTCGATTCTCCGTGAAAACGGGATTTCAGTAGGGCTCATGGGCGCCAAGTAGCCTCTTGCGCGGGCAAAGAGGTTATGTTTTTGCAACGCAAGCCGCTTTGGCCAACGGCCATTTATCACCACAGCTTGGCGCGATGCCCTGCTGTTTATACATAAGTCGATTCATTCGGAGGAGATTTTCAACAACTTTGACACAAGATTTCCACTGCCGTTTGAAACGGGCCAGGCATTCATTGCAGGCAAGGGCTCGCTACAAGCCGGAGGCTTGGCAGCCATTCGCCGGCGGTCAGCGCAGCGCCACCGCCGGTATCGGCCGCGCAATAACGCATCCCGGCGGGATGCTAGGATGCAGCGGTCGGAACGGCGGCCATCGGCGGCGCCACATAGCCAACGCCGCTGGCATCCCGCCGGGATGCGGTGTTTCAGCGATTCGATCTTCCGGTGGTGTTCGCTGCGCTGACCACCGGCTAATGGCTTTTATCCTTCCAGGATAGGTTTTCAGACGAACGCCGCCACTTGGATGACCTTCGGAGCCGGCGCCGAAAAAACTTATGTATAAACAATAGGGCGCTGCCCCGGGCTACGGTGAAATATGGCCTTCGCCCAAGTGCTCGGCAATGCAAATTAAATCTACGCAATGCAAACTAAGGCTATGCAAATCAAAGCAATGCAAACGAAAATCGTTGCCGCGCAACGTTTTCGCCGAGAAGGAATTCACGCATGAGTGACGATAGTCCTTACGGCGGCAACCAAGCCGCACCGGAAAGCAAACCGCCGCCCATCGGCCACTTGGAGTTAATGCGCTCCTACCAGTTCGTCATGGAGAGTGAAAACTGGTTGATGAATCTGGTGATGGGGTCGCTTTGTATGCTGGCGGGGTCGGTCGTTCCCTTGGTTGGGCAAATCGTTGGGCAACTGGTGTTTGACGGCTATCGTTTTGAAATCATCGAAGCGCTGCACCGCAACGGCGGCCGCCAACGAGGCTACCCCGATTTCGACATGAACAAGATTCTCGACTACCTAGTACGCGGCGTGTGGCCTTTTTTGGTGTCGCTCATTTTTTCGATATTGATTGTCTTACCGATGCTCGCCGTTCTGGCGTTCGGCGTGTTTTTGATGGTGCTTGCCGCTCAAGCCGGCCCCAACGAAGACATCACCGTGGTCGCGATTGTGGTGATCGTGATCGTGGCGTTGGCCGCCTTGATGCTGCTCTCCATTTTGGCTTCCATCATTATTATTCCCTTCTGGCTCCGCGCCGGACTCTCTCAAGATATCGGCCTAGCGTTGGATTTTCGCTGGGCGATGGACTTCATCGGCCACATGTGGCGGGATATCATCGTTTCGATGCTGTTTCTCGCCCTGACCGGCATGTTCGCTTCGATGGCCGGCGCGTTGCTGTGCGGCGTCGGCGTGTTACCCGCCGCCGCCTGGGTCGGCCTTGCCCAGGCTCATGTGGTTCATCAACTGTATGAGATTTACCTCACTCGCGGCGGCGAACCGATTCCATTGCGCGACTCCACCGTGCGCGTGTTCTGAAGGATTTCCACCAACAGCATGATAAAAACAGCATGATAAAACCAACTCTCCTCGGCATTGTTTTCCTGTAACTATTCAGCGACGAGCTTCGATCGGTACTTGATGGAACCACGAATGAACACGAATAGACACGAATTCTTGTGGCGAGCTCTCCACGT
>QIKY01000269.1 GCA_003233175.1 Planctomycetaceae bacterium | reverse complement strand
ACCCCGCCATCATTCCGTTCCTCGAAACCACGAAAAATTGAGGAAATCATGCCAAACACCCCTTGCCAAAACCTCAGATGTCTCCGGGATAAAGGATTGGCTTGCTCATCAACTTCAACAACGCCAAAAGGAAGGACAGCGTCAAACGTTTTGTTCTCCGACTCCAAACTCTTCTCCTTCGTGCTCTTCGCGTCCTTCGTGGTGAACTTGATCGTTCGGCGCACGGAGAACCGTTTGGCTGGATAGGTTCACCACGACGATCTCTCCCATCGTGTGATCCTCGAACTGAAGAGCGGCGGGATAGAGGACGCGCGGTCATCACGAAGACACCCGCGCACCAAAGCCGACGCCGCCAGCCGACGTTTTTACCAGACCAAGCCCAGCCGATCTCGCCACGCCTACCGCGCCGTGTACGCCTGAACACACAAACCACGAGGTGCGCTCGAGGGGGGAGGCGTCTGGGGGAAATAATAGAAACGCCCCGTGGCGGCTGATTCGAGATCAGAAGAGCGTCCCCTGCGATTCCAGCGGAGGCCAGAACACGCCAAGCACCAACCAAGTATTGTAAGGAAACTTCGTGCCCATGAAGAACCGAGTGTCTTTGTCGCCGTGGCACAACTCACCTAGAAACTTTTCACGAACACTTTTGGCCGCCCTCTCCTCCGAGCCTAATCGCTCACATTCTTTCAGGAAAAGAACGCCCAATTCCCAATCCTCACACATCGCGGTATGTGGTTTCTCGGAATCTTCGCATTCGAAAACGTAGTGAAAGCTGTAAGGCAGCTTTCGCAACGGCTTTTGTTGGGGACCGAATAGCAACAGTTGAGAGAATAGCGACTGCCACTTCGGTTTCCAAACCTCCTTAGCAGTGCGGATTTCAAGATCGAGGACACGTTTGGGACGAACAACCCCGAGGGAGGTTTTATCGGTTTCCCATTGGGCTTTCCATTGGTTGACGGTGCGGTGCGGCATCGCATTGATGATGTCCCGTCGCGCTTTCCAGCCGTTCTTGGTTGGTAGCGGTTCGCCGACGATTCGTAGCGTGTTCAGATCGGGGCGAAAGCTCTCTGGCCGATTATCTTTCGCCGAATCCGTCTTTTCCAAATCGACTTCGACCCACTGGTACTTTCTGAACCGGTTCTTTCGAGGTTGATAGCGATAGTCGACAGGATAGAGCCGAATCCACTGGTCCGATTCATTGATTCCCGCTACGCAAACACTTTCCAAATTCTTTTTCGAGGGGTGTGGATAGGTCATCACCGTGATCAGTATTTTCTCACGATGGCCCATCAAGCCGCCCTCAAGTTTACCACTTCCAAACCGCTACGATTCGCAACGACTTTAGCCAGACGCAACCGGTGACAGAAGCAGGGGTCCGCCTCCATGCACACCAGCGCGCTCGGCATTTCGCGGACCATCGCGACCACCGATTCGATTGCCGCATCCTCGCTGCAAAGCGTTGTCTGTTCATAGCCCTTGAAAAGCGTTTCGTAGTCTTCCTTGGTTGCCAGTTGTTGGCGTTCCTTGGAATGGATTCCCAATTCGGGGATGTGCTTGTAGTCGATTTGCAGTTTTCCACATAACCGTCTTAAAGTGCTTTTGTGAAAACCATAGCGCCGGGCGATTGGGTTCATGCGTACGTCAATCAACCGTCGAATTCCCTTGGAGACAAGAAGCGACAAAAACTTATCGACGCTGCACTTTTCGTACCCAACTGTATACACGTTTGGCAGGGCGGTTGGCCGTGGGGCCAACTGTCGGCGCACGCTGTTTACCGTGTACGCCGGAAATTGTTCGTAAACGTAGTCCAAGAGTCGGTTCGTCGAAAAACCTCGAAACCGAGTTGTGATCGCGTCAATATCTCGTGAAACCTCAGGTGGCGCCGTCGCGGCGGAATCGCCCAATGTCGTCAGGACGACTGTCATATTGTCAGGCGTTTCGATGTAGCTCTGCGAAACAAGCTTATCCAGTTCCTGATAGATCGAAAAAGAAAACGGTCCATATTGATAGGGAACGAAATCGTAAAACGCGGGGCCCCCGCCCGATGGTGTTTCATGGCGTAGCAGGAAACACCATTTCGTCAGTTCCATTCGAGTGATCGCTTTGCCTGCCTGCTTCAGTAAATGAAGCAGGACTCTTTGACGTTTAAGCATTGGCTCTTCGTTGTCTATTCCATCTTGGTTTTAGCTAACACTCTTTCTTTGGCTTGCCTATTTTACCGATTTCCGAGAGGCCTTGACATAGCAATCTTCTCGGGGCGATCTTCTCGGGTTTGCACTAGGCACTACCGACTCGCCCCGTGTCTGGAGCGTTTTCCTCGCAGCCATCCGTGATCAAACTCGCCGGATAGCGTATACTTAGTACGACTTTTTCTGACCATCGCAGCCCCGTAGGAAAAGATTTTCATGTCCCAGGAAACGATCGATCTACGCAGCGATACGGTCACGGTCCCGTCGCTTGGCATGCGCGCCGCGATTGCAGAGGCGCCGCTGGGCGACGACGTGATTGATATCGACCCCACGATTGCCGCCTTGGAAGAGTTCGCCGCGAACTTGCTGGGCAAGGAGGCGTCTATTTTCATGCCCTCCGGCACGATGACGAATCAAATCGCCTTGCGTGTTCACTGCCTGCCCGGCGACGAATTCCTCTGCGAGGAAAATTGCCATATTTTCAACTACGAGCAAGGCGCCTTCGCTCAGTTGAGCGGTTTGGTTGGCAGGACGGTTCGCGGCGAATACGGCGTTTTGTCGTTATCGCAACTGAAAGGTCTGATTCGCCCCGCGAACGATCACCTGACCCGCACCCGGCTGCTCTGCTTGGAGAACACGCACAATCGCGGCGGCGGGCGCGTGCTCCCGTACGAAGGCCTGACGGAAATGTGCGGCTGGGCTCATGAAAATGGTTTGGCCACGCACCTCGACGGCGCTCGGCTGATGAACGCGGTCGTGGCGACCGAAATTCCCGCCGCCCAGTGGTGCCAACATTTCGATACGGTCAGTCTTTGTTTAAGCAAGGGGCTGGGAGCGCCGGTGGGATCGATACTGGCCGGAACCCAGGAAAAAATCACCCTGGCGCGGCGGCATCGGAAACTCTTCGGCGGCGGCATGCGGCAAGCCGGAGTGATTGCCGCCGGCGGACTCTACGCCTTGCAACACAATATCGAACGCCTCGCCGAAGATCATCAAAATGCGCTGGTGTTGGCCAACGCGGTGCGGGCGGCGGAAGGTTTGCGGCTCGAACCGCCGCGCGTCGATACGAACATGGTTCTTTTTCGCGTGGCCCAATGGCTGGCCACCGCGCCCGATTTTGCCGCGTCGTTGGAATCGCATGGCGTGCGATGTTTAGCCATTTGCCCCGAGCAAATCCGACTCGTGACCCATCTCGATGTCAGTCGGGAGCAGGTCGAGCGGGCGGGCGAAATTATTGTCACGCTGGCGGAAAAAATATCCCAAGGGGAAGTGGAGGCCGCCACCGGCGGCAAGCTGTATTAAGGAAGTGTGGAACAACGAGATGCCCAAACGCCAGCGCGAGACGCCCGGCTTTTTGAAAAAGCCCGGCTGCTGAACTGGGAAGTAATTTCGCCAAACGTGCTCAGCCTAGTCGGAAGGTTTTTTGTTGCACCGAAATTCGTGGTATCATGAATATCCGCGTTGGGCCGGAGCTTGTGTCTTTGGGCCACCTTCCTCATTCCGGGCCTCATTCCGGGCTTCACACCTAGCGAAACGTCCGATTTCGCCCGTTGGCGGTAATACCAATGAATCGCACTATTCTTCTTGCAACTGTCGGGCTTCTAGCGGCTGCCGGGCTGTGGCTGTTCGCCGCCGGGGCAATTGCCGCCGAGCCGGCCGACGATCAACACCCGGTCGACTATCAAAAAGAGGTCAAGCCGATTCTCTTGCAGCACTGCCTGCGGTGTCATGGACCCGACGAACAGCAGTCCGACTTGCGCATCGATACCGGCAAGTTCCTGATCGAGGGCGGCATTTCAGGGGCGGCCATTGTGGCGGGCGAGCCGGCGGAAAGCCCGCTGCTCTTGGCGGTGCGGGGCCTGTCGGACGAAATCTCGCAGATGCCGCCCGAAGAGGAAGAAGACGCTTTGTCGGCGAAGGAAATCGACGTTCTGGAACGTTGGGTCGCCGCCGGGGCCGTTTTTCCGAAAGACGAATCGCCGCAACCGGCCGCCGGGGAAAAGTCGGAGCATTGGTCGTTTTTGCCGATCATGGCGCCCAAGATTCCCGCCATTGAAGCAGAAGCCGTGGCGCACAATCCGATCGACGCCTTCGTTTTGGCTCGTCTGAAAAAAGAAGGCTTGCCGCCATCGCCGCCAGCCGACCGAGCCACCTTGATTCGCCGCGTGTCGTTCGATTTGATCGGCCTGCCGCCTGCGCCCGAAGAGGTGCGGGCGTTTCTGGCCGACTCCCAGCCCGATGCGTACGAGCGGTTGGTTGATCGATTGTTGGCATCGCCCATGTATGGCGAACGCTGGGGACGGCATTGGCTCGACCAAGCCCGCTACGCCGATAGCGACGGTTACACCAACGACGTGCCCCGCGTCATGTGGCGATATCGCGACTGGGTGATCGACGCCATCAATCAAGATTTGCCCTTCGACCGGTTCACGGTCGAGCAGTTCGCCGGCGACTTGCTGCCAAACCCGACGCCCGAGCAGATCATCGCCACCGGTTTCCATCGTTGCACGCAAATCAACCATGAAGGCGGCAGCGATGCCGAGCAGTATCGGGTGGAGGCGGTGGTGGATCGGGTTTCGACCACGGGTTCGGTCTATTTGGGGCTGACGCTGGGCTGTGCTCGCTGCCACGAACATAAGTTCGACCCGATCAGCCAGGGCGAATTTTATCAACTCTACGCTTTTCTCAACAGCCAAGACGAACCAACCTACACCGTCGCGCTCGATGTTCCCGAAGCCGCGTTGTTGCCCGCCGCACAACAGAAAGTCAACGCGGCGAGCGCGGAGCGAACGCGGCATATCGAGCAATCGAAAGCCGCGAGGCAGGCCTGGGAAACGGCGCTCGCTGGGGCCAAACCGCCGGTTTGGAAGCACGCCCGGCCGATCAAAATCGCCTCGAAAGCCAAGTCCTCGCTCAAACTATTGGACGACGATTCCATCTTAGCCGAGGGCAAAACGCCCAACCAAGATGAATACGAGTTGGAATGGGAAGTGGGCGAGGCGCCGGTCGATGCGATTCGCCTCGAAGTTTTGACGCACGATTCGCTGCCGGGCGGCGGTCCTGGTCGAGCCGGCAACGGTAACTTCGTGCTTAATCGAGTGGTGGTGGAATTGGTTGCCGCCGATGGCGCCGCGCAAGCCGTGAAAATTTTGGGCGGTCGAGCCGATCACGAACAAGATAAATTTCCTATCGCACACGCCTTGGATGGCAATCCAAAAACCGGCTGGGCGATTAACGTAGGCAATGGGCAGGGAAGCATTCATACGAATCGCACCGCGATTATTGCCTTGGAATCGGCGTTGCCGGCCAAGAGCCGCGTGCGGTTGCGGTTGTCGTTCCATGACAAAAAATACGCCATTGGAAGGTTGCGCGTGTCTTGCAGTTCCACACCGGCATCGCTCGCCTTGGCCGAGAATCCGGCCGATCTTCTCGCGGCGGCAAAGGCCGTCGGCAAAGAGCGCACGAAAGAACAGACCGCCCTGCTAGAGAGTGCTTTCCGAAAAACCGACGCCGAACTCCAGCGGTGCGACGCGGTGTTAAAACAGCGGAAATCTGAGTTGGCTCGTTTGAAATCGGTCGCCACGACGACCACCTACACCATGCGGGAGCGAAAAAAACCTCGCGATACGTTCATTCATATTCGGGGCGATTTCCTCCGCCCCGGCAAGCGAGTGACGCCGAAAACGCCGAGCGTTTTCCCGGCGATGAAAACTATCGGCGAAACTCCCAACCGGCTCGACTTGGCGAATTGGCTGGTCGATAAAGAAAACCCGCTCACCGCCCGCGTGACGGTGAATCGTACGTGGCAATATTTCTTCGGCCAGGGGATTGTCGTCACCGAAGGCGATTTCGGCTTGCAGGGCGAACCGCCTTCGCATCCCCAACTGCTCGACTGGCTGGCCGCCGAGTTGGTGCGAAAGCAATGGTCGATGAAGCAGCTCCACCGCTTGGTGGTGCGTTCGGCAACGTACCGGCAGGCGTCGCGATCTCGCCCAGACCTGACCGCCGCCGATCCTCAAAACAGGCTGCTCGCCCGGCAGACGCGCATGCGGGTGGAGTCGGAAACCATTCGAGACGCCGCCTTGGCCGTCGCCGGATTACTATCGCACAAAATGCATGGACCGAGCGTCTTCCCGCCACAACCCGACACCGTCATGAAAATGACCCGCAATCCCAACCGGGGTTGGAAAGTCAGCCCAGGGGAAGACCGATACCGCCGCGGGCTGTACACCTACTTTTGGCGGAACACGCCGTACGCCTTTTTGAAGTTGTTTAATTCTCCCGAGTCGAACACCACTTGCACGCGGCGGGAGCGGTCGAACACTTCTCTGCAGGCACTCACGTTGCTGAACGATGAGGTGTTCGTCGAAGCGGCCCAAGGTTTGGCCGTGCGTGTTTTGCGGGAGGCGCCGCAAGACGAACTCCAGCGTATTGGTTACGTGTTCCAGATCTGTTTTTCCCGAGAACCTTCGGCGGCGGAATTGGCCGCCTTGAAAACATTACTGGAAGAAGAGTTGGCGGCGCCGGCCGAGAAAAGTTCGCCGCGTCAATTCGCCGCCGCCGCCTGGCTGCCGGAGAAGATCGACGCCCGAGAATTTCTCGCCTGGACCACGCTCGCCCGCACACTGCTCAACGTGGATGAATTCATCACGCGGGAGTGATGTTGGTGGGAATCGTCCGATGAATAATTTCGTACAACGTCCCAACCTTTCACAAAAGGACGCAATCATGAATCCTGAACATTTATCGTTTTTGCGGCGAGAGTTTCTCAAACGTTCGGGTTTGAGCTTGGGTGCGATGGCGTTAGGGCGCCTCTTGTCGGAAGACGCCGCCGCGGCGCCCTCGGCAAGCACGGAATTCACGCGTCCACTGGCGCCGCGCGCGCCGCATTTTCCGCCCAAGGCGAAAGCCGTGATCCAACTCTTCATGGCGGGCGGTCCTAGCCAATTGGAACTGTTCGACTACAAACCCAAGTTGCAAGAGCTACACGGCCAGCCGCCGCCGAAGTCGTACATCGAGGGCAAACGCTTCGCCTTTCTCAAGCCGGAAGCCACGCTGTTGGGCACGAAACGTAAATTCGCCCGGCATGGAGAATCAGGCGCCGAAATTTCGGAAATGTTGCCGCATATTGCGAACATCGCCGACGACATCGCCATCATTCGCACGCTCAAAACCGATAACTTCAACCACGGCCCAGCGAAATTATTGGCGCAAACCGGTTTCCAAACCTTTGGCAAGCCGACCATGGGCGCCTGGACGCTCTACGGGTTGGGTTCGGAATGTAAAGATTTGCCCGGCTACATTGTTTTGCAGTCGGGTCCGCGAGGACCGAGGGGCGGAGCGTATTTGTGGTCGAATGGTTTTCTGCCGAGCATCTACCAAGGCGCGCCGTTGCGTTCGCAAGGCGACCCGATGTTGAACCTCACTTCGCCGCAAGGGTTTTCGTCCAGCCGCCAACAGCGCACCGTGGAGGCCATTTCGCGATTGAACGGTTTGCGCCGCCAAGCCACCGGCGACGATGAAATCGCGGCGCGCACGGCGAATTATGAATTGGCGTTTCGCATGCAAAGCAGTGCGCCCGATTTGATTGATGTTTCGCAGGAATCGCAACACACGCTCGATAGGTACGGCGTGAAGCCGGGCGAGTCGTCGTTCGCGGCGAACTGCTTGCTGGCCCGGCGGTTGGTCGAACGGGGTGTACGATTTATCACCTTGTTCCACACCGAGTGGGATCACCACGGCGGCAGTGAAAACCTGGCGGAAACCTTGGAGGGCGTCTGCCGCGAGGTCGATCAACCCAGCGCCGCACTCGTACAAGACCTCAAACAACGCGGCCTCTGGAACGATACGCTCGTGATCTGGGGCGGCGAATTCGGCCGCACGCCGATGGGCGAACCTCGCGCCTCCATCGGGCGAGATCATCATATCGAATGTTTCAGCACATGGCTTTCCGGCGGCGGGATTAAAGGCGGGCAAACACTCGGCGCGACCGACGAACTGGGCTTCTATCCACTCGACCTGGCCGACCGCGTTCATGTACACGACCTGCACGCCACCGTGATGCACTTGCTGGGGTTCGACCACCTCAAACTCACGCCGCGACTACCGCCTGACCGACGTCGCGGGCAAAGTTGTCGAACAACTGCTGGCTTAGAAAACGTGGAGCCATGAGCGCCCGAACCGGCGATTGAGAAGCCCGGCTTTTTCAAAAAGCCGGGCTTCTGAACCGGAAAGTAGGTTTTTCATGCTCGCCGCCGGGCGATCAGTTATCATATGCGTTGGGCCGCCATACCACCTACATTTGAAAATGTCGCTTTTTTCGTTTAACGGCAAGCCGAAGGCGACTGCGTTTTTCCGTCTTGCCCGAACGGATTGGCTCAAAACGCAGTCGCCTTCGGCTTGCCGTTAAACGAGCCATTGTTATTCGTGTGAAGTATAGTAGCAGTTTTCCATAGAGAGACCGATCCAACCAAGACTTCCAAAGACACGGGAGCAAAAAAACACCATGACCGACCCCATTCGCCGCAGACAATTCCTGGCTGGCTCTCTCGCCGCCGCCGCCGCTACCACCGCCGCCGCCCACTTGGCCCAGGCAGCCGACAAAAACACCGCCGGAAAAAAGCCAGCGGCCGAGTTCTACGAACTGCGGATTTATCGCTGCGTAGGCGCGGAAAAACAATCTCAGACCGAGCAATATATCGAACACGCGTTGGCGCCCGCGATGCGCCGCCTGGGCGCCCGCCAAGTGGGCGTGTTCACGGAAACCCCCGAAGCGAACGCTGACGCTTCCGACGCATCGGTCTACATGCTGATCGTGTATCCCACGTTGGAGGTGTTGGGGAATCGAAATGCGGCGTTGGCCGACGACGACGTCTATCAAAAAGCGGCGGCCGAATTCTTCGCCATTCCCAAAAAAGACCCGGCCTACACACGCATCGAAAGCCGGCTGATGAAAGCCTTCGCCGGCATGCCCGTTACCGAACCGCCGGCAACCTCGAAAACCGGAGCGGCGAGAATTTTCGAATTGAGAATCTACGAGAGCCACAACGAAGACAAGGCCCGCCTCAAAGTCGAGATGTTCAACGAAGGCGAGATCGATGTCATGCGGGAAGTCAAACTCGGCCCCGTCTTCTTCGGTGAAACACTGATTTCCAGCGACGCCCCCAACCTGACCTACATGCTCTCCGGCGACAACCTCGAATCGCACCAGGAACACTGGAAGGCCTTCATCGACCACCCGGAATGGAATCGGATGAAGAAACTCAAGCGGTACGCCGACACCGTTTCCAAAATCACCAAAATCATGCTGGCGCCCACCAAGTATTCCGATCTTTGATCGGCCGGCCTGCGGTTGAGAATGACGTAACTTTTCGCGGCGAATTAAAAGCCCGGCATTTTCAAAATGCCGGGCTTTTTTGAATCGCGATCAGTAACTTTTTACGGACGCTCCCCCTTACAGTTTCTCCAGCATGGAGCGCAGCAGCGGCGAGAGGCGGTCGCGGCGGGCGTCGTCGAGGTCGTCGAATTGGTGTTTCAGGCACTCGGGCAAGATGGTGTTTTCGTCGACCACGGCTTGTTTGATTTGAAACATGCGCAGACCGGTGACGCCGGTCAGGTCGGCGCCGCCGAGGTTGGTTTGCGTCAGGTCGGCTTCGCCCAGATAAACATTCACCAGCGCGGCGCCGGCGAAATCGGTTTCGGTCAGATTGGCGCGGAACAACTTGGCGTCGGTCAGATTGGCCGTTTTGAGCGACGCCTCGGCGAAGCTGGCTTCCGCGCAATTGGCGTGCCGGAACAAAGCGCCTTCGAGATTGGAGCGGTCGAAATCGACGCGAAACAATCGGACTTCCTGAAACTCGGCCGCTTGCAGGTTTTGGTCTTTGAGGTCGGCGCGGTCGAACGCGGGCGCCACGCCGTCGCTGCTTGCCAACCACGCGTTCCATTTTGCGACGCCCTCGGGGCCGCCCCGGAGCAATTCCAACGCTCTGTCCAACTCCACGGTTCCGTCTCTCCTTGTGCGGCAGCGCCGCCACGTTTGTCGGGAAATACGCCTCTTGAAGGAAGGCCCCTGCTTTCCAGCCCTCCAAATTAACCTGCAACCGCCCGGCGGGCAATAAAGGGCGCCGCCAAAGAAAGCATTTCAAAGGCGATTTCAACGGGCGCCGACCACAACGCCCCGTCATTCCCGCGAAGCGAGCGCACGTCGTGGTTTGTGTGTTCCGGCGTGCATGGCGCCGCGGGCGTGGCGAGATCGGCTGGGCTTGGCCTAATAAAACGTCTGCTGGCGGCGGCGGGCTTTGTTGCAAGACTGTCTTGCTGATGACCGCGCGGTCCTCTATCCCGACGCTCTTCAGTTCGAGGATCACGCGATGGGAGAGATCGTCGAACTCCGTACTTCGTGCTCTTCGCGTCCTTCGTGTGAATCTATCTGGCCCAACGATTCTCCGTGCGCCGAACGATCAAGTTCACCACGAAGGACGCGAAGAGCACGAAGGGGAAGAGGCGGGAGCCAGAGAACAAAACGTTTGACGCCGTCCTTCAATTTGGCGTTATTGAAGTTGATGAGCAAGCCAATCTTCACGATACGTTGGCGCGCAATGAATCGGGCTACGGACGGCCATGGGGCGTTCGTTTGTACAACAGGAAACCGGTCGGCGGAGGTTACAGAGGGCGAATATCCTCTTGCAGTCGCCGCCTGCTCAGGTTCAAGAACCCGAGCCATGGTCTTTTGGAGCTTATTGTGTTGCTTGACTGCTGAACGTCTGTAATTGCAATACTTCGAGCAGTTTTTGCTATTTCCAGCCCGCTTATTCCCGCTCTGCCGCGTGCTTTTGTTCGTCGGCTACCTAGTTGCGCCGTGGCCTAATTGTCGTCAAGCAACTTGAAATCGGGGCTAATCAATTTCCAGGTATCGCCGACTTTCACCATGGCGTCAAGTTTGACGCTACGCAAACGGTTTTCGATTTTGACAACCACTCGAGTATTGTCCGTCGCCTCTGTTATGATGATGAATCGGCCGCAGCCGAAGTTCATTCCAGGTTTTGTTTTGGCAATTGGCGACATGTGCAAGTCCATATTGCTGTATGTCGCGCCCTGGATTGTTCCAGACAATTTCTTCAGTCGCTTGCGCAAATCAGCAAACATATGATCGTACATTTTGCTAAGATCATCGCCAGCGAATGTCGCCAAGAATTCCTTTTTTGTGATAAACAGCTTGGCTGCGTCGTCGGATCGTTTTTCGGTAACTGCTGTTACGAACGCACGCCCGATCGCTTCGGGCGTCTTGTACAGAGTCGCAGACTTGGCCTTGGATTCGCGTTGTTCTTGGGCGAACACGGCTGGGGTAAGCGACGCCAAACCTAGTAGGATGCAAAAGGCGGCGGCTAGTGAGTGCATTTGTGTTCTCATCGCAAGTCTCCCATAGAGCAAGGGACACAACGGAGGATCCGACAGAACTTGGTTATAGACTGATCCACGTATTCCCCGCAGGCGGCTGGATTGCAGCCTAACGTGCAATGTGCGAATCGTCGTTACCACATGATACGACGTTAGAAAAGCGGATGTCAATCCAATTCATGCGAGATAGGCTGTTTCCGTCTCACTCGCCTCAGGCGGGGTGGCCCAGGTTCTTGGACCGGGCCACCCAGCGAAAACCGGTGGCACACAAAATACATCACAAATATGACGGCGGCAGCGCCACCCCGCCGAACAATCTAACAGACCCACCCCATTTTTCCAAAAAAAGGTATCTTCTCAACGCTAGCACTTCGCGAGTCTCTTTGTTGCGTATAATGTGGCCATGAACCGCATAGATGTCGAAACGATTTTGA
>QIKY01000063.1 GCA_003233175.1 Planctomycetaceae bacterium | reverse complement strand
ACGATGCCCGCCCGACTACACGGTCAACAGGCAATTACCATGATTAGCTCCTTCCAGCTAACAAGAACAATCAGACTTAACTTGGCGCACCAGAGAGCACGGAGCACACCGAGTGTGATGCGGCGGGGGTTGTCTTTAGAAAGTGTGGAAAAGCGACTTCCCGGTTCAGAAGCCCGGCTTTTCAAAAAGCCCGGCTTCTCAAACGTTCATTCAGGATTTAATGGTTCCACATTTTCTTAGCCTCGAGCGAGGATCAGGTGTCCGAATTACTTGGTACGATGTTTCGTTCATGCAGCTCTTGACTCCTTTTCTCGGTGGCATCTGTGTGCTCCGTGGCAAAAACTTGTGTTCGTTGCACACAACGGCCCGTGATGCGGAAACGCGGCGTTGTTCCGCATTTCGTGCGCACGTCACTGCTGAAAACGCTTCACTCCGAAAGCACCTTTTTGATTTCCAACACCTTTTCAATTTCAGTAGTCAAGACGTCAAGCACTTCTTCCAAGGATCCTCGGGCGAACGGCGTTTGCCAAACCTGGTAGGTGTCTTGGTCGTAGAGCGCCGCCGGCGGCAGGTAGCCGATGGAGCCGTTGATGAGGTTCATGCAGATGATTGTTCGTTGCGGGAAACGGCGCCGCAGTTCCTGTTGCAGCATCGCATACGATTCTCCCATGCAGCCCACCAGCACCGCTTCCCCCAAACGCCAGACCGTCAGCGGCATGGCGAAGGTCGGTCCATCGCCCAACGCCCGGCGGATATTGCGTTTGCGGCGCAGTCGCTCCTCCAAGGCGCGGTCTTCAGTGGCTTGACGCTGCTGTTCCAACTGCTCGGCGGTGGGCCAATCTTTTAGCGGCAGCGTGGCGATGGCCGGAATGCTGGCCAGTTTGTGAGAAACCTCGCGACGATGATGCCGCCAAGCGGCCAGCGGCGCGCCCGATTCCACCACGCCCTCGAATTGCAACTGCGTGCCGGGCGGCTCCATGTCTTCGAGTGTGGCCAGCGCGGCAAAGGCGAGTTGGCGGCCGTGCCGGTCGGCGACGCCGGTCTCTCCGACGTATTGATAGCGGGGCGCCAATTCGCCCGACGCCCCCTGCAAAAACAACGCCGGCGCGCCGCCGTGGTTCGCTTCCATCGTGGCCCGCATGGCGCCAAGGAAGTCGGGCGAAATGGCGGAGTTCTCCCACGCCAACGTGGTGGGATGGCAGGCATAGTTCACCAACGTGGCGAGCAGTTTTCCGGAAAGATCGGTCACGCGCCCGACCACCAGCGTATCGTCTGCTTCGGCGCTGGGGTCGAAGCCGCAGATACGCCGCTCCGCGCCGGGCGCCGGGTCTTGAAGATCTCGCGGCTTGGCCAGTCCACATTTTCCCACATGCCAGTCGAGGATTGCTTCGGTGGCGGAGTTGCGCGCCTCTTCGGCCAGCTTAATGGCGGCGTCGGCCACGAAATCAAGATACGCCGCCAGCCGTTCGCTGCCGGGCAGCGCGGGGTCTTGTTCTGTCAGCGTGACTGCCGCATGCGTATGGCTCAAGGCAAAAACAAACTGTGATTCCTGAAGCGAGAGCGCCTTCAAAATGCGATCTCGGAAATGGTGAAACGTCGCCACCGACCGCCACCAGCCCAGGTCGGCGTCGACGAGCAGCAGTGTTTGGCCGTCGTCCGACGTCAGCGAAAGCGCGGTGAGTGTGAGCGGTCGATGGATCGCATCGGCCACGTCGTGTTGGGCGGCGCCCCAATTGCGGGCGTAGATGCCGACCTCCGGCGTGATATCGGTGCGGGCCACGCCGATGCGGCCTCGAAACGACGCCTGACAAAATGGCGGCGGCCCATCCGTTGAATTCGCCTCGGCAGTTGCTCCCATGATTTCGTTTCCCGCATTGCTAAAAATGGGTGATCATCGCTTCGGCGCGGCGCCGACTTGCACGCACCACAGGCGGCTGTTGTCGGCGCCGTTGGTGCGAATGTAGAGGCGTCCGTTGGAGAGGGCCGGCAAGGCCCGCACCGTGGCGCCGAACACATTGGCCTGGGCGAGAACCTGAAAGGCGGTTGGGTCGGCCTTGGCGAGCGTGAGTTTGCCATCGTTGGTGACGACCAACAGTTTGTCATCGGCGGCGATCAGATGGCCAACGCCGAACCCTGTTTTGCTCCATTGCACTTTTCCCGTGCGCCAATCGATGCAGCGTAGTTGGCCGTTGGCGTAATCTTCCCGGCCATGCATTCCGTACAGATAATTTCCCCGCCGGACGCACGTTGTGTATTGGCTCGACATCGAATCATCGTTGGCCCAAACCTTCGTAGCGCCTTGCGGCCCGATTTTGGCCAGATACGCGCCCGCGCCGTAGGCGGCGGAATAGAAAACGTGGCCGTCCAACAGCAGCGGGGTGGCGGCGGTCACGGTGCTGCCGTCGACGCCAAAGGGAAACTTGAAGAGCGTTTTTCCGTTGGCGGGGTCGATCGAAATAGCGTTCAAACGCGTGGCAAAAATAACATGCCGTCGGCCGCCGAAAACGCCCGTGGCGGGCGACGAATAACTCGCCTCTTCGTCGGTGGCTTGCCACAACGTGGCGCCGTTTTTGGTTGAGAAGGCGACAAGGCCCGCGCCGGCGCGTCCGCCGACATTCAAAATCAGTCGGTCATCCAACACAATGGGCGTGCTGCCGGCGCCAAAAAAACCTTCCGATCCTTGATAATCTGCGTAGACATCGCGCGACCAATGCTTCTCGCCGGTTTGCAGGTTTACGCAATGCAACGTCCCGGCGGCGCCGAAAAGAAAAACGCGGCCTCCCTGAACCACCGGCGCGGCGCGAGGACCGTCGTCGGGGTTGATGCGGCTTCGGTATCGCGTGGGGAAGCTGGTTTTCCACAAAATGCGGCCTGACTGTGTGTCGCGTGCTTCGCAGACTTCGAGATCATCCACGCGGTGAAAGAGCAGCAAACGCGAGCCGACAACAGCGGGCCCCGCATACCCCTGGCCGATTGTTTTTTTCCAAACGACTTGCGGTCCTCCGCTGGGCCAAGAGGAAAAAAGTTGCTCGTTTTCCGCCTGGCCATTTCGCTGGGGGCCCAACACTTGGGGCCAATCGCCGGCGAACGCCGAGCGCGGGAGCACTACTGGCGAAATGGCAACTGGCAGAATGGCGGCGGCCATGAGCAGCCCGTGAAATATTTTATGACGGGCGGTCTGAACGTGCGATTTTTCATGGATTGAAGACGGATCGCCCGTTTTTTCACGCCTGGCGTTTGCAAACATTGCGTGGTCCTTTATCTGGCGTGGGTCGCGATATCGGGGCGACTTTATTTAACCCGGAATCCGATACCCAACCTACGGCAAAGCGTTATAGTGTACCGTATCCGGCGGGGCCTTGCAGGCAGCGGATGTCTCGGGCGTATTCAATCGCCGGCGGCGCGAACTCCAATCGAACGAGAAATACATTGGCGCGGTTCATCAGGCTTCTGGGAAAAAAACGGGGCGAGCGCCGCACCGGCTCGCCGATGGTCGGAAGTGTTGGCGAAGCTTCTTTTTATGGGGGGCTCTTTCTCACGGGCTCTCTCGCGCTAGCCGCGCTGCTGACCTCGCACGCCGCCTCCAACGACGGCATGAGTTGGGGCCTTGGGCTGGGCGTGGCGGTGTTCGCCTCCTTGATATTAACGGGCGGCGGGGGGCTGATTTTTCGGGTGGCGCAGGTAGCGTCGTCGCAAGAGCGGCGCAATGTTTTGGCGTCGCGGGCGGCGAACATCGAATTCATCGGCATCGAATTGCTCGGCGACGATGCAGCCGGTATTCGTTATCCAGCCGTGCCAGACGAAACCTTCTTCAAGAATAGCCCCGGCACGCGGTTGTTGTATCGATTGCCCTCGACGGGCGCCGCTATTTGGAAACTTTCCGCCGCCACGATTTTCTGCCTTATTTGGAACGGCCTCTCGTGCGTTCTGGTCGTGTTGGCGTTTAACACGCATCGCGGCGGGGCGCCCGATTGGTTCCTAACGGTTTTCGTCGTGCCTTTCGTGGGCGTTGGCGTTTGGGCCATTTATTATTTCATCCGCCAGCTATCGATGTACGCCGGCATTGGCGCCACGGCCGTCGAAATTTCCGACCTACCCTTGGTTCCCGGGCGGCGGTATGAGGTGTTTGTCGCGCAGTGGGGCAAACTCCAGATGGACAGCCTCGACCTCGACCTGGTCTGCGACGAAGAGGCTCTTTTCCAGCAGGGAACTAATTTGCGATTGGAGACCAAACGCGTCCGCTCGCAACGCGTGTTTCACCAGGAGAATTTCTCCATTCTTCCCAACGGCGTTTTTGAGGCGGAATGCGAAATTGAAATCCCGGCCGACGCCATGCACTCCTTCCAATCGGCCCACAACGCTATACATTGGAAGCTGGTCGTGCGCGGCTCCGCGCGCGGCTGGCCCGAATACGAACGCAGTTTTCCCGTCCTGATTCATCCGCTTACCGAACCCGTGGAGCAAGGCTCGTGGAACCGCTCATAAGCATTCGCTTGCACCACCCCAAGCCGATTTTTCAACCCGGCAACATACTGCGCTGCGAGTATCAGGTCGACGCCGTCGAACTGCAACAGTTAACCGCCGTGGAGGCGTCCGTGCTCTGGCGCACCGAAGGCAAGGGCGACGAAGATATGGGCGTCCACTTTTTTGAACGCCGCACGCCGCACGAGGCGCCCGGAAACGACTTGCGGCAGGCCTTTTTCTTTGAAACGTCGCTGCCGCCGAGTCCGTTGAGTTACGAAGGCATGATTGTCAGAATCTGCTGGTGTGCGAGGGTCCGCGTGTTTCTTCGTCGTGGACGCGAAGTATTCTTCGACAAGACCTTCCGCCTGGGCGCGGTTCGGGCGGCGAAATTCGCGGCGTCACCGGCTTCGGTGTTGACCTCATGACGCCACCTCTCGCACCGACGGAATTCCCGCCGACCAACCCATTCTCCAGCCGTTTTATTCGGCCGGGCGCCCGGCCCTTTATTTTTCCGGCGGGCCAGTCGCTCCCCTTGCTGTTGGACACCTTGCGAAAGCAAGCTTGGCGAGGAGAAATCGTGGGTCGGCACGGCTCCGGCAAGTCGACGCTCCTGCATTCGCTCCAGGCGTCGCTTCTCGAAGCCGGTCTTGAAGCAACGTGTTTCGTGTTGCGAGCCGATGGAAAAATTCCTCCCGCGCTGCGCCGCTTCCAATGGCCGACCGCCGCCTCGATTTTAGTCATCGACGGCTTTGAACAACTCTCCTGGCCGCTGCGACGAAAACTGCTGCAAACCAGTCGCGGGAAACCCAACCGTGGAGAGCAACGCGGTTTGATCACGACCTCGCATCGCGGCTTGGGGTTGCCGCGCGCATTCACCACGCGGCCCACTCTCGAAATAGCGCAGCGAGTGGTCGACCAAATGCAAGTTTCCGGCGCTGCGCGCGTCGAACCGAGCGACGTCGCCCGTTGTTTCCATCGCCATGAGGGCGATATCCGCGAAACGCTTTTCGAGTTGTACGATGTTCACCAAAGCAAGTCGCACACCCCGCCAGCGGTATATATATAGGTAGTACGCTGGCCTTGAAGTTCCGCATTCCTCTTCTCGGCGTGCGCTGTGGCAACAAGGTTTTGTCGGTTGCAGCGAATCTGCGGGCGGCGTATTTGGTCGTCAACCTCAACGTGAGTGTTTATAATAGTTTAGAACGCTCCGGCGGCCGCAACTCCGCCCGATTCTTTCAGTGTTGGCGCTGGCCACCCGATCGAGTGAGTACATTCGCACCCCTCTTTCGCTCTCTATTCATATGGAGACGGCATTCCCATGAAGGCGGCCGCCAAGTCGGATAACACCACTTTCGACCCAGCAAAACTGGTGCATGAACATCAGGCGGGCGTCTGGCGATATTTGCGCGCTTTGGGGTGCGAGGCTTCGCTGGCCGACGACATCACGCAGGAAACTTTCCTGGCGGTGTTGCAAAAGCCTTTCGACGACTACCAACCCGCCGCGTCGGCCGCTTATTTGAGGCGGGTGGCTCACAATTTATTTATTTCACACCAGCGGCGCAGCGGGAAAGTTTTGGCGGTCGAGAACATCGAAGAAATTGCACAAACCTGGAGCCGCTGGGTCGGCGAAGACAACGGCGAAGAGTTGCTGCTGTCGCTTCGTAATTGCTTGGAGCAATTGAGCGACCGCGCACGCTTGGCTCTTGAAATGCGATTCGAGCAATCTTCGTCGCGAGCCAGTATTAGCGATGCTTTGGCGATCACCGAACACGGCGCGAAAAATCTGATGCAGCGAGCCAAAAAACAGCTTCGCTCATGCATCGAAGGAAAATTGCAGTGAACATCCGCAAAGACCCACTCCTGGATTCACTTCTGGAGGAAGTGCTGGGAGGTTGCCGCCCGCCCGACTTGGCGGAAAAAATCCTGTCGGCGCATGCTGAAAAGGCGCATGCTGAAAATTCGGCGTCACCCGGAGCGAACGAGAACGGAGCGGAGCGGCCGTTCGCAGATTCGCCGCAGGTTGTTCGTTCGCGCAATGCCGAAACGTTGGGGCAGCAACGGCGAAAGGCGCTGTCTTGGCCTTTTGGCGCCGCGGCAATGGTAGTGGCGGGCGTGTTGTTGCTGTGGAGCGTTCAGGCAATTCGGCAGACGCCGGAAGTGCGACACCTAGCGCAAACGTCGTCAAACACAGATGCGGTTCGAGTGCCGGGCGACGCCAACAAACCGGGCGACAACAAACCGGGCGACGACAAACCGGGCGTCGCCGCGTCGCCGGCGCGTGCAGGTGTTTCATCGGCTGCCGGCGGTATTGCCAGCGAAACAGAACCTGCCGTCGGCATTGCGGAACATGGCGGCATTGCGGAACATGGCGGCGCTGCGGAACATGGCGGCGAAAACAATTCTGAAGAGCCGGACAAAGGGTTGGGAGACCCGCCGCCGTTTGCAACTCCACCGCCTTCCTACCCGCCGCAGGTCGCGGCTTCTCCCCCACAAACGCAGGCCGCGCCTCTACAAGCCGCCACGATCATCGCCGCGATTGACGACCAACTGGCGGCCGCGTGGAAGGAAAACAGCATAACCCCAGCGCCCAAAACGAACCACGACGCCTGGCTGCGGCGAGTATTCTTGCGCGTATTGGGCCGCATTCCTTCGGTCGATGAATATGACCGCTTTGTCAACGCGCCGCCAGGGAAAATTGTCGACGCCTTACTGCAAGACGAACAATACATCGAACAATTCGCCCAAAACTGGACCTCCATCTGGACCAACGTTCTGATTGGCCGCAGCGGCGGCATGGAGCCCAACGCGCTCGGCAGTCGGGCGGGACTGCAACGGTATTTGCGGCGCTCGTTCCAGCATAATCGTCCGTTCGACGAAATGGCCTACGATTTGCTTTCCGCCTCAAGCAGCGGACGCTCTTCCTCCAACAACTCCTCCAATGATTCCGCCAGCAGCTCCGCAGGCGACTCCAACGGCGCGACGAATTTCCTGCTGATCAGCATGAATGAGCGTTACGAATTGATCACCTCGCGCGCCGCGAGGGTTTTTCTGGGCCGGCAGTTGCAGTGTGTGAAATGCCACGACCATCCGTTCAACGAATGGAAGCAGCATCAATTTTGGGAGTTAAACGCATTCTTCCGCCAGATGCACACGGTGGTGGACGCGAAATCCGGCATCGCCCATTTGGAAGACCGCGACTTTCTCGGCGAGAGCCGCCAGCCCGAAGAAGCCGATGTCTTCTACGATCAACTTAATGGCGTGCGGAAGGTAGCGTATCCGGTTTTTTTCTCGGGTGAAACGATCGGTCAGAGCGGGCTGATCGATGAAGTGCAGCGCCGCAATCGGCTGGGCCGTTTCGTGGCCGAATCGAAGGAGTTGCCGCAAGCGGTTGTGAACCGGTTGTGGGCCCATTTCCTTGGCCGCGGCTTCACCACGCCCGTAGACGACATGGGGCCGCACAAGCCGCCGTCGCACCCGGCGTTGCTTTCGCTTTTAGCCGAACAGTTCGCCGCCCACGATTTCGACTTCAAACAACTCGTTCGTTGGATCGTTCTCAGCGACGCATTCTCACGCTCCAGCGAAATCACGTCTGGCAATAAAAACGACGCCCCGGAGCGAGAAAAAATGCCGCTCTTTAGCCGCTATTACCTGCGGCAAATGCAGCCCGAAGAACTCTACGATTCGCTCTACACGGCGGCCGGCGCTGCGCGTCCGCCGGGAGGCTACCAAGCTTGGGAGCGGGAAAAACTCGCCTGGCTCGATCAATTCACCTACGACTTGCAAACCGACGAAGGCGATGAAATCACGCTCTTCGACGGCGCCGCGCCCCAGGCATTGATGATGATGAACGGCGAACTGATGCGAAAAATGACCAGCATCGAGCCCGATGTCCAGCTCGGCGGCGTGATCCGAAATACGGAGCGGTTC
>QIKY01000056.1 GCA_003233175.1 Planctomycetaceae bacterium | reverse complement strand
GAGCGCGTCCAACAGAAATACGACACCGCCGAGACGTGGGTGATTGACGAAAACCCCCAGCGGTACGAGATCGACTTGGTCCGCGTGGCCTGTCATGAAATCGGCCATGCCCTGGGGATTCCACACATTGATGAAGGCAACCTGATGGCCGCCGCCTACAGCCCTCAGATTCGCCGCCCGCAGGTGGGCGATATCGTGGAAGCCGTGAAACGATACGGGCGGCCGCGTTATTCGCCGAGCAACCCGGCGCCGGGCGAACAACCCGACTTCTCTGACGAAACCATGATTTTGGAGGTCGGCGGTCGGCGGTATTCACTGCAAGTGACGCCCGGTTGACGTTCGCACGCCGCGGCGTGTTGGTCACTCTGTTCGTTCATGTGTTCCGTAAATCGGTTGTCCGATCATGCAGACATTCTGTGCGGCAATGCTGGCCATCGCGGCGAGCGCCGGTGATCTCGAATGTGCTCGGCAAGACAGGGCGTCGATTCCCACTGCCGAGTGGGGCTACATTTTTTACCTATCGACCAGCGGTGTTCCAGAAGAAACGCAGGCGGAGCTGGCGGGCGTGGTTGCTTTCGTGGCGGCTTCGGCAAGTCGGGAAGTTTTGCTCGAACGACAACTGCCGCAACGTGTGGAGAACAGCCATTTGTGGCGGATCGACCTTCGCCGTTTGCAATGGGATTGGCGCGACTGGCGGCGTGTGTTGAAACGCTATCCTTACGCACCTGGAAATTCCTACCCGCTGGTGATCAGAGCCGATTGGCTGGTTGTGGAGCTGACCGACGCATTTTCCAGCGATAGCTACTACCGGCTGCTGTATGGCGGACGCAACATTCCCAAAACGCGAGATCAGTTTCTGCGTTTTTGGAAAGTCGACAACGACAAAACATTTCGTTTTGGTTTGATCGAAGGGGCCAGCGGCGTCTCGGTGGCTCGAACGCGTTGGATTGAAAATCGTCCCACGGCGAATCGAGGATACGCCTGGGGAACGCGAGATTCCTCAATCATCGAAAATCGGACCGATCCTCTGGAAAACCTCGGCGGCGATTTTCAACACGAAGCCGAGGAATGGATCGTGGGCATTCCCAAATGGTCGGAAACAGGCGCCAGAGGCGCGCTTCAGGTTTACTTCCTCGCCAATCAGAAAGGCGAGCGGCAAGAGCGGGCGCCGGTAAGTATCGTCGAGGATCACACAAGATTCCGAGGACTCGCCGAAATTCGCAATGCCGGTTCGTGCATGCAGTGCCACGCCACGGGAATAAATGAGCCGACAACCAATCAACTGCGAGCTCTGATTTCCTCGGGGGTGGACCTGTACGCCGAACAAAAACTTCAGCAAGCGTTGGAGCGGTTTCATTTTTCAGATATCGACAAGGAGATTCGCCGCAATCGTGAAGACTTCGCCGACGCGATGCGCGTGTGCAACGGTTGGGCGCCCGAGGAAAACGCTCGCCGCTTTCGGAAATGCGTCGACCGATACGACCAAGACCTAACGCTCGCACAGGCGGCGCGAGAATTGTCGCTACCGCCGTCGGAACTACGTTTGGCGTTGGCGTATGCATCGGCCCGCAATGTTCAATTGGGTGCTCGGCTTTCGGTTTTGGCGCATGGCCGGCCTATTCCGAGATCGGTCTGGGAGGGCCGATTTCACGACGCGGCCGCCGTTGTGCAGTTGTGGAAAGCGAAGCAATAAGGCGAGCGGTCACGGGTCGTGAAAAAATTGCACGAGCGGGTTTGTTTCAAGTGGTCTGCGCCGTTGGAGTTCACGCTTCAGCGTGTTTTTAGCTTGGACTACAAGACGACGCACGCTGAAGCGTGAACTCCAACACCCAGAGGAAGGATTTATCGTGCCTAGATCGAAATGGTCAGCCCTCTTGATGGGCTCGGTGGCGATGGTGTTGTTATTCCACAGCACGCGACCGGTGTACGGCGGTGATTGTCGGCGGATCTTGCAAGTGGCGCAGCCGCTGCAACAGTTTTTCTATTTCGTCGGGCAACCGGTGCGATTGGAAGCGGTGCTGGAAAAACAGCAACGAGACGACCCCCGCTACCGGGAATTCCTGGAATTCAAGGCGTTCAAAAAACGATTGGCGCTGCAGGCCAAGAACACGCCGAAGGCGGAATTGAAAACAGAACGGCCGTCGTTATTACAACGCAAATGCGGGCGTTGCCATACCGGACCCAAGCCGCGCGGCGGAATTCGTTTCGACGAAAATCAAACGTTGCCTGCGGGACAGATTATCAAAGCGCAACGCATGATGTTGGCCGGAGAGATGCCCCCGGCGTCCGACGTTCGATTGTCGCCGGAGGAAATGGGAGATCTGATTCAAGAACTTTTGGACTTCGTAGGAGAGACACAATGAAACGTTTCGTACTGTTAGCTGCGGTTGTTTTTATGGTGGGTGCGCCAAACCGGGGACGCGCCGAAAATTGCGGACGGCAAGTTTTGAGCTTCAGCGCTCCGTTATCGCTGCCGCTGACCGTGTTCCCCGGAAGCCGCGTGGTTCTTCAGCCCACATTCAGCGAACCGTTGGCGGTTCGTGCGTTCGCGTTTCCATTGCAAACATCGCTCCAGCCGCAACAGATTGTCATTCAACAACGGCAAAGAGTTGCCGTAGCGAGGCGGCGGGCGGTGGTGCGAAGCAGCCGTCGACGCAGACCCCGGGTTCGCTCACGGTTGCTCATTGTCCGGTGACGATTCAAATGGTGCGATGTCGTTGCCGGGAGTTTCACCAACCATTTCAATGAGGCGGAGTCGATGCGTTTTCGTGATCGAATCAAGGAATTGCGGCGGGTTCGCGTTTCTGAATTGGAGCCGCACCCGCTGAATTGGCGGGTTCATCCTGAATCGCAACGCAAAGCGTTAAAGGGCGTGTTGGAGCAAATCGGTTTCGCCAACGCTCTGTTGGTTCGTGAAACCGACGACGGCCGCTTGCAGTTGATCGACGGACATCTTCGCGCAGCGGTGGCGGCGGAGCAGTGGGCGCCGGCGTTGGTGCTCGATGTCAGCGAAGAGGAAGCGGCGCAGCTTTTGGCCACGCTCGATCCCTTGGCGGCGATGGCCGAGACCGATGTAGAAAAACTCGAGCAGCTTCAACGGAACTTTACCATCAACGACGCAGCCGTTCAAAAGATGTTGGCCGATCTAACCAACGCGGCGGCGAAAAAAGACGGCCGGCCGTCGCGCCCCGAAGTCGAGCTGGACGATTCCTATCAAGTGCTCGTGGCGTGCCAAAATGAATCCGACCAGCAAGCCGTCTACGAGCAAATGACAAACGCCGGATACGCCTGCCGAGTGCTCACCATTTGAGTTGGCCTGCAACAAGACGGACCGAACGAAGAAAGGAAGTAATAACATGTCGCAAGCCATACACGTCGAACTGAGTTGCCCCGTGCAAGAAAGTTTTCGCGTGCAGCAGGTTGCCGGCATGTTCGGCCTGGAAACCGGTTCACTTCCCGAAACCGTATTCGATGTGGAACTCCCCGACGCTAAGGAAGATTGGAGCATCGGCGCCATCGTGGGGCCTTCGGGAAGTGGGAAGTCGACCATCGCCCGCGCCGCGTTCGGCGAGGCGGTTTATCGATCACGAACTTGGCGCGACGACGTCGCCGTGGTCGACGACATCGGCGGTGAGTCCGTAAAGCAGGCCGTTAAGATTCTCACCGCCGTCGGCTTTGGCAGTCCTCCCGCCTGGCTGCGGCCGTATCGTACGCTCTCCGGCGGCGAACAATTTCGCTGCGACTTGGCGCGGGCCCTGTTGGAAAACCCGCCGCTGTTGGCGTTCGACGAATTCACCAGCGTGGTGGATCGAACCGTGGCGCAAATTGCCTCGGCGGCGTTGGCGAAAGCAGTGCGGAAAAGAGACGTCTGCAAAAAATTTGTCGCCGTGACCTGCCATTACGATGTGCTTCCCTGGCTCGAGCCGGATTGGGTTCTCGATATGGCCCAACAACGGCTCGACTGGAGGCGGCTTCGGCGACCGCAACTCCGGCTTCGCGTTTCTCGATGCAAACAAAAAATGTGGCGAATGTTTGCCCGACATCATTATTTGAGCAGCAGTTTGCCTCGCTCGGCGACCTGTTTCGTGGCCTGCCGCGACGACCAGCCGGTCGCCTTTTGCGCCACGGCGGGCATGTACGGCGTGAAGGGACGCAAACGAATCAGTCGGATCGTGACCTTGCCGGATTACCAAGGTTTGGGAATTGGCGTTCGTCTGACGGAGCGCGTGGCCGACTACGAAGCCGCCCGGGGGTTTGGCGTGCATCTGACCGCCAGCCATCCGGCCATCATCGGCTATTGCCGCAACTCGAAACGCTGGCGCACGGTGCATGTGGCCAAGTGCGGCCATCGCGGTGAGCAATGGTTCGGAAAAATCAAAGTGAAGAATTCAGCCGGTCGGAGCGTGGTCTCGTTTGCTTATCAGGGCGAGACGACGCCGAATGCGGAACAATACCAATACAGCGTGAGTTGAACCGGGGTTGGAGTTCACGCTTCAGCGTGCTTTTGTGTTGACGCGGAACATTGCGGTAACAGTGTGTGTTGAACCTGGAACAAACCATGTCTACAGCAAACGGCAAGGCGAAACCGCCCCGCGAGAAAGACCAGCAAACGCCGTCGGAACAACAGTTGGCGTTTCATCATGACGCCGCATTGGGAAAATCAGCGGTCGAAATTGCTCGCAGTTGCGGTGTGTCGGTCAGCCTAGTTGAAGAAGGGCTGGAATGCTCCGAAGCCTCGATCCTAACAGACTACACCAGTTATTCTCAGCGAGGCCTGATTCGCCAGACCGACCTGCTGAATTGGATTTGCCGAGAGTCGTTGCAGGCTTGGGAGGCCAGCCAACAGCCGCAGGAATCGACCAAGGTCAGCACCGACGGCTCAGGGGCCGAGAGTAAAACGAAAGCCGAACGCACCACGCGCCAACAGCCCGGCGACCCCCGGTATCTTTCTCACGCCATGGCGGCGATGGCGGCGGTTCGCCGCATTTGGAGATTGGACGAACCGCAGCCGACATCGGCCGCGCCGCAGGACGACAAGCTGAGAGTGCTCGAAGATGAAGACTGGTACGGAAACAGCGCGCATGGTTTGCTTGCCCAAACCGCTGCCGCATCAGATTCCGATCTTGAAGTCGTCGGCTCGACATAAAATCGCCTCCTGTGGACGCCGTTGGGGAAAGACGGCCATGGGTTTAATGGCCGCGCTTCGCGGACATGGCGCGTATCGCGGCGAGCGCCGGGGCGCGATCGATGGCGCCAATATTTGGTGGGTGGCGCCCACGTACGGCGTGGGCGCGAAAATTTGGAGAGATTTGAAAAAAGCGTGCCACACGGGGTGGTCGGGAAAATGGGAGAGCGATCGTCGGATCGAACTTCCTGGCGGCGGCTGCATTGTTGTCAAATCGGCCGACGCGCCCGCCGCCCTGCGAGGTGAAGGTCTAGACGGCCTGATCGTCGATGAAGCAGCCTACATGCGAGAGAGCGTCTGGCGCGACGCCCTCCGCCCGGCGCTTTCCGACGCACAAGGTTGGACGATCTTCACCAGCACGCCCAACGGGCGCAACTGGTTCTACAAACTCTTTGAAGCAGCCCAAGAAGAAAAGGAATGGCAACGCTGGCAACTGCCCACCGATCAAAACCCGCTCGTTCCGGAGAACGAATTCGCGGCGGCCCGCCGCGAAATGGGCGCGCGGGCCTTTGCTCAAGAATACCTCGCTCGGTTTGTCGAGACCCAAGGCGCGGAATTCAGCGGCGCCTATTTTCATCAAGACATTTGGTTCGACTGTTGGCCGCCCGAAAGCAGGATTCGTTGGCGCGTGATGGCGCTCGATCCTTCCAAGGGCGGAACCGAACGCAGCGACTACTCCGCCTTTGTGATGGTGGCGCTCGACGACAACGGCGTGATGTGGGTCGACGCCGACCTCAAACGCCGCGACCCAGTGCAGATCGTCGCCGATGGTTTGCGACTGGCTCACTGGTTTCAGCCCGACGCCTTCGGTGTGGAGGTGAATCAATACCACGGTATTCTCGCCGGTATTTTCGCCGAACGCTCCAAGGCCGAGGGAATGATGCTGCCCCTGCATGGCATTCGCAACCATGAAAACAAAGTCACGCGAATTCGCGCCACGCTGACGCCCTATTTGGCCAGAGGCGAGTTTCGATTTCAAGCCGGTTCGCCCGGAGCAAAACTGCTCGTGGAACAACTGGCCGCGTTCCCGCTCGATAAATACGACGACGGCCCCGACGCACTCGAAATGGCTGTCCGCCTGCTGCGGCATGTGTTCGAGTTTGGACCAAACGCTCACCACTATTCCGTGGAAAGGATTTACACCTGATGCCAACTTCAGGACGACCGCTCGATAAGCCCTCCGAGAAAAACATGCATCGCTCCGCCTCCCGCATGGAAAGCATTCTGGAAGCTTGGGGCGATCTGATCGATCCTCTCGAATATTTGCGAGACGACCCCGACTTTGGTTACGGCCTGCCGGTGGTCAGCCGGCGGGGCGACCGCGCCGGCGGCGCCAATCGTCCTTTCCTGCAAAACGAATCGGACTTGGCCATGATGCGGGCCGCTGGCCGGCTGCTGGTCGAGACCAGCCCGGCGGCGATTGGCGTGGTGCGCTGCCTGGGGAACTACGTGATCGGTTCGGGGTTTTCCTACAAAGCGGCGCCGCGCACGTCGGATTTGCAAGCACAACGCGCCGCCGGCGCGGCTCAAGAAGTGATTGACGAGTTTCTCGACGACAACGATTGGGTGGGCGATTTAGAACGAGAACTGTTCCTCCGTTCGCGCCGCGACGGCGAGTATTTCCTCACGTTGAACGCCGACAAAGCGGGACGCACCCATGCCCGCTTGATCGAACCGGAACAGATCACGGAGCCCGACAACCGCCGCGTGCTCGACGACTGGCTGCAAATCGAGGAGCCCACAAGCTGGACCTTCGGCATCCATACCGCGGAGTCGGATGTCGAACGGCGGCTCGGTTATTTCGTCAAATGGAACGCTTCGGGAACCGATTGGGATTATTTGCCAGCGGCCAGCGTGGAGCACGCCAAGTTGAACGTCGACCGCAACATCAAACGCGGCGTGTCCGACTTTTACGCCGTGCGGCAGCATCTGGAAGACGCCGAAAAACTTCTGCGAAACACGCGCCGCGGGGCGGCGGTGCAAGCCGCGATTGCCTTCATTCGCGAACATGCGCCGGGCGTCGCGCCGGCGCAAATTTCTACGCTCCGCGCCAGCGAAGCCGACGCCACTTACAACGAACCGACGTTCAACGGCTCTCGCCGCCGTTATGTTCAAAAGTACGAACCCGGAACGATTATTGATGTCGGCAAGGGGCAGCAGTACAAACCGGGGCCGCTGGGGGCGTCGCACGGTCCTAATTTTATCGCGATCGAGCAGGCAACCTTGCGCATGGCCGGTGTTCGCTGGTGCATGCCGGAATACATGATCAGCGGCGACGCCAGCAACAATAATCATGCCAGCATTCTGGAAGCCGGAGCGCCCTTCACTCGCAACGCGGAGGCGGAGCAGGCGTTCTATGTGCGGCGGTTCCAACGCATTATTTGGAAAGTGTTGGCCAACGCACAACGCGCCGGCCGGTTTCAATGCGTAGACGCCGAAAGCAAACACATCGGCGAACTACGGCGTCTGCTGCGTGTGAATATCGAACCGCCTTCGGTGGCGGTGCGCGACCGCCATCAAGAAACACTGCGGCGAAAAATGCTGTTCGACGCCGGCGTGCTTTCGGCGCGCACCTGGGCGGCGCAGGAATCGCTCGATTACGACAAAGAACGACAGCACGCCGAACAGCAGTAGTTGCCGCCCGTTGTGAATTGCTTTGTAAATGCTCATTGCGCCGGCGTTGTGCGCCAAACCGTTTTCGAAAACCTGAACCAAGGAGCTACGATGTCTGAAACAATTACGCTTCAAGAAGTCACACACAGTAAAGATGTGCGCATCGACCGAGAGAACGGCGTCATTCTCGGCGTGAAAGTGATCGGTTTGCAATCGTCGAACGGACGCCGTTATCGGCGCGAAGCGTTGCGACTGGCTCGCGGACTGTACGAAGGCGTGCGTGTCAATATCGACCATCCTCAACACGGCGGGACCGGCGCCCGAAAGTTGGCCGACCGCTTCGGCGTGCTCAAGTCGGTGGTCGAGCGAGACGACGGCCTTTACGCCGACCTACACTACCTTCGCAGCCACCCACTGGCCGAAATGACGGCTGAAGCGGCTGAGCGCATGCCCGAAACACTGGGGCTTTCGCATAATGTCGAAGGCAAGGTTCGCCGTGAAAACGGCGAAACGATCGTGGAAGAAATCGTTCGTGTGCGGAGTGTCGATGTTGTCAGCGAACCGGCCACTTCCCGAAGTTTGTTTGAGCAGTATCCCGAGAATGCGGGAACGACCTGCCGCCAGTTGCTCGAAG
>QIKY01000059.1 GCA_003233175.1 Planctomycetaceae bacterium | reverse complement strand
TTGAAACAGGAGCCGTATACGGACCCGTACGTACGGTTCTGTGAGAGGGCTGAGTCGCGGCTGATCCCCGCGGCTCACCCTACTCGATGAACTGCATCTGGGAACTTATTTCCGGACGGTTCCTGGGCACAAAAGTGGCGTTGCCCAATTAAGGGCGGCGGCGAGCGAGTTCTGGCTGGCTTTTAGTGGCGGCCTCATTCTCGGAGGCATCGCTTTTCCGGGGCCAATCGCTGCGCAGCCAATCGACCAACAACCCCAACCGGCTGGGCGCCAACAAATTCGAGCGCGGGTCGTTGGCGTCTTTGGCGAACGACGGCATGCGGTCGTTTCGGTCGTCGGCGTAGAACCGCTCGTGCTCAGGATCGGCGATGATAGCCATTAACCATTCTCGGGAGGCGTATCCGGTGAGGTCTACGGCTGAACCCAATTCGCCCTCGTCATAAAACCGATGGCAGTCGGTGCAGGTAAGATCGCCGGTGAGGAGTTCTTTTCCTTGAGCGACATCTTCGGCGGTGTAGGATTCATCGTGGTTGGGAACATCAGCTTCCGCCGACAACGCCGCCGCGACCTGCGATAGTTGGCGGCGCAATGCGTTGACCGCGCCTTTCTCCTCCTCTTCACTCAACTCCGCTTGATCGAAAAGGTCGACCAGCGTCGAGACCATCTCGCCGTCGGCAAACTCCGTGTTGCCGAAATAATGTTCACCAGCAATACGTTCGGGGTCGAGCATGCCGGCGATCCAGGCTTGACGACCAATGCCGAACAGATTCGGCGCCGAGGGCTTTTCCGCCGCCAAGCCCCGTCCTTGTTGATCAACGTGCGAATGGCAACTGATGCAATGTTGCTTGAACAGCAGAGGACCTTGCGTTTTGGCGTCGTCTCGCAAAAGCGTAATGGCGCCTTCCGGCGGGATGCCGTTGATATCGGCGATTTCTCGCGCTCGGTCGGCAAGATGATGGGCTTGCTCCGCCGCCTGTTGGAAGTGGTCGTCTTTCCAGTCGCGCAGCGCCGGTTGTGCGGTGAGCGTGGCCACCACGGCGCCGCCGACCACAACCACAATGAACCGCATCACGTAGCTGGTGCGTTCGGAGAGCAGGTGGTCGATGAACGGAACCAGCAAAAAGAACAACAACACGACGCCGGGAATCACCATGGTGGCGATAAATTCCCACTCGCCCGAAAAGTAGCCCCGCAACTCAAACAGGGAAAGAAAATACCATTCCGGGCGGGGAATGTTGGCCAGTTCAGGATCTGCCGGCGCTTCAAGCGGCGCGCCATATTGATAAGCGAAAAACGAGATCAGCCCCAACATGCAGGTCAAGACGAGCATGTTTCGCACCGTTTGGTACGGCCAGTAAGGACGCTGGCGGTCTGCTGAAGGCTTGGCGGTCGCCTGCGAGAGCCCATGCCGGTAAATCTGAGCGATATGAATCATCAACAACAGAATGACGAGAATCGGCATCAGGCCAACATGCAAGAAATAGAGATGGGTCAGGGTGAGGTTGCCGACTTCGTTGCCGCCGATCAATATTTTTTGAATGTATTTCCCGACCACCGGCGTGGAACCGATAATGTTTCCCTCGACTTCGATCTGCGAAACACCCTTTTGCGAGCCGGAAAGCGGGTTGCCGGTAATGGCCCACACCACCATCAGCGGCAGCAACAACAGGCCGGTGATCCAGATCAATTCGCGCGGCGCGCGAAACGCCGCCGTCAGCAGCACCCGCATCACATGCACGACCAACAACACGATCAGCGCCTGTGCGATGAAGAAATGCAGGCCGCGAATAAACGAACCAGCCGTTGTTTGCTCAATATAATGCACGCTGGCCCAAGCGGTGGCGGTCGAGGGGCTGTACGTTGTCATCAGCAACAAGCCGGTGATCAACTCAATCAAAAACAGCCAGAACAGGCAACTGGCGCTGGTGTACGCCCAACTCGGCCCGTTGGGCAATACGCGGCGGCGCAAGGGCAAGAGAATGCGTCGATAATCGGAGCGGTTGTCAAGCCAATCCAGAGATTTCTTCAGCACGACGTACTCCTGCAATGGGCTTGTGGGTGGCGAGCTTGATTGTGATGGAGTTCGGCTGGAACGGCGGCCGCGAAACGTCGAACCGTTTGGCGGAAAAGGACGTCCTGGGTTTCGTTCACGTTCTGACGACTTTCTTGGTCAGCCCCAGTTCAAATTTTTCATACTTCACTTCCACCCACCACTCTCCGGTCGATTCATCTTGCACCAGCTTGCATTCCAACGCGTCGAGATCTCGCGGCGTGTTGTTGGGGCGGCCCAGCTTCGCTTCGGCGATTTTTTTTCCTTGTGCATCGAAGGCGGCGTTATGGCAAGGACACCCGAAAGCCTTGCCGGTTGCATCGATCGAAACAGCGCAGCCCAAGTGAGGACACACCGAACTGAAAACATCGACCTTGCATTTCTCCTCGGGCGTGTTTTCGTCGCTTCGACGAACCAGAAAGACGCGGCCAATCGTCTGTTCGGAATAGGCGGTCCAGGCATCTCGGCTGGAGCCCACAACCGGCGCCATAACCGGCTCGCCAACCCGCAGGTCGTTCAATCGCATCACCCGCTTCAGCGTCGATTCGGAAGAAGGACCGCGCCGAAAAACGGAAACCACGTAACTGATTCCGGGCGCCGCGACGACCGCAGCACAAACAGAGCCCAGCATCACGCTCAGCCATTTGAGAACAGTTCGTCGATTCATGGGCAAGAAACCGATTTACTCGCCAGCATACGACGAGCCAAAAGCGGGTATTGTGGAGCGGGGGAGGGACGCACTACTCAAAAGCTCAGCTTGGTGTTGGGTAGGAGCTGAACCTATCTTTGTTTCGAATCACTTACTCGTAATTTTACCGTGCAATTTACATACCATCTACGCCCTACCTGCTATTCAAACACCGAAACAGTCGAGATATTCACTAAAGAAAGTGAACATGCGAAGTTTCGGCCGCTATGCCCCCACGCCTCCAAGTGCGCATAATTCACATCGAGCGCGCGAAAACGCACACCATCGCACCCGTTTGCGACCACTCAGACGCCTGTTTCGCCGCACGCCATAAGAGGGGAAGCCATTTTTTCACGCTTCCTTGCGACCACGGCGTTAAATCAGCGGCATGATGTTCGCCAGCAATACGCTCATTCCCAGGCTCACAAAGCCCAGGAACAGCAGCATGATCGACCAAGATTTCAGCGATTCTCCTTCGGTCAGACCGCCCATCTTGGAGAAGATCCAGAACCCGCTGTCGTTCATCCAGGAGCCGATCAAGGACCCGCCGCCAATGGCCGTGGCCAAATAGACTTTGTTGAATCCTAGATCTTGTCCGGCGACAATCGCGGCCACCATGGCGGAGCCGACGATCATCGCCACGGTGCTCGATCCTTGGGCGACTTTCAGCACCGCCGCCACCAAAAAGCCTAGCAGCAAGAACGCCATGCCGCTCTTGGCGCCCTCTTGCCCTTCGAACAACGCCTGAACGGCGTCGCCCACCTTGGCGTCATTCAACATGGCGCCAAAGGCGCCGCCGCCCGCCGTGATCAAAATAATAACGCCGCCGCTCATCAGCGCGCCTTCCACCACCTGCGCGATTTCCATACGCGTGTAACCGCGCTGTCTGGCCAGGGTCCAGATAGCTATCACGGTGGAAAGCAGCAAGGCGAAATTCGCGTTGCCGAATACGGCGCTGGCGTCGGCCATTTTTCGGCGCGGCGTGCTCCACTCGTAGCCAGACACAACACCAGGGTAGGCCGATTCCAACAGGGAGCGATTCATCCGCTCCACGTCGACCTGCTTCATCCGCACCAGATTCGCGCCAAGTTTCTGCTTGGCGACTTTTTGCAAGGCCACGCCGAGAAACGCTTCTTCCTGGTAGAATTTTTTGTCTCGCAACAGTTCGTTTAGGTCATGTACGATCTGCTCTTTCGTGGCGGAATCAAGCTCCCCGCCGGAACGCAACGCCGCTCGCGATGCCTCGGAAAACGCGGAATTCGCCAGAATCAACTTGCCAGGACCTTTGCCGGCGCTATCTTGTTCGGCCACCTGCCGCTGAAAAGCCGACCAATCCGAGATGTCGACCACTTGCAGCCGGGCGGCGTGTTGGGAATCGGCCAGTGTTGTGAGCACGGTGCTGATGGAAATCAAACCGACCGGCAACAACACCGGCGCCAGCGAAAGCCAGAGCCCGGGGAGTTGGTCGTCGGGAATCGGTTCGGGGTCGGGTTCGCCGCCCAATGAACGCATGGGGGTTTTCATGATGCGGTCAGCGAAGCCGGCAAACAGCAAGCCGACAATCGCCGCCGGCAACGCCACCAAGGCGCCGACCATGATCATCAGTCCGACATCAACCCCCAGATTTTCGGCCATCAATAACGGACCGGGCGTCGGCGGCACGAGCGTATGCGTGATCGCGCCTCCGGCGGCAATTGCGAGAATGTATTTCAGATATTGCTTGCCGGTTTTTTTGTGGAGCGAACGCGCCAGCGGCACCAGCAAATAGAACACGGTGTCGAAAAACACCGGCACGGCCAACACAAAGCCGCTGCCCATGAGCGCGATGGGGGCGTGTTTTTCACCCAATAGACGCAGGAACGCGCGCACGATTCGATCGGCCGCGCCGCTGTCAAGCATGCATTTTCCGATCACGGCGGCCAAGGCAATCACGATGCCAATACCGCCGGCAGACGAGCCAAACGCGGAAGCCACGCGGCTCATTTTGACGGCGAAATCGCCCGGCGCCATCAGGCTGACCAGCATTGCCGCCGAAATCAAGGCAATAAACGCATTGACGCGCAAGAATATAATCAGGCCCAGCACCACCGCGATACCAACGCCCAGCGTGACCAAGGCATAGACCACGTCGGCCGACGACATTTTCGCCGCAGGCGAAGACGTTCCTGCCGCCGTGGTTTCCTCGGCGGGCGTTTCAGCAGAGACGGCGGTCTTTTCTGCAACCCCAACCGTTGGGGCGTCAGCTGCCGCCGGAGCTTCGACCGGCGCAACAGGCGAGACCGCGTTGGCGTCTTCTTGCGCCTGGGCGGGCGGCGAAACGATCAAAAAAACGAGCAGAAAAATTAGAGAAATCGCATAACCGCGCCGCATGGAAGTATCTCCTGGTGGGAATCGCTGCTCGGATTATTACACTTCTCGACCTTGCTCGACGCGTTGGAGAACATGTTTCGAAATGCGACCCACCAGTACGATGGCCTGCCAAGACCGTCGATGTACAGAGGTTCGAGGCGTACAACGGCCTTGGCAGGCCATCGTAACTTTCCATTTCAAAACACGTTCTGAGAATAGCGGAGAATAACCGAGAACGCTGAGCATGGCATACGGCGCGGCGGTAATCAAGTGTTGGCCGGCCAGGAGCCGGATTTCCTTTTCGCCCGCCGCATATTGCCGCGTGAACTCCGACGCCGCAGGAGGTCTTGGCGCCCTGTGGCGGAGACAACATTGGCGGCAATTGTTTGGCCCCGCCTTGCGGGCTGCTAGCCGCCTTCGAACAGAGTGGCGGTCCAGCGTGTGCGGCCGCGTTGCAGAATCACGTTGGGCGGCGATATTTGCACAACCAGAACGCCGTCGGTTTGGTCGCCTTCTCGATAGGCGCCCAACTCGCCGTTGACCTCCAAAATCGCCTGAACACCGTCCACGCTGACAAACCCCTTGAGAGCCACTGAGGCGCCATCGCGCATTTTTCGTCGAACCGACCTAGCAACATTCGGCAGTTTGAAAGGATTTGTCCGATCAGGATACGGCGGTTTGAATTTGAGCGCCGGTTCTGTTTCCTGCTCGGTCGGCTGGGCCTCGTCTGGGTTGCCTGGCGAAATGTGGGCGGCGCCCGAGGCGGGCGGCGTCGCCAAACGGGCGACCGCTTGCACGGCGGGCGAAAGGTCGGACGCCGCGCCGCCGCAGCCGGGCAAGGTCGTTACCAACAATACCGCCAACACTAGCGCCGGCAAGAGCATCGTAAGGGAGCACAAGCCCCGCGACGCTGCATCTTGTATTTTTGAACGGGTCATAAAAACACCTACGCCTGTTCCGCCGGCGGCGCCATTTCGTTGGCCAGTTGCTTCAGGGTTTGGGAAACACATTGCAAGGTCATGAGCAGGTCGGTCGATGTGAGTAGGCCGACAAGCTTCCCCGCGTCGACGACCGGCAGGCAAGACATTTGCCGCTTAATGAGGAGTGTCACGGCGGGGTCGAGCGTGGCCGACGATTCGATCGTCAACGGGTCGGCGGTCATGAGTTCGGCGGCTGTCGTATCTTGTGAACCTCGCACATTGCGGTCGCTGATGATTCCCAGCAACTCGCCAGCGCCTCCGCGCACCAGCATGTGACGAATTTTTTGGGTCTTCATCAGATGTCGAACTTCGTCAATGGTCGCCGTGGGCGCCACCGTGCTAAGCCGCCGCGACATAATATGCCCGGCCGTGATACGACCTTCAAAAACCGCCGACATATCGTTCTTGAGCAATCGCAGGATCTGTTGCCGTTTCGCAAAGAGCTGCTCATCGGGAACGGCGGCCCGCTCTTTTTCTGGCTCAACGTCCGCGGCGGGACGCTTACACTTGTTCATTGCAAAGAGCAGCAGCAACGTGGCGGCGGCCATTACTAACGGCGTCATCCGCCACCAGAGCGGGTCGGCGGGAGCGTTCGACGAAATCGCCGCCAGCGACAAGTCGTTGGCGCAATCATGAGAAGCGGCGCCGGAAGGGCCGTTGGAATCGGGACCCTCGGCCCGCGCAAGACCGGCCGCCATCTCCTCGCCAACCTCCCGAACCGACGCTCCGGTCGATTCGGCGAAAACGGCCAGTCCGCCGCCAATCATGGCCAGAGCGAGCGCATACTCCACGACCACGGCGCCCGTTGTGTCGCGGGCGAAGCGTTTGATCCGAGTCGCGTGTTTCAAAAACGGCATAATGAGCTTGTCGCCGATGGGTATTGTGAGTGCTGCAACGAATGCGTACTTCTGCCCGGGGGAATAATAGGTTGTTTTTCGCACAAATGCGGTGAATATACCGCTCACGGTTGAAAATGGCGAATTTTCGTTTAACCGCAAGCCATTGGTAGCCGTGAGACGTATAATCGCGACTAAAAAGCCCACGACAAGTATTGCAATCACGACAATCCAAACGGCCTATCATGCTTCGTCAGCCGTTTGCCAGACACGGTTTGCCGCCTTCGGAACGCCGCATGGATCGTCTGGTTGTCACCCTCAGGCTTGCTGCTCGCGTTTGAGAAGCGATTCCGCCATGGCCCGCGCGGCCTCAGGCGAATCGATTTGGCCAAGCAACTGCGCATCGCGGACCTGCGTGAGAACCTGGGCGTAGAGAGGTCCTGGAGCGGCGCCCATTGCGGCTAGGTCGGCTCCGGAAATCAGCGGTTGGGGGTTCAAGACATCCTGCGGCAGCCGCATTTTTTCCCGGCAGAAATCAAGGTGGTCCGGCCGACTGTCGAGCGTCTGGGCCACGGCGGCGCAAAACGCCAGCAGTTCTTCGGCTCGCCGCGCCGCCAAAATACGTTGCACGCGCGGCCAGGGAAGATCACACGCATTGCGAATCAGGTCCTCGTTTTCGAGCAACCATTGCACGCGGCTGACGATATCGTTGGCTAGGCGCCAACGTCGGCAGGTCGAACGCACATGCGCGGCGCGGGCGCGTTTGGGCTGGTGCAGATCCGAGGGCAGTGTTTCCCGCAAGACGATCGCCATGGCCGCCGGAAAACTGGCGTCCTGCAAGGCGGATAACATCGCCAATGTCGCATTCCAACAAGTGGTCGGGGGTTCGGAAGGCAGCGGAATCAGGCTGTTCGATTCCGGCAAGACGTGCGGCCAAAGCCCGGCTTCTCGCAAAATTTCGGCGGCTTGGGCGCGCGTCGGATGCGCTAACATGCGGCTCATTTCCACGCCGATGCGTTCGCCGCTCACGACGTGAATGTCGGCCGCGTGCCGGCGAATCGCGAGAAAGGTTTCTGTTTCCAGTTCATAGGAAAACGTAGCGGCGAAACGCACGCCGCGCAGCATGCGTAGTTTGTCTTCGGCGATGCGCTGGTGCGGATCGCCGATGGCGCGCACGCGCCGCTGCGCCAGATCGTCGCGCCCGCCGACGTAATCGATCACGCGTTTTTCGAGCGGGTCGTAGAACAGGCCATTGATGGTGAAATCTCGCCGCTTGGCGTCTTCTTCCGCGGAGCTAAAATGCACGGCGTCGGGTCGGCGGCCATCGGAATACTCGGCGTCTTGGCGAAAGGTGGCTACTTCCACAAAACCGGCTTCGCGAGGACCGCGAACGGTAATCACACCGAAGGCGGCGCCGATGGCCAAGGTGCGGCCAAAACCAAACACGCGGCGCACGTCGTCTGGTGTGGCGCTGGTCGCGATATCGTAATCGGCGGGCTGAATGCCGAGCAGTTCATCGCGCACGCAACCG
>QIKY01000061.1 GCA_003233175.1 Planctomycetaceae bacterium | reverse complement strand
GTTCGTGACTTTCGTGGTTCCCTTTAGGCGAGCGGCAGATGAAAATTTACTTAATACAAGCACGAAGCGCAAGCGAGTGAATCAGCAAACGCTCATTCCCGCGTAAGTGGGAACCCAAAAATAGTCACGGACTCGCGCTGCGTGCGGATAAGTTATTTTCCGCCGCTCGCCTTACGACAACCTGCGCGGTGACATTCTTTTGTTCCATCCTTTCGCCGGGGTCATTTTACAACCACGAAATACACGAACGGCACGAAAGAAAAACAGCAACCGTTCACGGGTTTTGAACTGCCGGCTAGATGTCATCGCAAATTTCCGGCAGCGCCGGCGGAAGTTCAGACATTGCTCGGCGGTTTCCAGGCGGGCATTTCAACGCAGAGCGACGGTCTTAATTTGGGTCAATAGCCGATTCAAAAAACATTTTTGAATTCCTTTCTGATAAGACGGTTTGAGGTGTATGGCCGCTGTCTGGCGCGGCTTGACTTCCGCTCAGGATCGACAGAGGGTCCGCCCTCGCGCCTTTGCCATCGCAGCGAGCAACGCAACTTTTTTCGGTTTGCCCTTGGCGAGCAAACGTTGGTAAAACGCTTTGATCCGAGGATTGAACCGCGTGGCGACCAACGTCGCCATGTAAAGAACGCGACGCACGTACGATCGACTGCCCTGCGTTCTTCGGTGGCCCTGCGTTCTTCCCGAGTCGCAGTTCATCGGCGCCACGCCGACGAGCTTCGAGATCTGTCCGCGATTCAACTTGCCAAGTTCCGACAATTCCGCCGAGGAGCAGGAGTAATCGACATTCCTGGTTCTTCAGTGATTTTAATGAGGGGATTGCAGCCTGGTTCGCCTGATTGATGAAAATCCCATAACACTATGGGCTCGTCGTGAAATAACTTCTGTATTTCATTTCGGATCGAGCGGCGCATAGCCTGGGTTCTTCATGAACAGGTCGGAACGTCTCATACACCTCTCCCCGAAAAGGTGGTTGCGTCGATCTTGCCAAAAACACCGCGCAGATCATCCGGAACGCGTTAGCGTCCGGTTCTCCGAGAATGCTGCAAACCGTGAGCTAGCTCATCGGCTGATGAACGAATGCTGGAAACCGTTCGCTAACACTCATCGGCTGACGAAGCGTCCGGGACAGTACTCTCACTTCCACGATTCAAGAAAATATTTCTTGCCTTTCACGGTTCAGCGTTACATGTCTTGCGAGCGGTTGCGAACAGAAGGATCTTATTTCGGGACAGCCCCTATGGCATGGATAATTTTCTTCACTCTATAAATTTGACGTAGTCGGTTTTCCGACCTACGTTTTAGATGGGTGTATTCCGCCAGGCGAGTTCTCGCAATTTCTCTCACGATTTGTGGCGGATGCCCCTCACGCGGCAAGGTGCGACGCACTTGCATCCTCGTGATGCGAATGCGGTCTATTCGGCCGCTTGAAGTTAAACACACATCGACCACAGGACGTTCGTCTGGCCGCTGGAATATTGTGTTGCTCACCGCCGCGTGTGTGCGACTGCGCTCATGCTTCGCTGGCAATCGGTTTTCGGTGCGCTGGGTTCGGTTATCACAAGCCTCTTTTGCGCCGGTTTCGGACGCAGGACTGCTGAACGCTTATGAAAACAAAGTTGTTCGAAAAAGGGCGCCCCTACCGGGATTCGCTGCAAGGTTTTCGCGAAGACTTCCAAGCTTTGGAGCAGTTGGTGGACGAACTCTTTGAACAACTGCATGTGTTCCGAGCTTCGTTGGCGTCGAAGGAAAAAGAACTGGAGCTGGTGCAGAGCCAACTCGACGACCGCACACGCGAACTCGAACACCAGCGCAGCGACGCCGATTCGCTGGCCGCGCACTTTGATCATCACGACCAACAACTCGCCAACGCCCTGCGATTGCTGGAGGAGTTTAAGGTGGAGGCGTCGCAATACCCGAACCTGAATGCTGAAGGGCCGCCGGTGAGCGGCGCCGAAGCCGACCGACTGCTCGCCTCGGAGCAACAGCGGGCTGCGTTGGAAGCCGAACTGGAACTGGTTCGCAGTCGGGCGGCGGAGTTGCAAGAGACGATTTTCGAACAGAAACAAGAAGTCGCCACGCGGTCCGACCAATTGCAACAAGATTTAAAGTACGTGCGAACGTTGCTGGAAAAACGCGTCGTTGCGGCCGAGCAGTTGGAAACGCCGGCGGCGCAACGCACTGCTTCCGAACCGCAGGCGAACGCACCGCGAGACGAACCCGATCCTGTAGCCGATTCGATCAAGGCGCAATTCGCCAAACTCCAGCAAGATGTCGCCAAACGCCGAACAAGACGTAAATAAATCGTAACCGTTCACGGCGCTGCGGGAATTTGCGACAGCAATTTATCCACAGCGAATAACCGATATACGGTTACGAAGACGGGAAACGCAGAGGCCGCAAAGAGGCAGAGGGCCGCAGAGAAGAACGAAATGACGAGAGGCAAGAATATCAAATATCGTCGATGTTCATCGTCTGTGCGATTGCATTGCATCGTCAACGTGGACCGAGATAATTGCCGCCCGTCCTCTGCGGCCCTCTGCCTCTTTGCGTTCTCTGCGTTAAAATGTCCGCCCGAAAACCTCCGAGCGACGTCTGGATTTCCGCCCAAGGCGCGTGGAGTTGCGATAGCAATCTGTCCGGCGGCTCCAAACCCGTGAACGTGTACAATAAATCTATGGAATCAAAATCAGATCCTAATTGGGCTGCGTACGCTGGCGGCGGGTTCGCCTTATTGGCCATCGCCGGCGCATGCCTGCTGTTTCGCTCTTCCCTGCCGCTGGTGGCGGCGGGAGTGTTTTGGTCGAGCTGGCTGTCGTCGCTTCGCCGATTTTTTCCGGAGTCGGAAGCCGACGAGGAAGAACCTTGTGCCGAGGGGGCGGCGGAGCATCAAGACGACATCCTCGAAACACACGACCTCGTCCGGCAGATGTTCGTGCAGAATCGATGTGCGCTGTTGCTCCGACCGCAAATCGCGGCCGACCTAGAACCCGAGACCGTAAATCACGCCCACAAATGTCTGGAAGACGACATGGCTTTTACGCCGGAGGGGGCGGTGTTCATGGAATCGTGGCGGGCCCTCAACGGTAATGAAGAAGACGCAGAAGAGGACGCGATGCTCGGCGCCTTGGTGCATGTAACGACCTACTACCTCGACCGACACACGGTCACGAATCAGCGATTTCAGAAGTTTGTCGACGCCGGTGGTTACGAAGACATGTCGCTCTGGGATCCTGAAATATGGCCCGCCGTGTTGAGCTTCATCGACCAGACCGATCACCCAGGCCCTCGCTTTTGGCGCGACGGGCGGCATCTGAAAGAGTTGCAAACGCACCCGGTGGTGGGCGTTTGCTGGTATGAGGCGGCGGCGTACGCGCGTTGGGTGGGCAAGCGTTTGCCGACCGACCCGGAATGGGTCAAGGCGGCGAGTTGGCCGGTTTCGGTCGGCGACCGGCGCCCCGTCCAGCGCAAATTCCCCTGGGGCGATACGCCCGCCGATTCGCCGGCCCGGCTGTGGGCTAGCGATGGTCAGAGCACCGTCGGCGTCGACCAACACCCAGAAGGCGCCACCGTTGGCGGCGTGCTGCAAATGGTGGGCAACGTGTGGGAATGGACCGCCGATTCCTTCGGCGCCTGGGAGCCGCCGGAAGCTCGCATCGAAACCAATTCCGGCATGAGGAGCATCCGCGGCGGCGCGTTTGACACCTACTTCGCCAATCAGGCCGCTTGCCAATTTCAAAGCGGAGAGAACCCGCTTTCGCGGCGGCGCAACATTGGCTTCCGCTGCGCATTGGGCGCCGCCGACTTGGCAACCACCTTCGCCGACTTCGATTCCATCGAAGGCGAGCCAGCCGCCCAACGCGACCATCAACTTACCGAATCAATGAATGCCCTTGCGGAGACGCCATGACATCACCCATTACAAGTCGTCATTCGATTGTGCCGCTCGAATCTTATCGTTTGGCGCAATACATGAAACCGATCGCTTGCTTTATTTGCGGCGAGGGAAACACATTTGACTCCGAACTGTGCCACCTGTGCCACGCGCCGATGGCGCTGGCGCATCAGGCGAACGACCAGCAGGTGGAGCCGCAAATGATCGCCGTGATTGGCGCCGCCGGCGCCGGGAAAACGGTCTACCTGGGCATGCTCACCGACATGCTTTCGTCGTGCAATTCGGAGTTGCAACTCCTGGCGCGCGGCGCGTTTTCGATTTCTCTGCAACAGGCGACCATCGCGGCCCTGGCCCGTTGTGATTTTCCCGACAAAACGCCCAACGAACCCGATCGTTGGAATTGGATGCACTATCAGGCCATGATGAGCAACCGGCGCCACCCCCTGGAAATCATGATCCCCGATATGGCCGGAGAAGCCCTGCTGGAGGAAATCAACCACCCGCATTCTTACCCCGTGATTCGAGCTTTTCTTTCTAAATGCACCGGCGCTTTATTACTGATCGATGCGGGACGGTTGGAAAACGGTGATCGCGGCCATGACCTCACGGGAATGAAAATCCTCAGCTACCTTCGCGAGTTGAACGAACAACGCCAACGGAAAGATCAAAATTACCCGCTGGCGATCGTGTTCACCAAAGCCGACGAATGCAACACCTGTTTCGATTCGCCTCCAGCATTCGCCGAGCGTTATGCGGCCGGCGTTTGGGGACATTGCCAACAACGCTGGGACCGCTGCCGTTTCTTCGCCGCCGGCGTGGTGGGTTCCTGCGGCGTGCGCCGCGATTGGAATACTTTTGTGCGGGTGCCGTTGCGAGTGGAGCCGCGCGGCGTGACAGAACCCTTTCTCTGGCTCCTCAAACAATTTGAAGATCGGCGCAGTCGGCAAAGACGCAAAAAATCGTAGTACTTGCAGCGGCGGTAGGCCTTCAGCGGGGCCGCGGCCAATGCAACGTTCTCCCCCCTTACGCACTTCCCGACTCCTTTTTGAACTGCCAGGACGTCCCATTGAGCGAGCATCTTTACGAGCAACGCCCGTTGCATATCGAGCAGGCGATTTATGCGTCGCAAGTATCCGACCGAATGTCGGGCTATCAAATTTGCGCCGCCAGCAGCGGTATTGACGCCAATACCTCGCTGGAACTTTCCACGTGGGGGCCCGCCCACGACGCCTTGGTCGACAGCCATCCCTTCGCGGCGAGCGTCAACTTTTTTCGTCTCAACAATGGATCGCCCGTGGTCGCATTTTCTCAGGCCGTCGGCGGCGAGTACAGTGATCGAAAAGGGCAACACATTTGCACGCGGTTTCTGGTTCTTGACGCCGAAGGCTTCGCCAGATACTCCCATAACCCATTTTCCATTATAGAAGCGGCGAAGGCGGCGGGGCATCTGGAGTGGCCGAGCCCGCCGACCAAAACGCTCGACGCCATCACGCTGGGAGGATCGGCCGGTCCGCTGGACCAAATCCTGCTGCGGCGATTGGCCCGACGCTGGGGGCCGAAACGCCTGTTGCAACTTTTAGACGCCGCACTCGTGCAGCCCCGACTGTTTGTCCGACCGCCGCGCGACGCAAGTTGGGCCATTGCTGCAATCCTCAGCTTGGCGCCAGCGCAACATCGTTTGGAGCTGACCTTCACCACCGGCCTAAGATTCTCCAACACGCGCCCATTTCGGATCCACTGCATGGTCGAGGAACATCGAAACCGTTTGAGGACCCGCGTCGGACCAGACGCCATGGTATTTCACCTCGACGTCGACCAAAACAGCTCGCCGATCCACGAGTGGTCGAAGAAAATCGGTCCTGCACTTCTGGCGCGGCAATGGAGCCGCATCGAAACCCAGCTTCGCCAAGCCGCCGAGCAACACGCCGAATGCAGCGAAAGTGCGTCTTCGAGTGCGTCATGATTGCCCGCAGTCGATTCGCGACCTAGAGTTGCACTACTTGGCGCGCATCACGACGAGGGCGGGGGCGGAAAAGCAAGCACCGCGCACCAGGGTGACAATAACGTCTCTTTTTCGAGTGACCTGAAATGCCCCCTTCGCTAAATACCTGCTTCGCAGCGATGTCAGAAGTTTCACCCACCTCGCGATGTTCCGCTCCCGCCGCGAAACGCGCGGCGTCTGCTCGTTTGCAGGAGTTGCGAGAGTGGTTTGGGGCCGAATTTTCACAATTCGACGGCAACACCGGCAATTTGGAATGGTCGGCTCGCGACGGATTTTCCTTTGATGACGTTGTCACCGCCGAATTGGTGCGCGCCGTCTCGCGCGGCGGCAAGGCTGAAGTGATTGCCGAATCAGGCGCTCTGCTCGTGCTCGCCATTCCTCTTAACGCAATCGGCAATGCGGCCTCGGTTGCCGTCGGCAAATTCCTCACCAAGACAATCACCAATGAATGCGAGGCGAGCGCCGAAGCAACGGCTCTGGGCGCTTCGGCGGCGGAGGTCGTGGCGTGGGCCCAACGGCAAACCGTTTGGCCGGCGCGAGCACTCATCAAATTGGCGGAGGCGGTAACGCAAAAGTTTTTCGCCGAAGTAGAAAAAGATCTCGCCAAAAAAGAAGTCGAGAAACTGTCGGACAACCTCTCCTCCACCTACGAAGAAATCAGCCTGCTTTACGGCGTCACTCGCAATCTGCGAATTTCCAGTTCCGAAAACGACATGGGCCGCCTCGCGCTCGATTGGCTGATTGAGTGCGTGCCGGCTGAATCGGTCGCTATCTACTACGCGCCCGTGGCCGACGCCGATGAAGCAACCTATCAGGCTCGCACCGAATCCAGTCTGATTGTTCATGGCGAATGCCCGCTCGATGTCGAGCAATTGGAGCAACTCATCCAGGAACTTGAACTAGGCCCCGGCTGTGGCCCGCACGTGGCGAATCTTCCCGTCACACAGGCGCCAGGCTGGCCGTTCCCGGAGATTCGCCAGTTGATCGTGGCGCCGCTCAGCGAAGGCGAGAATTTGTTTGGCTGGCTGGTGGCGTTTAATCAGGTGGATGGACTAGAATTCGGCACCGTCGAAGCCAGCCTGCTGAGTTCCGTGGCTGCGATTCTGGGAACGCATAGCGGAAATGTTGACCTTTATCGCCAGCAGCGGGAATTTTTGGCCAGTGTGGTGCAAGCCATGACATCGGCCATCGACGCCAAAGACCCCTACACCTGCGGCCATAGTGATCGCGTGGCGAGAATTTCCGTCAGGCTCGCGCAGGAATTGGGGTGCGATGATGAAACGCTCAACACGCTCTACATGGCGGGGCTGGTCCACGATATCGGCAAGATTGGCATCAACGACAGCGTGCTGCGAAAACCGGGGCGATTGACCGAAGTCGAATTCGAACAGATCAAAATGCATCCTGAGTTAGGCTGTAAAATTCTGGCCGATATCAAACAACTCTCCAATGTGTTGCCCGTGGTGTTGCATCATCATGAGCAGTGGGATGGCAGCGGATACCCCCACCAACTCGCCGGCGAAGCTATCCCCTGGCTGGCGCGCATTTGCGCAGTGGCCGACGCCTACGATGCCATGTCCAGCGACCGGCCTTACCGCAAAGGCATGCCCGAGGAAAAAGTCCACGCCATTTTCCAGGGCGGTTCGGGTTCGCAGTGGGACCCCGACGTCGTACACGCCTTTTTCGCCGTGCAAGCCGACATTCGCAAAATTTGTCGCCGCGAGCGAGCAAATCTGACTCTCGATGTCGGTCGTTGGGCCGATACCGCGAAGCCTCTTGTCGAACCCCCGCCCGGCGCGATATCGTAGGTTCCGATTCAACCGGCAACTTACAGGGCGATTCATGGCGCGAGAAGAACACCCCCGTGAAGATCTGATTCGCGAAGCCACGGCGTTGCTCCGCCGAATAGAGCTGGCGCCAAAGGCCTCTTCGTCGAACGCGACTTCAGAAGAACTGGCGCCGATTGTGTGCGGCTTTCGCCGCCATGGCGCCTTCAGTATTTATTTCGGGGAGGATCCTGTTTATCAGTTTAATTCGACGGGGGAATTGCGCCGCGCGTATCGAAACGGACTGCTCATCAAAGCGGACCAGCGCCAACTTGCCTCGCTCACGCGTCAGCGAACCGGCGGCGTGGTTGCACTGCTGCGGCATGATTTCACCAGCCAGGAAACCGAGAGCTTTCTGCTGGAAATGAGCGGGCGTCTTGGCCGGTTTGAGGAAGGCTTGCGGCGAGGCGAATTGTTAGTGAGCCGCCAAATGCCGCCCGATGTCGATATCCTGAGCGAAGTTCTACAGTGGCTTGACGATCACCCGACTGCGCCGATTGCCGAAACACCCCGCGTAAATTGAGCAGCGGCCGGACAATAAGTGACGGGAATCCAACGCACCGTCGTTCCCGCGCAGGCGGGAATCCAGCGATGTACGCAAGTCGGCTGGATTCCCGCCCTGTTGTTTATACATAAGCACCTCAGATTTTACGCTGCTTTGGCACGATATTTGCGCTCTGAGATTGGCAGGAATTAACCTGC
>QIKY01000189.1 GCA_003233175.1 Planctomycetaceae bacterium | reverse complement strand
ATGCGGGCAAGTGCTTCAAGCACTTGAGCGGCCGAACCCACGCCGCACTAGGAAGCAAACCGCGAGCGTCTCGATTACGCGGCCCGGGCTGCGCGGCCTTGTTCAGCAAATGCTGGACGTGCCGCAAATGCTTGTTCACCGTGGGCCGTGCCAGCGGGATCTGCAACAGCTTCGCTTGCCACGCCGCCAGCACCATGGTGTCTATCGAGGCCAACGGCGGGTTCTCTGTGAGCGCATCCCACTTCGTGAGCGTGAACCGATATTCGCGAAGCGTTGCCGGTTTCGAGCCAGCCAAATAAACGGGCTCGAACAAAGCAAACCACGCGCGCAGCGTGAGCTGTTTGGGATCCATGGTTTTCTCGTGAATATTTCAATCTCGGTCTTGCGACCCTGCTTAGGTATCTGAAATCTACGTCATTTTGCGTGATCATGCAAAACTGAACACGCGTTCACCAACGCAAAGAGCCCCGTTTCCTTTGAAAACGAGGCTCTTCGTTACGAGTTGGAGGAGTGCTACCGCGACCTTGAAACATTCACTTAGGGAGAAACCCCGCAGAAATTACGATCGCATCGGGCCTCACGGACACCGAAACACTCCTCCAGTGAGGATGCTGGGGCTCGAACCCAGGACCTACGGATTAAAAGTCCGTTGCTCTACCAACTGAGCTACATCCTCTTTTGGTCGCAAGTTATTACTTGATTTATACTTGCGATTTCTTTGACGCCAGCGGGTAGCCTGGGCAAATGTGAACAGGGCCCTTTACGACATTGCCCTTTACGACATTCGCGCCGGATGCAACGGCGCCAGACCATGCCGCGCGAGGTTTATTTAACATTGAGCCAAGTGTAAGGAAGAAGGTTCGATCTGACAAGGGATTGAAGCCGCCGTTACTCCGTGTGTGCTGGTTTGGCGGGACGTTGCGTTTCGTGAAATGGTCGGTTTTTGACATCGAAAAGGCGGCGGGCGTCGTCCCGCCCTGCTTTGACGAGATATCAGGCAGCCCGTAGGATGGTTGTTTGCCCCGTCCTTCTGGGGAAAACACTTCCGCCTGCCGATGAAACTGCCATGAACGCCCCGGGCGATTCTCCTGCGAATCCATTTGAAATCCAGTTGGCCTCTCGCGTGCTGCGGTTGCCGCCGTATTTGTTTGGCCGCATCAATCGGCTGCTGTACGAGAAACGCCGGGCGGGGAATGATGTCATCGATTTGGGTATGGGGAATCCGTCCGACCCGCCCGAAGGCTTGGTCGTGGAGAAGCTCACCGAAGCCGCCCACGACCCGAACAACCATGGGTACAGCACCTCGAACGGGATCATCAACCTGCGCCGCGAAGTGGCCAGCAAGTACCACCGGAACTACGGCGTGCGGCTCGATCCCGACCACGAAGTGATGGTCTGCCTGGGCTCGAAAGAGGGTTTTTCGCACATGTGCCTGGCCACGATGGGCCCCGGCGACACCGCAATCGTGCCGGCTCCCTACTTCCCCGTGCATACGTACGCCATTGCCTTGGCGTCGGGCAACGTGATTGCGCTGGAAGTGGCCGACAGCGAGAAATTCCTCCGCAATATCGCCTACACCTGCCAACATTTGTATCCTCGGCCCAAATTGTTGATTATCAACTATCCTCACAATCCTTCGACGAAAACGGTCGAACCGGAGTTTTTCGTCGAGATTGTCAAATTGGCGAAACAGTATGGCTTCATGGTCATCAGCGATTTCGCCTACGCCGATATCGCCTTCGATGGCTACCAACCGCCCAGCTTTCTCTCGGCGCCCGGCGCCGCCGACGTGGGTGTGGAATTCACCACCATGAGCAAGGGCTACAACATGGCCGGTTGGCGGGTCGGCTTTTGTTGTGGGAACGCTGAAATGGTCAAGGGGCTGGGCGTTATCAAGGGCTACTACGATTACGGCATGTTCCAAGCGGTGCAGATTGCCGCGATCGTGGCCCTGCGCGACACCGAAGCCGCCGTGGAAAAGCAGGCGAAATTGTACAAACGCCGCCGCGACGTACTGGCCGAAGGGCTGCGGCGCATCGGCTGGGATGTCGAAAAACCCAAAGCCGGCATGTTTCTTTGGGCCCAGGTTCCGGAAATTTGGAGCCAGCGCATGAATACGCTTGATCTGGCGATGTATTTGCTCGAACACGGCGACGTGGCCGTCAGCCCCGGCAGCGGGTTTGGTCCGTCGGGCGAGGGCTACTTGCGTTTGGCTCTGGTGGAGAACGAAAATCGGCTCCGCCAGGCGGTTCGCCAAATCGGCCGCTGCCAGGATCATTTTTGAACCTCGCGCGGTAAAGAGATTGACACAATGGCATCATCGTAATGCGAATGTCGTTGTCTCGGCCGCTTGAGGTATGGCAAGAAAACAAAAAGGAGGGCCCTTGTTCGCCGCAACAAGAACCCTCCATAATTGGCTGCCCGAATTGAGAAGTGACGAATCGCCTCTCAACCGGAGACCCGCAGCCGTAGTGTCGGTATCGGGATACCGCCTTGCCTTTCTTTAGGTGACTCGAAAACGCCGTTGGAATCAGACAAACTCATGCCGCAAATTGCAAAACTCGCTCTCGAAGATGGATCCGTTTTTACCGGCCGCGCATTTGGGGCGAACGGGGAGGTTGAAGGCGAGGTCGTTTTCAATACATCGATGACCGGCTATCAGGAGATTCTCACCGACCCGAGTTATCGTGGGCAAATTGTCACGATGACCTACCCTCTGATCGGAAACTATGGCGTCAACCAGGAAGATCTTGAAAATGAACGTCCTCAATTGTCGGGATTCATCGTGCGGGAAAATTGCCGGCGGTGGAGCAATTTTCGCGGCCAAGAGGGGCTCGACGACTACTTGCGGCGTCAGAATGTGTTCGCGTTGGAGGGCATCGACACGCGCCGCCTGGTGCGGCTGATTCGCTCCGCCGGGGCGATGAAAGGCGTGCTCTCCACCGAATGCCTCAACGACCAGCAGTTGATCGCAAAAGCTCGGGCCAGTCGCAGTTTGGTCGGCCAGGATTTGGTGCGGGAGGTTTTGCCCAAACAAAACAAACAGTGGCGGGAAAAACTCAGCCCCTGGGCTTCCCTCCAAACAGACGAGAGCAACCCAGAGCCCGATTTGCACGTCGTGGCGCTCGATTTCGGCATGAAGTGGAACATCGCCCGGCATTTAACCAGCGCGGGCTGTCGGGTGACGGTGGTTCCCGGAAACGCCAGCGCCGACGACATTGCCGCCCTCCAGCCCGACGGCGTCTTTTTATCGAACGGCCCCGGCGACCCAGAGCCGGTCGGTTACGCGATCAACACCATCAGCACACTCTTGGGCAAGTTCCCTATTTTTGGCATTTGCCTGGGCCACCAACTTCTAGGACTGGCCTGCGGCGCCAAAACCTTCAAACTCAAATTCGGCCACCGCGGAGCAAATCAGCCGGTGTTGAACCTCGAAACGGGGCGGGTCGAAATCACTTCGCAGAATCATGGCTTCGCCATTGAGGAGGAATCGCTGCCGGACGATCTGGAAATCACGCATCGCAATCTCAACGACAACACGGTGGCCGGAATTCGCCATCGAAAGCTCCCGGCCTTCGGCGTGCAATACCATCCTGAAGCGTCGGCGGGGCCGCACGACAGCGAATATCTGTTCCGCCAGTTTCGAGTACAGATGCAAGCCGTCGCTTCAGCCTGAGTTGCGGCGGGTTTACAGATACATGCCCATGAAACCGCCGGCGTCGTCGCTGGCGGCTTGGTATTTCTCCAACCGCTCTTTCGCCTGCTCAAGATCGCCGGCGCCAATGTAGCGGTCAAACTCCGCCTTGACGGAATGTTGCACGGTTTCGGCGAACCAGTCGACAATCGGCTGGGAAAGCCATTCACAAGTTTCCCGCCATAGTTCGACCTTCAACTCACAGCGGTAGGTGCGTTGGTCGGTTTGGTCGGTGAAAACGACGCCATCGAACTTGAATTCGAGCAGCCCTTCGTCGGCGGAATTGACCAAATGGTAGGCACAGCGGGCGTTGAATAGGTAATACGTGTTGTGCGAACCGTGCGCATTGAGGCACTGCTTGACACGCTCGCAGTGCTGGCGAAACTTGGGCGAAGCGTCGAGCGGAATATCAAGCCGCTGGATGGTCCGCAGCGGCAGGCAGTCAAATTCAATTTCCACCCAGCGGGGCATGGCTTTTTTCCGAAAAGGGCGCGCCTGAAAATTCCACGACAAAAACGATGACGCGCCGTAACCGACGCCGCTATCGTTTGTTTAGTATGCAGGATGCCCGACGGCAAGTAAATTCCAGATGTCGCCTATACTCCACACGAGCGCACCTTAGTACCTGTCCAAATATTATTCCGTTTTTTTTTGGATGTGGTAAGGCCGAAAAGGGGCGGCGTCTTTGTTTTTTTATCCTGGAAGGATAAATAGCCCTTAGCCGGTGGTCGAGCGCAGCGAACACCACCGGAAGATCTCGTCAACATCAACACGCCAAATTGAAGGATGGCGTCAAACGTTTTGTTCTCCAACTCTCCCCTTCGTGCTCTTCGCGTTCTTCGTGGTGAAATTGTTCGTTCGGCGCACGGAGAATTGTTTGGCCGGATAGGTTCACCACGAAGGACGCGAAGAGCACGAAGCATGGAATGCAACGATCTCTCCCATCGCGTGATCGGCGAACTGAAGAGCGTCGGGATCGAGACCGCGCGGTCATTACCAAGACCGTCTCGCAACAAAGCCCGCCACCGTCAGCTTGCCGTTAAACGCGCCATTTTCAACCGTGAGCAGTATAATTGCCTTTGCCGAAGCAAAAAGCAGCTTCCTCAATACGGCGCCCGAATGGAATACACGCCGAATTGATCGGTATGGCTGGGCCAATTGGGAGTCGTGAGAAAGCGTTGACCGCCGCCGCCGCCATAACCGGGGTAGGCGCGGCCGAACTGGTGGTAAATGGGAATCATTTGCGTGCTGCCCACGCCCCACCCCAAACGGGTTTGCGTATGCGCGGTGGGCGGCACGACCAGCGCCAACGGCTGCCCGTATTGCTGGTTAGCGTAGGCGCCATGCCACGACATGCGCCGGGCGTTCCAAGCGGCGTTTTTGTCGTGCCGGGTTTGGCCAGGATAATGAACCAAGGTGCGAGGATGTCTGGCCTGTGCGTTCTGGGAAGCGAACGCCAGAAGCATCGCCGAAGCCAGCCCCAGCAGGAGGGTGCGATGGAAAGCCATGGTATTTTTTTCCTTGAGAGGAATAGCTTGAAATTTGTTTGCCGGATTAAGGAGAGCGGCCGATAACTTTTACTTCCGCGACGCCTAAGGATCGTTCGAGAATTATTTGTTCAACTTCACTTGTACGATGGCCTTCCAAGGCCGTCGAAACCAGCAGATCGACGGCCTTGGAAGGCCATCGTACGACAGTAATTTCTCGAACGCGCCTAAACCAAGGCGTTTACGGTTACCAATACAAAACGCGTGTTCGGGTCAGACCGCGATTGGAATTGTAATGGTGGTGATACACGCGTTTGTGTCGGTACATGAGTTCATGGGGCATGAGCGGCTGGTAGGTGTTGTACGTATGGCCCACCATCGCCGGAACGGGGTGCGGCGACAGATACATTTGCGCTCCCCTGGTCCCACAATTCGGCGGAACGTAATAATTGTAGAATAGTTCGCCGCCGGCATACGTGCGGGGCAGGCAGTTGGGGCAGTTCGCATCGCCGGCTTGGGCGGGGTTCGTCGTCCATAATGCGGCGCCGACAACAGCAACCAGGCAAATTGTGCGTAACCAAGATTGAACCATGGAAACGGCTCCTTTTTCAGGTGGAGGCGTCGCGGTTGCGACGTATATCTGGCGGGACAGCGGCGGTTGTGGCCGCCTTTTCTCGGTAGGATGCAAAGGGCGTCGCCCTGGGTGTGGTCGTCGTTCCCGCCGCCGTTGCGCGGTTCGATACGGGGTCTCGCCAAGGTTGTGGGCGAAATTCCGCACGCACCACGCACATCAGTCTGCGGGTCGACTATTAAGTTTCTCGGCTGCTCCGATGCTAGGGGTGAATCTTTATTTGTCCGTCGGGGCAATTGCACGCGCTTTGACGCCCGCGACGATGAAGTCGGCTGGGATTTCCTCGGAAAAATCGGTATAATCCGCACTATTCGCCCTGCCAGCCCGCCAGTGCGCAACGCACATACTCGTCTCATTGCCCGGTTAAGGAAGCCGCTTTGCCCGCCCCCAATGCAACCATGGACGCCGCCGCCAACGGAAAAAAACCCCGCCGCCGCCGCGAAACGGCGCAATCGATGGCCGCCAAGCAGCAATCGATTTCGGTCAGCGAGTTTTTCGCCAAGAATCGGCACCTGCTCGGTTTCGACAACCCCCGAAAAGCCCTCCTCACCACCGTGAAAGAGGCGGTCGACAACTCGCTCGACGCCTGCGAAGAGGCGGGCATCGTGCCGGAAATTTGGGTGCATATCGAATCGACCAAAAAAGATCGGTACAAAATCGGCATCCAAGATAACGGCCCCGGGATCGTGAAAAAGCAGATCCCGCTGATTTTCGGCAAGCTCCTCTACGGCTCGAAATTCCATCGCCTGCGAATGAGCCGCGGTCAGCAAGGTATTGGCATTAGCGCCGCGGGCATGTACGGAATGCTGACCACCGGAAAACCGGTGAAAATCATTTCCAAGACATCTGTCCGAAAACCGACGCACTATTACGAAATCCAGATCGACACAAAAACCAACACGCCCGAAATTCTCAATGGGAAAGGCAACGGGGTTGATATCCCGCCCAACGACGCCGGCCGAAAATACATTCTCAAGCATGGCATCGAATGGGTGGCCGAATACGAACCCGAAAGCGAAGGCGCCAAACCGAAAGATGTTCGCAGCGGGACGCGGGTCACGATTGAACTAGAGGGCAAGCACCATCGGGGACGCGGCAGCGTCGACGATTACCTCGAACAGACCGCCATTTCCAACCCGCATGTCACGCTGCATTACCTCGACCCCGACGGCAACCAACACACGTACCACCGCTCAACCCGAGAGCTGCCCAAGGAGCCGAAGGAGATCAAGCCACATCCTTACGGCGTGGAAATGGGGCGGTTGATCGCGATGTTCAAGGACCAACCCCCGACGTCGCTGAGCCAGTTTCTCACGACGTCGTTTTCGCGGGTGAGTCCGGCGGTGGCCCGAAAGATTTGCGAAGCGGCGAATCTGAGCACGCGGGCCAACAGCCGCAAGTTGAAACGCGAAGACGCCGACGCTATCTATCAAGCGATTCAAGCCACGAAAATTTCGGCGCCTTCCACCGATTGCATCGCGCCAATTGGCGAAGAGCTGCTGATCACGGGGCTGCATCAAGTCGTTCCGGGTGAATTTTTCACCGCCGCCACGCGGCCGCCTTCGGTTTATCGGGGCAATCCTTTTCAGATCGAAGTGGCGTTGGCGTACGGCGGCGCCACGCAGGCGCAAAAAGTGACGCTCTCCGCCTTGCAGCAACTCATTCAGGAGAGCGACGCCCGCACGCTGCGGCAGTTTTTAATGAACACCTTCGATGGCGTGGGCGCCGACGCCGCCGAGCGCATTCGCAACGAAGCCGGCTTTGGCGCGAGGCAATCGCCGGCGAAATTCAAGAGTTCGGAAATCGAACGGCTGCATGCCGCCATGCGAAACGTGAACCTGTCGGAAGGGCAGTCGATGCAGGTGCTGCGCTACGCCAACCGCGTGCCGCTGCAATTCAAACAACGCGATTGTGCGATCACCGAAGCGGTAATGAACATGAACTGGCGCGCCTACGGACTCAGCCAATCGCGCGGTTCGCTGCCCAACGGCCCGCTCACGCTGATGGTGCATTTGGCCAGCGTTTGGGTGCCGTTTACGAGTGAATCGAAGGAGGCGATTGCGGCCTATCCTGAAATCCTGAAAGAGTTGCGGCTGGGTCTGCAAGCGGTTGGGCGCAAGCTGGGCATTTACATGCGGCGGCGAAAAAAAGTCAAGCAGGAAAACGAACGCCGCAGTGTGTTCTTGCGGTACTTGGGTGAAGTGGCCCGCGCGGTGAGCGATATCAACGGCGCCGACCGCGACGAACTTTACGCCAATTTGCTGCGCGTCGCGGAGCGAAAAACGGCGGAGGCGGATATCAAATTCGATGACCGGGGCCGCAAGGTGGCTGATCAAAACGGTTTCGGCAAGCATGTCCTGATTGTTGATCAAGAACAACAAACAGCCGACGATGCTCCCGCCGACACTACGGCAACCAGCCCATCGCCAGCAAATGTCAAACCGACCAATGGGTCGAACGGACACCAACAAAAACTGTTCGACTGACGGAATTTTAGGGCCAGCCAAACAATGAGTGTCCATTCATTTTCCGCCACGGAGGACACAGCGCGGCCGACGGCCGTAATCCAAAGAAGATTTTGCCACAGAGGCCACAGAGGGCACAGAGAAAGGATTCAAGGGCCATGGATGATGTCCGACGCATCACACTCTGAGTGCT
>QIKY01000144.1 GCA_003233175.1 Planctomycetaceae bacterium | reverse complement strand
ATTTTCGGCGGCCAGGGCAATGACGCCATCAATGCCGGTCCTGGCAACGATGGCGTGGCTGGGGGGGATGGCAACGACCGCATTGGCGCCGGTGAAGGCGACGACTGGCTCTTCGGCGACGCCACGAATTCGTATCCGGCGGGCTATACCGATCCGGTCGAATACGCGGCCGATTTTGCCAACAGCGGCCGGGGTGAAGACCTGATCGAAGGCGGCCCCGGTTTCGATGTCATCTTTGCGGGCAACCTGGATGATAAAGCCAGCGGCGGCGCCGGCCGCGACTTCATCCAAGGCGGCTGGGGCAACGACCTGCTCAACGGCGACGCCGGCGACGACGTCATCTTCGGCGACCCGCGAGATATTGAAGGGACCGACGGCGGCGGCCAAAACACGGCCGAAGCGTTGGCGTTGGCCGCCGATGTGGGCGATCGTCCGGCGAACGCCGACGACGCGCAGGGCGAAGGCGAGGAATTGCCTCGGGGCGACGATGAAATTCATGGCGGCGACGGCGACGACGTGCTCTTCGGCATGCTCGGCGACGATTTCATCTACGGCGAGAACGGAAACGATTACCTCGATGGCGGATCGGGCGACGACCATCTGTTCGGCGGCCCCGGAGACGATATTCTACGAGGCGGCCCTGGCGACGACGTGCTGGAAGGCGGCGAAGGCGACGATATCATCATTGATGACTTGCAAGACGTCAACGAAGACGGTCAAGTGACCACGATCGATGTCTTGATGATCATCAACGATTTGCGGCAAAACGGTCCACGAGAAACAGACCCCGCCGACGCTCTCCGCCGACGGCTCGACATCAACAGCGACGGCGTGGTTTCGGTGGGCGATCTGTTGGAGGTGATTTCCTACATGAGATCTGGCCGGCGGCCCAGTTCCCCGGTTGGCGCCGGTACTCCAACGAGCCGGCCCGCAACCCGGCCCGACGCCGCCGTAGGTGAAAGCGCCTCTGGCGAAATCGGCTCAAACGCGGCGGCGGCGAACGCTGGCGGCGCTGCGGCGAATGCAGATAGTCCGGTGGTGGGTTCACTCGCCTCACGTCCGCTCCGCGACTACGAGGAAAGCACCTCGTTGGAAGACGCCTTGGATGACATCGCGGCCGATGTTGGAGAGGTGTGGCGGTAGTGATTGAGTCGACGGTTTGATTTTCGGTGGGGGCAGTCCGTCGGCAGCGCCGTGTGGAATCCTATCAACCAAATGAAAAGCCCGGCATTTTCAAAATGCCGGGCTTTTTTTGTTTGGGCAACCGGGTAACCCGTGCCTTACCTTTTCCGCATCAGGCTTCGGCGGGAACTTCCTCGGTGAGAAATGCAACGAGTGATTTCTTCGGCGTCGCTACTTTGAGTACGGGAGCAAACTCTTCGAATTCGGCGTCGATGTTCGCCAATATTTCGCTGGCGTCGGGAGAACCGTTGGGCGCCGCTTTTTCAAACGCGGCGACAAACGTATCTTTTTCCCACCACTGCGGATCATTGGCCGACGGCAACATGGCTGACAGCGCAACGGCCAAGGAGCCCATTTCTTCGTCGCTCTTGGCGGGGCCTTCGGCCAGCGTGCTATGCCCTTCGATATAAATCGCGAATTCCTCGGGGAGGCTCCAGCTGCGGGCCATCACTCCGGCGGCTTCGCCGTGGGTCCAACCGAATTTTTCGCGTTCCAGCGTGGAAAGCCGCTGTTGGCCTTCTTTTCGGTCTTCGAGCAATGCGACATATTCGTCGTTCAACTCTTTCGCCAGCAGCGGGATGGCCATGTCTTGCAGCAGTGCGGCGGCGAACAGGTCTTCCGCCGATTTCAAGCCGATCAACTTGCCGGCGGCCCGGGCGAACAGTCCGCGGCGGAGCGAATCTTGCCACAAGCCTTTCAAATCGAAGGGTCCGCATTTCGGGTTGGGCATCAGGCTGAATACGGCGCTCCAGAGCGCGAAGTTTTTAATGGTTCGCGAGCCGACGAGGTTAATGGCGAGTTTGATGCTAGAAATTTCGCGAGAGAATCCAAAATACGACGAATTCACAAACCGAAGCACTTGGCCGGTCAGGCCGGGGTCGGCTTCAATCGGGGCGGCGAATTCGTTGGGGCCATTTTCGGGGTCTTGGGAAAGCTCCAAGAGCCGAATCGCACTTTGAGGCAGCGCCGGCAGTTGGGCGCTGGAGAGGAGGTCTTTCAGTTGGGCTGCTGATTTTGCGTCTGTCATCTTTTGGCGGGCCTTGTTTGGGTGGCTTCAAAGGGTTTTTCAGGAAAAAGTCTCGGTCAGGATGGCTGTGTGCGGATCCCACGGCATGCGAAACGTTCCTGGTTAAAACCTAGGTCGCCAATCGGTAAGAGCAAAAGCGGGAAGAGGAAATAAAGACCGTGGAAATGGTGTGTTTTTAAGACAGCAGGCCGGAGTGTTGCCAAAAGGCCCCGCCGTTGAGGCCGGGGAAACGCCGTGCGAAAAAGCGAAATCTGTTTAGTCACAACACGTTGCGCACGTTCTTGAAATCGAAAATGTAAGTGGCCTCGGTTTTGCGTTTCTAGGAAAGTGGAAATGGTCGGCGTCGGCCGCCCGTTTCACTTTTCAGACAGCCGCCCTTTTCGTTTTTCTGGGAGTTGGCTCATGCGCACTCTATTTCTCGGGTTGGTTCTGGCTGGAATTTGGCTACCTTCTCCGACGCCTCTCGCCGCGGAGTCGGCCGACGCAACCATTCGCACCGCCACCCAACAAGCCGTATGGCGGCGAACGACCGCAGGTTGGGAGCGTTCCATCGATTGGCCCCGGAACTCGGCTTCGGCCGAACTGACGGCCGCCGCCGCGATTCATCCTTCAATCGTGGGGTTGCTGCAATTGGGGCTCATTTTCATGGCGTTTCTTCTGTTTCCGGCCGGGAGCATGCAGAGATCCGATCGCAAAAGATCGTTTCGATAAAAATCGGCCATCTTCAAAAAAAACGGCTTTTTCGTCTTTCTTTGTACGAAATCGCCTCCTCCAGGCCACTAACGATAGTGGCGGGCTTTTAACCGAAAAGTTCTTTCGGTTTCCTGCAACGGAGGAAAAATCTCATGCGACTCACTCTGCGGACGATGTTGGCGTATCTGGACGACGTTCTCGACCCGGCCGACGCCCAGGAGCTTGCCGCTAAAATAGAAGAGAGTTCGGTCGCGGCCGATTTAATCAAGCGGATTCAAAAAAGCACCAGAAACGCAGGGGTGAGCGCTCCGCCTTTGGACGGGCCGGGCGCGGCCATCGACGCCAACACGGCAGCCGAATACCTCGATAGCACCTTGGCGCCGGAACGGATGTCGGAGGTCGACGTGGTTTGCATGGAGTCGGACTCCTATCTGGCCGAAATCGCCTCATGCCACCAAATTTTGGCGTTGGTGTTGGGCCAACCGTTGGAGCTAGAGCCTTCGCTTAGAGAACGCATTTACGGTATTCCTGAAATAGCAGCCTCTCCGCCGCCTTTCATCGAGAACGATCAAGATGCAGAGTCGGGCGCTGCGGAAACAGGGCATAATGAAACGGGGCATAATGAAACGGGGCAAAATGAAAAAGTTCCGGCAACCGGCGATATCGGCGCTGGCGCGCGGGAAGGCGCGCAGGAAGGCGGCGGCGGGAAAATCGCGGCCCCGCCCAAGAACCGTGAAGTGCCAGCCTATCTGAGAGGCGGCGATGGGGGTGTGCGATCATTACCAATGGTGCTCACGATCGTGGTCGGCTTCCTGGTTGCGGCGGTGGGGTTGCGGATACTGGGTCCTTTCGATTCACGCCATCCTCTGTTGCGTTCAATGTTCGGCGACGACGCCCCCGTGGCGGTGAATGAGCAACCCGAAGTTGCGCCGGCCCCGGAAAAAGAAGCTGTCGAGGAGAACCTGGAAGGCGAGCCAGCGTCCGCCAACGAAGGGGCGGGAGCGCATTCGGAAAACGAAACCTCGGAAACCCCTGAATCCAAAGCGGGAGCAGAAACTCTTCCACCGGCGGCTGATATTCCTGAGACCGCCACTGCTCCTGAAGACACAGCTCCTGAAGTTCCAGTTCCTGAATCGCCTTCGGCGGCCGGTCCGGCCGAGCCTGAGCCAAAATCTTCACCGCAACCTGCTGCTCCCTTCGGCGTGGGCGATACGCCCAATGCTCCCACACCGGCGAAACCTCCCGCAAAGCCCGCGCAACCCGCCGGCAACGGTGCGGGTGAATCTTCCAGTAGCACGTCGGAAGCCATCGACCTGGGGCGTTACCTTTCCGATGGCCAAGTTGCAGCCCGTTTCGATAAAGCGGCGTCGGCTTGGATGAGGTTGCCGGTTCGCGCCGTGATTCGAGCAGGCGACCTGATCTGGACGCCTCCCGCAAACCGGGCCAAATTTTTGATCGGCGGTGTGCAAGTGACACTCGAAGGCGGCGCCCAGGTGGTATTTGAAAAAGGTCCGGCAGACAACATTCCACGCATTCGCGTCGACTACGGTCGTGGCAAGGTCTTCCCGCTGGCGGACGAAAAAGCGACCGTGTTTCTCGATTTGGGCGGCCGGAGCGGTCTGGCCGAATTCGAGAACGCCGATTCCATTTTCGGATTCGAAGTTTGGAAATTGCTCAATGCCGGAGAAGACCCCGAGTTGGCGGCGGTTAAACAAATGGTGGGCCTCTACGCCACTTTAGGCGCCGTCGTATGGCAGGAAGAAGATGGCCAGGCCGTTACGTTGGATGCCACCCACTTTCGCTTTTACGCTGGCGAGGCCGAGGGTAAAACGGCAGCTTTGGCCAAGCTCCCCGAGTGGGTGGAAGGAGGCGACGTCCGAGATATTGACCGCCGAGCCGCCGCCACTATGGAGGCCATGGTGGCGTTTGATCAGCCGGTGCGCATTTCCTTGAACGAAGCAGCCGAAGACCGACGAAGCGAAGTCCGGTCGCTGGCGGTGCGCAGTCTTTGCCAGTTGGGAGATTTCGAAGCGTTGGTGAACGTCTTCAAAGACGACCTCCAACACGCGTCGTGGCGTTTTCATGTCTACGCTGCCCGCGAAGCAATGGCTCGCGACCCGGCGACCGCCGCCGCGATTCGGCAAACCTGGGAGCGGCGGCATGGAAAGGAAGATGGCCAACGCCTGTACCGGCTCCTCTGGGGTTATAGCCCCGACCAACTGAAGGAGGAGGCGCCGAAATTGGTCAAACTACTCGAACATGAGATGATCGAGTTTCGCGCCTTGGCGTTTGTGAACCTGCAAGAGATTACCGGCGCCACACAAGGCTATCGCGCCGAAAAAACGGCGGCTCGCCGGCGCTCCGCCGTCAGCCGCTGGAAAACGATGTTGGAAAAAGGCGAGATCGTTCCTCGGTAGCGATGTGCTTTAAGGCGAGCGGCGAATGTCTCGCTCGGTGTCCTCGAAGGCAAAAAACTTCGTAACCGTTCGCGGCGCCGCGAGAAATCGCGATAATGCGCCACCCAACAGCGAATAGCCAAGAAGCGGTTACGAAAAGGGGAAACATAGCGCGTCCGGTCGCAACCAAAAAAAGATTTTGCCACAGAGGCCACGGAGAACACCGAGAAAGGATTTAACGGCCATGGATGACGTCCGACGCATCAAACTCTGAGTGCTCTGTGCCCTCCGTGGCAAATTGATTGCCTGATTTGTTCGCGGGAGATTTACTGCTCGCCAGCGTTTCAAAAGGCTGATTGCCGAAAAACGCTTGTTGAAAAAACAAGTCAAAACCCGTGAACGGTTACAAACTTCGTAACCGTTCGCGGCGCCACGAGAAATCGCGATAACATCTAGCCGACAGATCAACACCCGTGAGCGGTTTGCTCTTCTTCTTTCGGGCCGTTCGTGTATTTCGTGGTTGTAAAATGACCCCTACGAAAGGATTGCACAAAAGAATTTCACCACGCAGGTTATCGTACAGGGAGCCACGAAAGGCACGAACAACACGAAAACGTTGACGGCTAACTATTGATAAATGAGGTTCAAGTCTTCTCGATAAAGCAGCGGGATGCCGGTTACGCCCTCATTCGTGGACGCACTTCCAGCTGTTGACTATTGCCCCAGCGGCGATTGCGTATTCGCGCCGCCCGCTTCAACACCGCCCGCTTCGACGCCGACTGTTTCCAGAAAGGCGAGAATCTCAAAAATCTCGTCCTTGGTGAAGCGATCGAGCAATGCCTTGGGCATCATCGAGACCGAAGTCTTGACGATTTCGTCAATTTCGTCGCGACGGATAACCAGCGGCTCCTTGGCTTCGGGGTTGGCCAGAATTGAGATTGTTTTTTTGTCTTCGGCGGTCATGATTCCCGAAATCGTTCTGCCGTCTTCGGTCACGACAAGATGCACCGCGTACTTGGGGTCGATCCGATGCGAAGGCAGCAGCACCTCACGCAACACGGCCAGCCGGTCGCCTTTCCAACGCTTGAAAACTTCGGTCAATTCAGGGCCAACCGCGCCGCCTTGGCCGCGCATTTTGTGGCATTGGGAACAAGTGGCGTCCTTGAAAAGGCGAGCGCCGATTTCCGACGAACGGCCGCGAAAACCAGTGTCTAGTTCATTGGCCAAGTCTTCGACTTTCCAAGCTTGCACGAACGCCCGATTATTGCCGACGGGGTCTTTGGGCGCGGTGGGGTTCTTCAGCCAGGCGTCGAGGTCGGGAACCACGACCATCACGCCGTACATTCGCATCCAGTGCCGAGGGAAGGTGCAAACGTAAGGATACTCGCCCGGCTCCGCGGGCGCGTTGAACGTGAGCCGCTCTTGTTTTTCCGGCGCCACAAGATGCGTGGCGTGCAGCACCTTATCGCTTTTGGGAACGAACTGTTTGCCGTCTAGGCCGTTGGTCGTGCCTGTTTGCAAACCCAACTGCGCTACTTCCTGCAAGGCGCCGGGCGCGGTGATCACAAGGTTGTGCGCCATGAGGTCTTCGTTGATCAGCACGACCTGCACTGGCCGCCCCGCTTCGACGGCAAAGTACGCGGTGTCGTAACGCATTTCCTCATCGACGGTGTGAATGCGCACCACGCGTACGGCAACTTCACGCAGCCGTTCCCGATACGAACGGGCCGCCGCCACTGGTGTTTTCACCAACAGTTGCTCGGCCAGTTGCACAGCGTCGAGAAAGGCGTCGGTGGTCCGATTGGCCGCCGGCGTGCTTTCGGCGTGTTGCATGATGGCGTCGAGCAGCGTTTGGCTGACGCTTAAATCGCGTTGCTCGGCGGGAATGGTGAGCAGCGTTTTCACGACCGCCTCGCGTAACTTCGGCTCGGAGAACAGAGGTGCGATAAGCTGGAAGGTGTCGCCGCGCTGGTTGGGCGTGAAGGCGATGGCCGTGATCGCCGCGCGGCGCACCTCAAGCGAATCGCTTTGGCGAATCAGGCCGACCATGGCGTCGCGCAAGTCGATGAGCAATTCGCGGCGCGGCGCCAGCGCCGCGGCAGCCAGCCAGGCCAGCGTGGACGATTGATCTTTTTGCGCCTTCGCCCAAGCAACGGCTGGCCGCCGAGCGACGAGCAACCCGGCATAACCGAGGGATCGTAAAAAAGCGTTTTCTGAATCGGTCGCCTTGAGCAACAGCTTGGAGTGGCCTTGCAACACCGCCTCCGGCTGATGCAGCAACATGTGGGCAAGTTGCCTCGCTGTGCGCCGCTGTTGCCGACCTTCGGCATCGACGGTTTCCAATGCAGCCAGGAGTTCGGTGGCGGCGTCCGACTTGTTGAGCGTTACCAATCCGGCCAGCGCTTCTTCACGATACTGGGGCGACATGCCGCCGCGCGTGAGAATGGCCGTATAGACCGGCGCATATTTGAGGTCAGACGTTTCCCGCTCGACCAACAGCAAGCGTTCGTTATCGAGCCGATTGAGCTGGTACCACACGATTCTCGGACTCTTATCGAGAAACACGCGCGGCCGCCGAACGGGCTTTTTCGCAGCGGTGTCTTGCTCGCCATGATGGGCGTGATCGTGCTTGTGTTCTTGCGCGGCAACCGGCAACGCGGTAATCACCCAGCCGATGAACACTGCCGCCAAGACACGCGGAATGATTCTACTCACTTGCATTTCGTTATTAGCCACCGACTCTGTTGTTCCTTTCGGCAAGACAAAAAACGCAGCCGCCTACGGCTTGCCGTTAAACAAAAAAACGCCATCTTCAACCGCGACTCATTGCTCCAAGGCGCGCATGGTTTCGTCGAGCGTGTACTGGAGGTAATCGTCGACGTCATGCTCCAACACGCCCAAGGCGACTTCAACGGCGTCTTCCCCTTCCAGAAAACTCAATGCACGCACCGCCTCCAATCGCACGCGAGGGTGCGAATCTTCGATGCGCTCGCGGAGCAAGTCGAGCGGTGCGTCCACTTCATCGAGCAGTTGCGACAACGCACGGGTCGCGGCGGCGCGGGTGCGATGATCCTTGGCTTGCAGCAAGCGGCGGAGGAGATTTTCGCGAACGACGTGGTGTGTTTGGAACATCCAGAGGGCTTCGAGTTGGTTGTGCTCAAAATCGGCGTCGGCCGAATCGAGCGACGCCAGCCACGGTTCGAGCGCTTTGA
>QIKY01000184.1 GCA_003233175.1 Planctomycetaceae bacterium | reverse complement strand
CACCGGCTAATAGCTTTTATCCTTTCAGGATATGAAATCAAATACGCCTGAACCCTTCGGCCTGGCCCGCATCCAAAAAAAACACGGAATAGATCTTGGACAGGTGCTAACCGTGCGAAGGTTGGCCGCATGGCAACCGCAGCACGAATTCGGCGCCTTCGTTGGGCTGGCTGTCGACCTCGATCGAACCGCACCACCCGCCAACACCAACACAGGCCAAAGCCCAGACCTCGGCCAGCTTCCCGGCCGGAGAAAAAGGGGTCGAACAGATGGCGCCGCGTCGCGGCATCGAAGCCGGGCCCGTTATCGGCCACGCGAATTTCAATCAACGACGAATCTGCGAACCGCTCGGCGGGAATGAGCTTCGCTCGAACCGAAACCTCGCCGGCGGGGTTGGCGGCTTGCAGTGCGTTGGTCGTTAAGGCTCGCAACCCGACCAGCAACTGCTGTTGGTCGAGGAACACCGGCTGCGGAATTTCATCGCATTGCACGTCGAGCGCCGCCTGTTGGGCAATCGCCAAGGGCTCCATTTCCCGTTTCAAGGTGGAGAGAAGGTCGTGCAGGTCGACCTCCGCGCGATGCAGCGCGGGAGGTTTGGCGAAGAGCATCATGTTGGCGATCATTTCATGGGCGCGAAAGGCCTGGCTGTTGATCATGGCCAACTTTTGCCGCCGCTCGGGGTCGGTTTCGTCGCGCAACAAGGTTTGCGCGCGGGATGAAATATTCGCCAGAGGATTATTGAATTCATGCCCGGCGCCGTAGGCCAAGGCGTACATGGCCGCAATTTTTTCCTGCTCCAGCGAAGTCTGGAAGTTGCCTTCCAGGCGGCGAAGCCCGGCCAACCGTGAAGCCAAGTGGGGCAACGCTTTTTCGGCTGGCCGGCGTTTGCATTGCCAGCGGCGTTGGATCTTTTTGTGCAGCGATGATTTGAGCGCAGCAAGCTGGAGCGGGTCGCTGGAAATCAGGAAATCGCGGCCGAAAAGGTCACACACGATTTCACGCACCGTCGCGACAACCGACTTGGCGGACGCGGCTGAGTCTCGATTCGCCAACCCCGTCAACCAGACGGGAAGGGAGTTTCTCGCGGTAGGATCGTTTCTCAAAATACGAGGCGCCAAAAAGAGCAGTCCTAGAACGCGGGCCTGCCCGGCTGCTTGTGCGTCGTGAGGAAAGGCGGCTCGACATTTTTTCGCCAACATCACGCTGGCGGTGAACAGCCGCACGTGTTCGCCACTCGGTGATGCTCTTTCAATGTGCGCTCCTTCAACGTGCTCCGCCAAGGCAAGTTGCGATAACCCCTCTTGGTCGAGCCAAGCGGCCAGTGTTTGGATATCGGCGGGCGTTTTCTCGGCGGAACGTTGGGCGATCCACAACCCTAGCGCCGGCTCTCGTGCAATCGTGGCCGAAAACCGCGCGAGGCGTTTCTCAGCCGCCGGCAAACAGAGCGCCCGCCAGAGTTCATCGGCGGCGCGGGGAGAGAGGGGGAGTTTGGTTTGGGTTGGGGCGTCGGCGGTGAGCGTTGGTAGAAACAACATAGGTCGTGCTGCTCACCGCAAAGGATTTTTAACGCCTCTACAAAAAAACGACGCGCCAACACCGCTGGCGATGGCGCGTCGTCTGATCATTTTACTTGTGCCCAGCGAAAAAGCCCGGCATGCTACGTACTTACCGAATCGAGGACGAGGGCCGCTCAATTTCGAGCATTTCGCAGCATCGATCGAGCAGGCGTTCCACTTCAAACGGCTTTTGCATGAAGTCGTTGGCGCCGGCGGCCTTCAAATCGGCCACTTTTTCCGCCTCCACCATGCCGGAAATGCAAATGATTTTGACATCGTGGAGGTTGGTGTCGGCCCGCACACGCTGGCAAACTTCCTTACCGTTGATGTCGGGCAGCATAACGTCGAGCACGACCAAGTCAGGACGGAAGTCCTTGACGGCCATTCCCGCTTCGAAGCCATTGTTTGCAGTTCGGACTTCAAAACGGCTGTCCCGCAGGAAGACATCGGAAAGCAAATCGACGAGGTCTTCGTCGTCGTCGACGATCAGCACCCGCCGTTTGCCGCTTTCCAGGGCGTCGGTCGGGATGCCGTTCTCTTTCATAAATGAGAACAGCAAGTCGCGAGGAATGCGGCGGAAGCGGCTGCCGGGAACGCGAAATCCCTTCAACTGTCCGTTATCAAAGCAACGAATAATAGTCTGCTGGCTGACCTTGCAGATTTTCGCCGCTTCACCGGTCGTGAACACCGTTTTCATAAGTAACCACCCTCTCCTTAGGCGATGGTTGGACTAGCAGGAACCGAAATCACACGGCAATCGCGGTTCAAAAAAAACATCCGTTTTCGCACGCGGCAGCGTGGCTAGTCTGAGACTCCCTCGTCACACAAAACTTCGCCGCGTACGCAATCATCACAAGCTTCTGTTTTAATCCATTCGCTTGGTTTGCCCGGCCCTTCCAAGATTGCCGAACTTACCAAGTGCAGGCATTATACGCGTCTTGGAGTCTCAGTCAAGATTGATGATATTAACGTAACCGCAATACACAAAACACCTTGTAGCAATCACCACGAAAAAACTCCAGCAATTTTTTTTCCCCGTTTCCACTTGCGCGGCGGAATTCACACTGGCAGTTTGCGCCGAATGAACGGTTTCGCGGCCTTGGGCGGCTACTCGCCCGACGATTTGAGACGCGCCAGAACCATGGCTACATCGGCCGGCGTGATACCGCTAATGCGACTTGCCTGATCGAGGCTATGCGGCCGAATGCGTGTCAATTTCTCTTTGGCTTCGGTCCTCAGGTGCTTCATTTGCGAGTAGTTGAAATCGGCGGGGATTGTTTTGGAAGCCAAGCGGCGCTGCCGCTCGACTTGCTGCTCCTGCCGCGATATGTAGCCCGCGTATTTGACATCGTACACGACTTGTTCGGCTGCGGCTGGCGAAACGTCCGCCAGTTGCGGGCAGCGTAAAATAACATCTTCCCAGCGGGCGTCGGGCCGGCGAAGGAACTTTGCCAACGAGACATTCTCTGTTCGATTTCCTTCCAGGCAACGCATCGCGCCGGCGATTTCGGTTTCCTTTTTTTGCAGCCGGGTCAGACGCTCGTGGCCGACAAGTTGCTGCTCCGCGCCAACGCGCGTCAGCCGCCGGTCGGCGTTATCTTGCCGCAATAAAAGCCGATATTCCGCACGGCTGGTGAACATGCGATAGGGTTCGTCGACGCTGCAATTCACTAGGTCGTCGAGCAACACGCCGATATATGCCTGATCGCGTCGCAACACCCAGGGCTCCTTGCCTTGCAGACGCAACGCCGCGTTGGCGCCGGCCATGAGTCCTTGAGCGGCCGCTTCTTCGTAGCCCGTGGTGCCGTTGATCTGCCCGGCGAAATAGAGCCCGCCCACGCGTTTGGTTTCCAGCCAGGCATGCAGTTGATCGGGCGGGCAAAAATCGTATTCCACGGCGTACCCATAACGCATGATGGTCGCATGTTCACAGCCCGGAATGAGTTTGAAAATGGCGTCCTGGATATCGCGCGGCAGGCTGGTCGAGATGCCGTTCACATACACTTCGGCCGTGCGGCGGCCCTCCGGTTCGAGAAACAGTTGGTGCTGATCCTTATCGGCGAAACGCACGACTTTATCTTCGATCGAAGGGCAATACCGCGGACCGCCGCCCTTGATTTGTCCGCTGTACATCGGCGCGCGGTGCAGGTTGGCGCGGATCAGGTCATGAACCTGCGTGTTGGTGTGGGTGATCCAGCAGGGCAGCTGTTCGACATGCAAGGCGTCGGTCAGAAACGAAAACGGCTGGGGCGGTTCGTCGCCGGGCTGGCGTTCGGTGCGGCTGTAGTCGATGGTGTTTCCGTTTAATCGCGGCGGCGTTCCGGTTTTGAAACGTTCCAATCGAAAGCCGAGTTTTTGCAGGGCGCCGCTAATTCCCCGGGTTGTTCCTTCGCCCGCACGTCCGCCGGGCGTTTTTTCCTCGCCGGTGTGCATGATGGCTTGCAGGAACGTGCCGGTGGTGAGAATCACGGCGGGGGCGCGGTAGAGTGCAGCGCCGCGTGTTCGCACGCCCACGATGCGCGCCTGCCCGCCGACGTCTTCGGTGAGCAGTTCTTCGACGGTTTCCTGTCGCAGATCAAGGCCCGCCTGCAATTCAACCAGATACTTGATTTCCTGCTGGTAGGCTTTTTTATCGGCCTGCGCGCGAGGGCTGTGCATCGCGGGGCCCTTGCGGCGATTCAGCATGCGAAATTGAATGCCGGTGCGATCGATGGCCATTCCCATCGCGCCGCCCAGAGCGTCAATCTCGCGCACGATGTGCCCTTTCGCGACGCCGCCAATCGCCGGATTGCAACTCATCTGGCCGACGGTATCGCAGTTGGTCGTTAATAACGCCACTTTGGCGCCCACCCGCGCAGCGGCCAACGCCGCCTCAACGCCCGCATGACCGGCGCCGACCACCACTACATCGTATTCATAGGTACACGCGATCATTAGCGTTGTATGCCTTCCGCGGCTGCACGGCAGACATTCTCATTGAGGAGGATGCAATATGTCAAAATAGGTGAATCAGGCCGTTCGAGAGGCGCCATAACCGGTCGGAAAGAAATCATTTTCGTAAGTAAGAACGCTTGTGGCTAGAGAATGTTCGTTGGCGCGGGGCTCCGTTGCAAGGTATCCACTGCCGCGGCACAACGCAAACGCCTCTTTTTCGGGAAGTCTAGGGGCTGTATTTCGCCCTAACCCCTGAATTTTGAGGGGTGCGTCAGGACTATGTGAAAAAAGTCACTAACAACCCTCCGCGGGGGGGTGTCCAACGGCGACAAAGAGTAATAGATTGGTTCGTAGTGAAAGACATGTCATTTGTAGGAAGACGGACCCCACGACTCACCTGAAACGACTCCACCTGAAAACACGAAGAAAATCCTATGTGCCTGTTGGCGATTCAATACAAACTCGTGCCGGAATCCCCCATTCTGGTGGCCGCTAATCGTGAAGAACTTTATTCACGCCCCACGCTCCCTCCGTCGATCCAGTCGGGCAAGCCGCGCGTGCTGTGCGGCGCCGACCAGCAGGCGGGCGGCACGTGGCTGGGCGTGAATCAGCATGGACTGTTCATCGGCGCCTGCAACCGCCTGAAACTCATGCCAGCCTTCAACGCCCGCTCTCGCGGCGTGTTGTGCCGTGAACTGATGCGCGCCGAATCGGCGCGAGAAGCGGTCGACATGGCGTTGGAAGAACTCAATACGGGCGAATTTGAAGGCGTGAATTATGTGTGCGCCGATGGTGAAAGCGGCTGGATTGTACACGGCGGCGATGAACTTGAAGTCGTGCCGTTGGAAGAGGGTTTGACGATCATCGCCAATAACGATGCCAACGACCCTCGCGACGAACGCGTGAAAATGGCGCATCGGCTGCTTTCTCTGCAAACATTGGATTCTCCAGTCAAGTTTTTGGCGGTGGCCAGCAAGGTTTTTGCTCGGGCGCCCTCTCCGCCCGGTCGGCCCAGCATGGTGTATCGCGGCAAGGAACGCGGCACGGTGAGTTCCACACTGCTTTCGCTGGGCTCCAAGCCACGCGACGCTATTTATCAGTACGCCGCCGGCGCGCCCGACAAAGCCAAGTACGAAGACTATTCCCCACTCTTGCGGGATATTCTCAGCCGTGGTTTGCGAGAAGCACGCACCAAAGCCGAAGCCTAAGGAATAGTCCCGAATTTACCTACCGAATTAAAAGCCCGGCATTTTCAAAATGCCGGGCTTTTTCGAGCTACGACAGGGAACTTATTTCAGGATAGTTCCTAAGCCGAGCCACAGGAAAAACGCCCTTTGGCCACGCCCGACGCAAACGACGCCGCGCCTTCCGCCGGGCGCCCGCCCAGACTCATTCGCGCGCTCGGTCCTCGAATTGCCACGGCGGTTGTCGTGGGCAATGTGATCGGTTCGGGAATTTTCCTCAAACCGGGCAACATCGCGGCGGAGTCGGGGCAATTTGGCGTGATCATCGGCGTCTGGGTGCTGGGCGGACTGCTCTGCATTTTGGGCGGATTGTGTTTTGCGGAACTCGCCGCGATGTATCCTCAAGCGGGCGGGTTGTACGTCTATTTGCGTGAAGCGTATGGACGCCCGATCGCATTTTTATTCGGTTGGACGGAAGTTTTTTTCGGCAAGCCGGCCTCGATCGGCGCCTTAAGCGTGGCGTTCGTGGGTTCGCTGAGCTTGGCCTTGGGCGGAATATTGTCGCCGGGGGTGCAAGTGCTGCTGGCAATCGGTTTGATCTTGTCGGTGGCTTGGGTGAATATTGTCGGGGTGCTCTGGGGCGGACGCCTGCAATTGGTGGTCACGATCATCAAAGCCGTGTTTCTGGCGTTGGTGGCGATCGTTCCGTTCCTCATGATCCCGCTGGCCGGCGACTCCATTGTTCTGGCCAACTACGCCACGACGGTCGCGCCCCGGCAGCCGGGCTTGGCCGCTCAAGTTGGTGTGGTGCTGCTGGCCGTGATGTGGGCCTACAACGGTTGGCACGGCATCACGCCCTTGGCGGAAGAGGTGCGGCGGCCGCATCGGAATATTCCGCTGGCGTTGTTCGCGGGCATCGGTATTTTGATCGTGTTGTATCTGGCCGCCAATTTCGCCTACCACGGTGTGCTTTCGATGTCGGAAATGAAAGCCGCCGGAGATCATGCGGCCGAGGAAATGCTGAAAAAATTGTTCGGGCAAACCGGCTTGGCGGCCATGTCGGCGGTGATCATGTGCAGCACCTTCGGCGCGATCAACACCAACCTGTTGCAGGCGCCGCGAATCACTTTCGCAATGGGGCGCGACAACGTGTTCTTTCGCTCGTTGGGCGGCGTGCATGCCAACTATCGCACGCCGTCGGTGGCGATTGTGGTGATGTCGGCGATGTCGATCGCGCTGGTTCTCAGCGTGACCATCGCCAAGCATTTAGTGACGCCCGTCGCCAAGCCGCCCCTGACGGTGACATCCGTCGCGCATACCGCCGCGCGCGGCACCGGCGCCAGCCACGCGGCGCGCACCGAAACCGCCAACGAACCGGCCGCCGAAGAACCGAAACAGCTTCTGCCGCTGGTGCTGGCCAGCCTGCGGAATGATTCGATTTTCGACCTGCTCACCAACTTCGTTATTTTCTCCGCCAGCATTTTCTACACGCTGGGCGTGTTGGCGGTGATCGTGCTGCGAATACGACGGCCCGATTTAAGGCGGCCCTACAAAACGTGGGGATATCCGCTCGTGCCGGTGCTGTTTTTGGCGGCCTATGTTTGGTTCATGCTGCAAATTTATCAGAGCAAACCGCTGGAAGCACGCACCGGGCTGGCTTTCATCGCCTTGGGAGCGCCCGTTTATTTCGCCTATCGGCATTGGCGGCGGCGGTAACCGGCTTGTGGTATCCTTAGTGGGAACCAGAAACATTCGGTTGGGCGTGGCCGGAGGCAAACACCTGTTACCATCTCGCAGTGCAACTTTAAGAGGATTCGCTGATGTCGCGGCTTACCACTTTGTCTTTCAGGCGGACGCTTTGTTTCGTCGCCTTCTTGTTGGCTGCTTCCTTGCTTAGCCAACCGTTGGTGCGGGCGCAAAACCCCAGCTTCGCCAAGGACCCCGTGATCGTCGAATACGACGTCGACCCCGCATGGCCGCAAACCCCAGACGGTGTCAGCAGCAAGGGCTGGACATCTGGAATCGCGATCGACGCCAAAGACCAAGTGTGGTTCTTCAAGAAGGGCCCCAACCCCATTCAGGTCTATACGACTGAAGGCAGGTTTGTTCGCACATGGGGGCAGGGCATGTTCGTGAACCCGCACCATATTCGCATCGATCATGAGGGAAACATTTGGCTGGCCGACTTTGGTTTGCACGTGGTGCAGAAGTTCACGCCGGAGGGAAAGTTGCTGATGGTGCTGGGCGTGCGCGGCGAGAAAGGCGATGACCAAAACCATTTCAATATGCCCACCGATATGGCCATCACGCCAACGGGAGATATTTTCGTCACCGACGGGTATGGCAACCGGCGAGTTGTCCATTTCGATAAGAACGGCAAGTTCATCAAAGCCTGGGGAAGTTATGGTTCAACGCCCGGCGCGTTCGTATTGCCGCATGCAATCGCCCTCGATTCCAAGGGCAAGCTGTACGTGGCCGACCGGAATAGCGCCCGCATTCAGGTTTTTAACCAGCAAGGCGAGTTTCTGAATCAGTGGTCGAACCTGATTATGCCCTGGGGGCTTTCGATCAACGCCGACGACGAAATTTGGGTTTGCGGCTCTTCGCCGCACTGGTGGTTGCGCGGCGGCAAATACCCAGAATACAAAGACCAGATTTTTATGCGGTTCGATACCGATGGCCGCGTGAAGCAGATGTGGTCGATTCCGTTGGGCGACATCGGAACCGACAAAAACCATCCTCAAACCGCGAATCTGAAACCGGGCGAGGCGGTCGGCGTGCATTGCATCGTGCAAGATTCCAAAGGCAACCTGTATGTGGGCGACATTTACGGCGAGCACGCGCAAAAGTTCACGCCTGTTACGAAGCGGCCCATGGCGGCGGCGAAATAATTCGTTCGTCAGAAGCCCGGCTGGCAATGGCTCGTTTAACGGCAAGCCGAAGGCGACTGCGTTTGGCGCCAACGCGTTCGGACAAGACCGAAAAACGCAGTCGCCTTCGGCTTGCCGTTAAACGAAAAATACGACATTTCCAACCGTGAGCGGTATAGCCGCAAAGGTTGCTTGAAACGTGTTCCGCTTAGGAGCGTTCGAGAAATAATTGTCTGATTTGCACGGGAAGAAGAAATTTATCAATAGTTATTTTTCATGAGTCATTTGTCATTGGAGAAAGAGAAA
>QIKY01000419.1 GCA_003233175.1 Planctomycetaceae bacterium | reverse complement strand
CTAAGAATTAGGGTTGCAAGATATCAGCCGCAGGGCGCTAGCCCACGGTTTTCCTGCTCAGAACCGTGGGCTAGCGCCCTGCGGCTGATCCAAAAATTAAGCTGTGACAAAGCACTAGGCGAGCATTGCAATATGCCACTGGTTCATGGCAAGAAAAAGCCCGGCATTTTGGAAATGCCGGGCTTTTGATTTTGAGTCAATGGTTTTTCGCCGCGCACCTATCACCCCAGACGACCCGCACAACCGCACGGGGCTTCAATAACTTTCATATTTCTTCCCGGGTTTGCTGAAGTCGGTCGGCGCGGCGGCGGGTGGCGGGCTAGTTTTCAGTAGCGGAATAACTTCCGCGTCATTTTTTGGACGGGGGAGTCATCTTGCTCCACATCTAGGCTTTCTCACCCCCGCTTTCGGCACAAAGTTTTACACAACGATCCATGTGTATTCCTGTTGTACTCCTGTTTTTCCCCAGGCGGACATGACCTCGAAACCAACAAACACCTTATTTTCAAGACTAAACAGTCAAAAGTGGCGATGTACAATTAAGACGTTTGGAAAAATTACTTTCCGATTCAGAAGCCCGGCTTTTTGAAAAAGCCGGGCTTCTCAAACGCCCCGCCGGATGTGAGTGGCGCTCTCGACCCGAACCACCCTCTGCCCCCAATATGGGAGAAAAATTCGGCTATGGCTTGCGAAGCAATGCTTGAACAGGCAAGCTAGGAGGAATACATGTGACTATTGCGTCATCACGATGGGAATCTGTTTTTATGTCCTCTTTGCTGCGTTTCTGTTCATTGTTGACTCTAACCGCCTGCCTCCTCGCCGCGCCGTGTTCGGTTCGACCGGTGTTCGCCGACGACGAAAATGCTCCATCCGCCGAATCGCCGCAGGAACCTGCCACCGAGGAACCTGCCACGGGGCAAATACATCCTGCCGACTTGCCTCCCACGCTCGAACTTTCGCCCGCGTTGCCGGAGACGGACGCTCGTCCGGCTGACCCCTTGCGGCTGACCGATGCGCCGCCCGCCGACTTACCTCCAGGCGAGCTTTTTGACCAGCCCACGCCAAAAACCGACGGGCAAACGACGCCGCCCAACAAAACCGCCCAGAAGAAAAACAGACCGGCCAAAAAGAAATCTCCCAAAAAAAAGGCGGCTGAAAACAAGCCACCCCAAAAGAAGCCGGCGCAGCCTGATAAAAGACGCCTAACCCTTCTCGACCGCGCCGCCGCTGGAATCGACTACAACTTACAGGGAGAATATGGCGGGTTTCTCTACACCGCCTCGCCGCGCGGCCGGGAAATTGGTTTGCAGGTGGTCGCTCAGGGGGGCGGGAAATTTGTCGCCGCTTTTTACGATGGAGGACTTCCCGGCGCCGCTTGGAGCGGCGCTCCGCCCGTGCAACTTTCCGGCGCCGCGGTCAAAAACGTGCTCACGCTCAAGGGCGGCGGCTGGACCATTCGCATCGACGCGGCGCGCGGCGCCATCACGAATGCATTCGGCGAGAAACTCGGCTGGTTGATGAAAGTCCGACGCATCAGCAGAACGATGGGCGCCGCGTCCCCCGCTGCGGCGGTGGTATTGTTCAACGGAGTTGAAACCGACGAAATGGTGGGCGGCAAACTCACCCCGGAGGGCTTCCTCTTGGCGGGCGTCACGACCAAACGCAATGTGGGGAGCTTCCACATGCACTTGGAGTTCCGCACGCCTTTCATGCCGTACGCTCGCGGGCAGGCGCGCGGCAACAGCGGCGTGTATATTCAGCGGCGTTACGAATTGCAGGTGCTCGATTCGTTTGGATTGAAGGCCGTCGCGAACGGTTGCGGCGGTCTTTACAAACAACGCGCCGCCGACCTCAACATGTGTCTGCCGCCGCTCAACTGGCAGACCTACGACATCTACTTCACCGCCGCCAAGTTCGACGCCGCCGCCAATAAAGTGTGCAGCGCGCGAATCACGGCCTTTCACAATGGCGTCGCGATCCACCAAGATCGTCAGATCACCGCCAAAACGGGAGGCGGAAAACAGGAAGGGCCCGAACTTCTGCCGATCTATCTGCAAGACCACGGCAACCCAATCTACTACCGAAACATTTGGCTGGAGCCGCTTTCCGATTCAGCCTGCCGCGACTACGCCCGGCGACGGCGATGTTGGTGAGCCACGCCCGTTGCAGCGTATACGTGAGCGTTGTTGGGCGACGCTTCAATTCCCCACCAGCGTTTCAGAATCTGGCAGCGGCGACAAATAGGGCCGCACGCGCTCCACGGTTTTAGGACCGATGCCGCGTACGCGTTGGAGGTCGTTAAGATCACGAAAGGGGCCGTCCACTCGGCGTGATGCAACCACGCGCCGGGCCAGCGTTTCGCCGATATCGGGCAAGAGCATCAGTTCGGGCCAGTCGGCGGAGTTGATGTCCACCACGAATTCGACGGCCCCGCGAGGCGCTCGCTCAAATTCGATCACGCCGCCGCGGCGCGTTTGCATCGTCAGCCAACATCCGACCAGCACCAAAAACGAAAGCAACGTCAGCAGCGCAATGGCCGATTGCTCCGCACGGCGCAGCAACAGCGGCGCGGGCTCTGTTGAATGCGGCTTTGCTTTGTGCTTCGGCGCCATCTTCATCATGTGTTGGTGAGAGGGGCATTCGTGGGCCGCCCGGCGCCTTGTATGATAACACGCGGCAACATACGCTCGCCGCCGCAAGATTTGTTTTCCTTCAGAGAGCCCGCCCACCCAATGGCTAACGAACCCGCACGCAAGGAATTCTCGCAAATTGAATGGGACGACGCCCTGCGAGACGACTGCCGACAAATCATTCGCTTGGCGGTCCGAGAAGATCTCGACCGCCAACAAGATTGGACCACGCTGGCGCTGGTGCCGTCGGGGAAAACGGGCGCGGCGAATGTCGTTTCCCGAGAGCAGGGCGTCGTTGCCGGACTGCCCGCCGCGGCGTTGGTCGTGGAGGAAATGAACCTCTCCGCCCAGTGGACCGCCCATGCAACCGATGGCCAGGCCGTTTCACCCGGGCAAGTGCTGGCCACGGTGTCAGGATCGTTGCGAGATCTGCTCACCGCCGAGAGGATTTTGCTCAATTTCTTGGGCCGACTATCGGGCGTGGCCACGGGAACACGTGCTTTTGTCGACGCCGTGGCTGGGCGCCGGGCGCGCATTTTTGACACCCGCAAAACAACGCCCGGCTGGCGGCGTTTGGAAAAGTATGCTGTCCGCCGCGGGGGCGGCTGGAACCATCGCACCGGTTTGTACGACGCCATCCTGATCAAGGACAACCACCTAGCCTCCTTCCTGGAAGACGCCCGCCAGACCGCGCGCACTTTGATTGACGCCGTTGAGGCAGCGCGGCGCATGGCAAAAGATGTTGCGTCCGGCGGCGCGGAAATGATGATCGAGATTGAAGTCGATACGCTCGCGCAGTTGGAGGAAGTGCTGCCCGCGCTGCCCGACATCGTGCTGCTCGATAACATGACGCCCGCCGAAATGGCCCAAGCCGTCAGGCGGCGGGATGCAGTGGCGGGGTCGGTTGCGTTGGAGGCTTCGGGCGCCATTCGCTTGGAAAACGTGGCCGCCGTGGCCGACTCCGGCGTCGACAGAATCAGCATCGGCGCGCTGACACACTCCGCCCGCTGCTTCGACATCGGCCTCGATTGGGCCGGCTGAGGCGGCGCCGTTCGAAAAAAAAGCCCGGCATTTTCAAAATGCCGGGCTTTTGATGTAGTAATTATTCAGGTTCATCCGGCGAAAGTGTATTTTTTCTCGCGGTAAAAGCGAGGAGTTCGAAGACGCCGGACCTCTTCGACCTTGCCCGCATCCGAAAAACACGGCATAGATCTTCGGCAGGTGCTAAGATAAGAGTCATCGTGTATTGTCCAAGGTATTTGTGGAGGTTCTCTCATGTTTCATTTCGATCGCGTTCTGCTGTTTGTTGGACTTGTTTTGCTACCGCTTTCAACAGCGACAGCCCAGTTTAGCGGATCGCGCGGCGGGGTTTCCGACGGGCGTCACTCATTGCCTGGGCTAAAGACTGAGCTAAAGGCGCTCACTCCCGAAGTGGCGCAAGGATACATCACGATCGACGGCCAAGTCGAATTGCGAGTGAAGCCCACCGAGATTCGAGTGGTGTTGGCCGTCATCGCCGAAGGTAAAACACCCGGCGAATGCAAACAACTGGTGGATGACAAAATCAAGTCCCTGACGGCTGGCTGGAGGGAAATGGGGATAGCACGGAATGATATCGTCGAGGATTTCATTTCTGTGTTACCGAGGTACGAATTTAAAATCGAAACAATCCATGATCGAGAAGTGGCGGTCGAAAAGAAGACGGGTTACCTCATGCAATCAAATATGCATCTAGCCGTTAAGAACGATGGGCAAGCCATGATCGCGATTAACATTGCGTTCGAGAATGGCGTCGCCGACATCATTGCGTTCGACTACTGGAGCAGCGAACTCGATGAAATAAAAGCCAAGGCTCGCGGCGAAGCGGTCAAAGCCGCGATCGAAAAATCGGAGGTCTTGCTGGGCGCCCTGTTTGAGAAACTCCCCTCCATTATCAATCTGCAAGAGGCAACACGCGTCCACTACCCCAAGTCACTTTATGAGTCGTTTACCAACAGCATCGACGAGGAATACCAAACAACGTTCCACTCACGCCGCGAGATTCCTCAAATTCGCATGTTTCGCCCCAAGAACACGTACTATCGAGGACTGTTCCTTGATGGGGATGTGCAGTCCAAGGAACTGCCAATGCAGTCGGAAATCTCGGTGGTTTCCACCGTGCGGTTGTATTTTGAATCACCTGCGGCGAAGGAATATCGAATGGAGAAAAACGATAAAAAATGACGCCGCTGTCTGTTACAGTCGTCGCGAAGGCGGCGCAGGAAAAAAGCCCGGCATTTTCAAAATGCCGGGCTTTTTTCCGTATGTTTTTCGTGCGACGTTCTTACGGCTTGGCGCGAACAAAGATTGGCCGCACGTGCGAAGCGCTGATCACGGCGTCGTTAGGATGCACGCCCGGGGCGACCACGCCATCGTCGTTGAGGAAGAGGTCGTCGAGGCCGCATTCTTGGTCGCCACAACCGACGACGTAGCGAATGTGCCCGTCTTCAAACAGCACGTTCTGCCCGCGACGATCATGGTTCCGGCTTTGCTGGCCCGAAGAACGCGGGGAATCGGCAACGAGAGCGAACGTGGCTCGGCCCTGATTACGAACCGGATGCAGCCGCCCGTCGATCACGACGCCCAAATTGTAGCCATAATGGCCGCCCATACGGTGTTGCAGTTCGGCCAAAATGGCGCCTTTGGCAGCCAGCAGTTCGTCGAGGGTGGGAATCGTTCGAGGCAAGGGTTTCGATGCCGGGCCCATTCCAGCGACGCCCGTTCCAGCGACGCCCGTTCCAGCGTCATTCTTTCTGGGAATTGCCAGCGGGCGAGCCGGGCAAAGAAATACGGCCTCGTCTTGGATGTATCCGTCGCGAATGAGCACGGGCGCATAATACCCAGCCGCGGCCAAATTGCCCGAAGCCGGCGATTGGGGGAAATTCCCCCGATTGTTTTCACTGAATTGGTGCAGCGCCACGCCGATGGTGTGCAGGTTGTTCTGGCAACCCAGCAGCCGAGCTTGATACTGGCTGTTGGCAATCGCGGGAATAAACAGCAGTGAAGCCGCCAGACAAACGCCCGCCGCCACCACGACATCCAGCATCGACCAAGGGCTCCGGTTGCCCGACGTTGCGTGTACGTCGGCCGAAGAAGCAGGGAGTTTACGAGCACAGAGCGTTACGAAGGCGGCGGTCGATTCCGCCAAGCCTTCACGGGGCAGGTAAGGTTGCTGGTCGGCCTCAAGAGGCGCCAAGCTTGCCGCCAACAACTCCATCTCTTGCTGCAAATGAGAATTTTTCTTTAACTCGCTTTCAACGGCGAGATGCTCCGGCGCGTCCAGTGCGCCCAGCAGATACCCCAGCAATTGTTCACGCATTAGGTTGGCTGCCACAATGTAGCCAGTCAAACAACACTGGCCTGGGTAAATTGACTATTCGGAGAACGCGTTATGCCATGCCTGGTTGAGTTGAAAAATGGCCGTATGTAAGCGGCTCTTGATAGTGCCCACGGGAACCGACAAAATCTCGGCCGCCTCCCGGTACAAAAGACCCTGAAAATAAACCAACTCCACCACCCGCCGCATGCCTTCGGGCAGATCGTTGAGAGCCTGCCGAACCCAACGCTGCCGTTCTTGCAGACTGACTTGGTCCAGCGGGTTGACCTCTTCACTAACCAGCAAGTCGAGCAGTTTTCCGACACTATCGCTTTCTTCGTCCGCCCCGCTCCGATCAAGACTCACATTCCGATGTTTTTTATTTCGACGCTGGGCGTCGATCGCCTGATTGGTGGCAACTGCGTACAACCATGGGCGAAACTTCCGATTTTCATCAAACGTATGGCTTTTCAGATGCACCTGAAGGAACGCGGTTTGGAAGGCGTCTTCCGCCAATTCCGCATCACCCAGGTAACGTCTGAGGTAGTTGTACAGTTCCGTTTCGTACCGGCGCACCAACTCCGCAAAATCTTCGCGATCTCCCGTTTCACGGTAGCTGAGCAGAAGTTGCTCGTCCGTGAGGGAATTCACGCGTTTCGAGGTCGATGCGTTTATGGGCATTTCGTTGATTACAGTGCACATTATTTGTTACGAACCAGCTAGAGGAGAGTTCGCGAAAAAATGCCAAGTCTGGCTTTACCAACCCGGATTTGTTCCACAAACTCCCTCTCTGGAGGTCTATGGTACCATTGATCCGAGAAAAAAACGAGCATTTCCGGCGTGAATTGACAAAGCCCGTCAGGGCGACTTACACTCACAACGCTTACTATCCGCAAACCCTGTGCCCTTTGAGTGCAAAGTGTCGAAATCGCCTTACCAATGGGCTGCTCCGGGAGACGTTAACGCCTTCTTTGGCCTGATGTTAGATAACATCGCGGATCTTCTTTTGGCCGTCGGACTCCTGGCCGCCGTGTTTGAATTTCCTACAAAATTCGCCCTCAGTTACATGGTTCCCGGCTCGGCGGTGGGCGTTTTGGCAGGCGACCTGTTTTTTTTCGCGATGGCCTTCCAACTGGCGAAAAAATCGGGCCGCCCCGATATTACCGCCATGCCGCTGGGCCTCGATACGCCCAGCACGTTCGGCATGGTCTTTTTTGTGCTCGGCCCCGCGTTTTTGGAAGCCAAGGGCGCGATGGGCATGAACGAACACGACGCCGCGATCTTCACCTGGCATATCGGCATCTGTTCCATTTTCGTCAGCGGGCTGTTTAAGCTCGGTTGCGCGGCGGTTTCCAACGCCGTGCGAAACATCGTGCCCCGCGCCGGTTTGCTCGGTTCGCTGGCCGCCGTGGCGCTGGTGCTGATCAGTTTTTTACCTTTGTTGGAAATCTTGAAGACACCGCTGGTTGGCTTCCTCTCGCTTTCCATCGTGCTCGCGACGCTCGTCGCTCGGGTGAAATTGCCGTTTCGCATTCCCGGCGCGCTCGGCGCGCTGCTGGTGGGATCGGTCGTGTTTTACACCATGCGGGCCAGCGGTTTTCTCGAACACACCGGCGGCGCGTTGATCGATCCTCACGATGCACTTTTGCCCGCCGGTTGGCTAACCGCCTTCCGCTTCGAATGGACGGCCGCTCTGGGGCATTCCCTCAAATATTTGCCGATTGTATTGCCGTTCGCCTTGGGGACGGTCGTCGGCGGCATCGATTGCACGGAGAGCGCTGCGGCCGCCGGCGATGAATACGACACTAACCGCGTGGTCGGCGTGGAAGCCATCGCGACGCTCATCGCGGCGCTGTGTGGCGGCGTGATTCAAACCACGCCTTATATCGGCCATCCTGCCTACAAAGCCATGGGCGGCCGCGCGGCCTACACGTTGGCCACGGCGTTGTTCGTGGGCGGCGCGGGCGTGTTTGGCTATTTCGGCTACCTCTATTTATTGATTCCCAAAGCTGCGGTGTTTCCGGTTTTGGTGTTTGTGGGTTTGGAAATCTCCGCGCAAAGTTTTCGCGCCACGCCCAAAAAACACTACACCGCCGTGGCCTTGGCCTGCGCGCCGGCCTTGGCGGCGCTGGTGCTGATTTTCGTCGATAAAATCTTCGGCGATCCTGCGCTGTTCCGCAAAGGCGTATCGATTGCCTCACTGGCGGGCGACGAGTTGAAATCGGAGTTGCTGACCATTCGCGTGTTGGCCAATGGGTTTATCGTGACCAGCCTGATTTGGGCATCCGCCTTGGCCGCCTTGATCGACCGACGTTTACTGCTCGCCGCCGCGTATTTCCTCGCTGCGGCGTGCGCTTCGCTGTTCGGCGTGATTCACTCGCCGCTGCCGGGAAGCCCCGTGTTTTGGCCCTTTCCCGCGCCGGCCACGTGGGCCGGCGGTTTGCCTGAAAGCGTGGCCCACATCCCCTGGAGTTACGCTTCCGCCTACTTGGCGACAGCCGTGTTGCTGGCGGCGTGGGCCGCCTGGCGCGCCGCAACCGATCAACAAATTGCCGACCAATAAATCGACACGAACGACCCACCGGAGTTTTCCTCATGTTAATGCGCGTGCTCGAACCCGAAGTGATGGATTCCACCCAAGAGGCGCTCGATTACGACGCCATGGACCACGGCGGCGTGAA
>QIKY01000425.1 GCA_003233175.1 Planctomycetaceae bacterium | reverse complement strand
CGCGCCAGAGAAATCGAGTCTGTAAACAAGATTTCATTGTCTCCAGCCGCCCCTTTTCGTGGCTAGAGCAACTTCCAAAAAGTGCAAAACTGGAAGTTAGTGGAGTTCTCGCTCACCGCGAAGCCAAAAAAACTGACGCGCCGGTGGTTATTATACTCCGCACGGCAAGGGTTGATGAAGTTGCATATAATCTATTGTGAATACTATGTGTTCAGCCGCTTGAGGTATGATCTGATTATTGGTCGACGTGGGGCGCGGCGGGTTTGCGTTGCGCCAGCCAGGAGGTTATTAGGTAGAGCAGCGACGATGTCGTTAGTTCGGAAAACAACCATACCAAACGCAGCAGCACGGCTGAAACGATCGCCTGTGCTTCGCCAAACGTCGGCGCCAGGAGCGTCATTACCACCAACTCCCGCACGCCCAGTCCGCCGGGAATCAGCGAAACGAACCCCAGCACCATCGCCAAGGCGACGCAGGCTTCGATCATCGGCAGGTCGACCAAGGCGGGCGCCGCGCCCGGCATGGCATGCAGCACCGCCCACAAACTCAAACCCAGCATCGCCCAACCTAGGCTGACCATCGCCCAGCCGGAGGCCATCAGCCGCAGGTTCAAACCGGCTAAGGCGGCGTCAATTTGAGGGTTGGCCCGCTTCACGCCGACCAAACGCACCAAACGGCGAAACACAGGCAGAATCGTCGGCGCGCCGGCGCACACTCCCACCACCAGCGCCCAAAACAGGAGCGGGCCCCTTGCCTGTTGCGAGAGCAGCAGCATGAGTACGGCGAACGCCGAACCGACAGCCATCATGGTGAGCGTTTCGACAAACACGCTGACCGCCGCCACGGTGGTGTTGACCCGCTCGCTACGAACCAAATCGGTGCGAATCACGACCACCATCGCCTTGCCCGGTACGTACTTTCCCAGTGAGCCGACGTAATAGGCGCGGAGCGTTTCCCACCACGTGGGGCGTTGCCCCATGGCCCACAACGTCTGCCGCCAAAACACCCAACTGGGCGCCTGACCCAAAGCGTAGAGAACGCCGGAGGCCAGCAGCCACAACGGATTGGCTCGCAACAACGAGAAGCCTTGTTGGCGAAACTGTTCGGCCGCGCTGAGGCCGGTCCGCCAAACGCCCCAAGCCACCAACCCGACGATCACTAGGCGAAACACGACTTTCGCCCACGCCAGGGGCGATTTTTTCAGGACTGCCGGTTCGGTATCGTTCAAGCGAATCCCCTCAACCGCGCACCGCGTTGGTGGAGCGTTGATAAATGGCCTGGAGCAGGGCGTCGACATCTTTGTATTTCTTTTTGTCGGCCAAGGCGGCGTCGAGTAATTTGCGGGCGTCAGACTCCACATGCCCCAGCGAACAGAGTACTGCGTACGTCTCTTGCACGACATCCGCCGGCACATTCGCCTCTGGGCCATCGGCGCCGCTGACCAAGAGAGCGAACTTGGGCATTTTTCGCCGCAGCTTGGCGATGATGCGGTCGGACGTAGCGGGACCAACGCCCGGCAAGGTGGAAAGCCCTTTGGCGTCTTGTGCTTCGATCATCGCCGCGACTTCCCGCACCGGCCGCAACATGGCGCGCAGTGCTTTGCGGGCCCCGACGCCGTCGACCGAACAAAATAGATCGAAGAACTCACGTTCGATTTCGCTCAAGAATCCGACCAGCCGGGGCGTGAGCCGTCCGCCTTGCGACGGGTTGCCCTCCAGGTAATGCATGGTATGGAACGAAACCTTTTTACCCACCTGCGACTGCAACGACCGCCGCACAAACTCGGGAACCAAAATTTCATATTCAAAAGGATCGCACGCCAAGAGCACGTGCGTATCGTGTACGGACACAAGCTTGCCGGAAATTTTCGCAATCACGTGGGAGGAGTCCTCATTACGCACGCTGGGGTGCTAGGTCGGTAAGGCGCTGTTCATCATGTAAAGGTGACACAAGGCAATCGCTAGGGCGTCGGCCACATCGGCCGGTTCGGGCGGCTCCGGCAGGCCGAATTCTCGCTGCATGGCAATTTGAATTTGCATTTTAGGCGCATGGCCGCTGCCGGTGGCCAGTTTTTTGACGCGTGTGGCGGCATAATCGAACACCGGCACGCCCGCCTGCTCACCGGCCAAGCAAATAACGCCCCTCGCATGCCCCATGAGAATGGCGGTGGTCGGCCGTTTGTAGTGCGTGTACAGTTTTTCCAGGGCCAGGGCCGTGAGCCGATGCGCCGCGATCACTTCGCTGATGCCGTCGTACACTTCCCGCACCCGCGCATGCAACGACGCCCCGCTCTTGGTTCGCACGACGCCCGCCTCGCATAATTTCGGCGCGCCGGCCGTGACTTCCACCACGCCATAACCGGTGATGTTCAGCCCCGGGTCGACGCCCAACACCAAACTCCCGATCGGCAAGCTCTCCTGGCTCATGAGGTTTTTCCTTGCTAGCGTATTTTCTCACGCAGGCCGCGCCGTTGGAGTTCACGCTTTAGCGTGTTTTCTCTTGGACGACGCACGCTGAAGCGTGAACTCCAACGGTGTGGCCCTTCAGTGCTATTTTTCCAGCCGCCACGTGGCGCCTTCGGGCCGGTCTTCCAAGACGACGCCCGCCGCAGCCAGCCGATCTCGAATGAGATCGGAGAGTGCGTAGTCTTTATTGGCCCGCGCCGCCGCTCGTTGTGCGATGGCTACTTCAACCAACGGAGGCAGCACTTCGGCATCGTCTGATTCGATGCGCCAACCCGCGCCGCCTTGCCGGTCTTCCACCACCACGCCGGCGGCCGCCAAGGCGTCGCGCAGTTGATCCGCGGCGGTGAAATCTTTTCGCCCACGGGCTTGCCCGCGCAGTTCAAGCAGCAATTCGACGACCTTGCCGATCACTGCATCGTTGGCCGAAGCGGCTTGCGCCGGCTGGCCGAAGAGTCCTAGCAAGGCGCTCAATTCGCGCAGCACTTCAGCGCCCCGTTGGAACACGGCTACGTTTTGTTCGCTTCGCGCCGACGCATCTTCCAGGCTGTGTTGGTCGGCGAACTTGTTCAGCAAATGGACCAAGTCGAACAGTTCGCTCAAAGCGGCGCCGGTGTTAAAATCGTCGTCCATCTTGGCCAGAAAGTTTTCACGATGCCGGGTGATTTCCGCCAGCGTGGCATCGCCTGCGGCTTTCGATTTGTTGTCCGCCGCCTTCGATTTCTGGTCGGCGGCGTTTGCCTCGGCGCGCGAGGCAATGGGCTGGATGTCATGAAAGCTCCGGCCCTGAATGCGCTCGTATCGTTCAAAGAAACGATAGAAGGTTTCCAAGCCGGTGGCGGCTTCGGCAATTTGCGCCTCGCCAAAGACAATCGTACTGCGATACTGGGTGCGGAGCAGAAAGAAGCGGATTTTTTCGCCGCCTTGCCGGGCGACTAAATCGGCCAAGCCGCCGCCGCCCGTCGACCGGCTGATTTTGTTATCGACCGTAGCCTGTACCGCAGCCTGTTCTTCGGTCTGTTCTTCGCGGTCGGCCCGGCCGCCCAACTTGCCGGAGGCGCTGTCGGCGCGCATCAAACCGTTGTGCAGCCAATACTTGGCCATCGGCTTGCCGTGGCAGCATTCACTCTGGGCGATCTCATTCTCATGGTGCGGAAAGACAAGATCCAACCCGCCGCCATGAATATCGAACGTTTCTCCAAAAGCCACGCGGCTCATGGCCGAACATTCTATATGCCAACCGGGCCGGCCCTTGCCCCAAGGGCTCTCCCAAAAAGGTTCGTCGTCCTTAGCGGCTTTCCAGAGCGCAAAATCGGCGGCGGAATGTTTTTTATCGGCCGCGCCGCCGCCTTCTCCCTGCTGGCTTTCCGCCGAGCGATTGGTGAGCTTCCCATATTCAGGGTCGCTGAGCACGTCGAAGAAAACATCGCCGCCCGAAGCATAGGCAAACCCTTTTTCGATCAACTGTTCGATGAACAGAATGATCTCGCCCATGTTTTCGGTCGCGCGGGGCATTTGATCGATTTGATCCACGCCCAACGTGGCCAAGTTCGACAAATAATCTTGCGTCATCTCTTCCGCGATTTGCGCCATCGGCAAACCACGCTGGCGAGATTGTGCAATGAGCTTGTCGTCGACGTCGGTAATGTTCACCAGCCAAGTGACGTCATATCCGCTATAGACAAGATACCGCTTGATCGTGTCGAAAATCACCGGCCCCACCATATGACCGATGTGCGATTCCTTGTAGACCGTCGGTCCACACAGATAAATGCCCACCTTGCCCGGCTGCACCGGTTCGAAGTGCTCTTTATGTTTTGTGAGCGTGTTATAGACGCGAATATTCTTCGCCAAAGGCGCCACGTTCGCGCCACACGACGATTGAACACTTGTCGACATCTCTCATTCCCTCTTTTCCAACGTCGTTTTTTCCAATAACACCACGCACTGCGCCGAAATGGCTTCGCCCCGCCCGATAAATCCGACCTGTTCGCCGGTCTTGGCCTTGACGCCGATTTGTTCCGCGTCGACTTCCAGCAACTCGGCCAGCCGCCGGCGAATGGCTTGCTTGTAGGGCGATAGTTTCGGCAGTTGTGCGAACACGATGCAGTCGAGATTGACCACCGCAAACCCCCGCCGCCGAATTTCCTCATACGCTCGCTGCAACATGTCGGCCGAATCGCGGCCCCGATTCTCCTCCGCGTCGTTAGGAAACATTTCGCCAATATCGCCCAATGCGGCGGCGCCCAGCAGGGCGTCGATCACGGCGTGCAGGAGAACGTCTGCATCGCTGTGCCCGACCAGACCTTTTTCGTGGGGTATTTCCACCCCTCCCAGGAGCAGCCGCCTGCCCGCCGACAAACGATGCGTATCGTGGCCTAGGCCCACGCGCAAGACGCTGTGCATGACATAAACCACTAACTCTTTTGACTGAAACAGTTTACCGTTATTCAACTCATGAGGGGAGGATGCCCCTCGGCAATCGACTCTACCGCCTGCGATAACTTTACGGCCCTTCCCAACAAGACGGACCGAGTATAACGAAAGTGCCCAAACCCAACAACGCGACTCGGTTTCCCCTTTTTCCGTCACGCCAAACGAACTTCCTTTTGCAACAAACGCCGTGCATCTGGTCGATGCATTTAAGCTACGACCGGGAACTTATCTCGAGACTGTCCGCTAAGATTGACCGAGGTAATCGAGTTTTTTCAGGTTTCTTGAAAAACAATGTAAGGCGTTGTCCAAAGAGAGCGTCTTCCGAGCAGTGCTATCGGCCAAGTTGGAGAATTCGATGGTTCGCCACGTGTTTTGTTTCGAGTGAAATGCAGGCCGATCTAGGACGCTATTATTTATCTAGTCAAGGACGATGAAGGAGACAGGAAAATGAGTCGTATGTTTCGCAACGCCGCTCTGGCAATGGTGCTCGCCGCCGCCGCAGGCCAAGTCGCCCGGGCGGGAGCGAAAGTGTATGTTGGAGCAAGGGTTTCCGCGGGGCGTCAAGTGTCGATGGATCGGATCGACCATTCGGTGTGGAATTCCATGTTACGTAAATATGTCGACCAGAACGGCATGGTCAACTATCGGGCGTTGAAGGCGTCGTCGAACGACGTGCAAGCAATTGCCGGCTATTTGAAAACACTCTCAGCGGCTTCGACCCGTCTTCACGCTTCTCGCGACGCCCGACTTGCCTATTGGATCAACGCCTACAACGCGCTCACCATGCACGGCATTCTGCGTGAATACCCTACTTCCAGCATTCGTAATCACACCGCCAAACTCTTCGGCTACAACATCTGGAAAGACTTGCAACTTTATGTTGGCGGCCAACCGTATTCGCTGGAGCAGATCGAACACCAAGTTCTCCGCAAGATGGGCGACCCGCGCATCCACTTCGCCATTGTGTGTGCTTCGATAAGCTGCCCGCGTTTGTTGAACGAAGCCTATGTGGCTAATCGCGTGCAACAGCAGCTCGACGCCAACGCCCGCGACTTTTTCTCCCGGCCGCAAAACTTTCGCTACGACCAACGCAACAGGCGTTTTTATATGTCGGCGATCCTGAGTTGGTTCGGCGAAGATTTTGGCGCCAATCAGGCGGCGCAGCTTCGTAAAATCGCCCCTTGGCTACCCGACGCCGCATCGCGCCAAGCAGCCATGCAGAACTCCGTGAGCGTCAGTTCGCTCAACTACAACTGGAATTTGAACGAACAAACCGCCCGAACCGCCGCCCGACGATAAACGCCGAACCGTTGGAGTTCACGCTTTAGCGTGCTTTGGAAATCGTTGAGGAACAGTCCCGGATTTACCTACCGAATTAAGAGCCCGGCATTTTCAAAATGCCGGGCTCTTTCGTTAGAAGTAGCCGTGATTCGTTAGAAGTAACCGTGAGGATTCTCCCGCTTTTTGCGTAAGGGACGCGCCGCCAACCGCGTCTTACCTAGAACATCCTCTTGGAATCGCCGCTATCTCAAGGAGTTTTGCCGTGTCTGGGAAACTGTGGTTTTTGAAGCACTGTAATATCTTTGAGCGGCTGACGTCGGAGCAGATGCAACGCATCGAATCGCGGAGCCGCGTCCGCTCGTTTTCCGCGCACACTCCGATCTACCTTCCCGCCGAGAAGGCCGATTCCGTATTTCTATTGGCTAAAGGGCTGGCCAAGGTTTCGCATTTGACGGCCGATGGCAAGGAATCGATCTTGGGGTTCATCGAGCCGGGCGAACTATTTGGCGAGTTGGCGATTTTCGATGGACAAGAGCGCGACGAATACGTCGAAGCGGTGGCGAGTTCAACCGTGGTGATGATTCCCACTGAGGAATTGCATCGTCTGATGGCCGAAAACGCGGATGTGGCGTTGGGCGTCACGAAGTTGGTCGGACTGCGGCGGCAACGTATCGAACGCCGCCTGAAAAATCTTTTGTTCCTCTCCAGCCGCGAGCGTCTTGTGCATCTGTTGCTCGACTTGGCTGACCAATTTGGCGCGCATTCCGAAAACGGCATACGCTTGCGCGTCAGGCTATCGCATCAAGATCTGGCCAACCTGATCGGCAGCACGCGGGAGACGGTCACCGTTGTGCTGGGCCAATTGCGTTCTGAACGCAGCGTTGCCTGCGGGCGTTGCAAAGTCGTGTTGACCGACCCTGCAAAGTTGGCCCGCAGCGTTTCACGGCAACCGCCCAGCAAACCTCGCCCCAGCCTCCGTCTTGGCGGGAATCCAGGCGGCATTGTACGGAATAGATCTTGGACAGGTGTTTAGGCGAGCGGCGGGAAAGAAGTTACCAAAAAAAGCCGGGCTTTTTCAAAATGCCGGGCTTCTGAACCGGGCGTCGTTTTTTCACACTTGCTTAGTGCCCGTACGCCCTGGGTTGATAATGGTTCAAACTCTGGACCTGGACCCGCGCACGTGGATCATAACTGCGGTACGCGCCTGCGCGGTAGTGATTGTTCGGCTGACGCGGGTAATACTGCGGACGCGCGCCGTGCTGCGGACGCGGCGCGTTGTAAGAATGCAGCGGCGCCCTCGCAGGGGTGTGGATCGAACGGGTCCGGATTGAAGGGGTATGGATCGGAGGAGTGTGGACGCCGCCTCGTATCACGGCGGCCTGAATGGCGTGGTCGTAGTTGCGGTAGGGGTTTGGTTGGTAGTGGCTGTTATTTCCCACCACGACGGCGCGGGGTTGATCATAGCTGAGGTGCTGGTTGCGGACGTAATGGCTGCCGCCGCCGATTTGAATCTGGAGCTGTGCTTGAGCGGCTCCGGAAAATACGGAGGCGGCAACAATTCCGATCACGACAAGGAAGGCGCGGGATGTCATTTGAATGTCTCCGTGGCTGGATCGAACGGGAAATCCGTGAGGAAAGTTATTTGTGTTTGTGGTCATGATCTTGCTTGGCGGCGCCTCCGGCCAGCAACTGAGGCTCTCCCCACCAGAAGTCAAAATCGTTATTGCCTTGGATCGAATCAAGCATCAATGTGACGCGCATTTCGCTAGAGTTCACACGCAGCGTTCGTTGGACTTTCGCCCAACTTCCCTGGGAGCTGCGACCGCCATCGACAACAATGTCGCCGTTGATATCAACGCTGAAAACCACCTCGCCGGCGTTTTTACCCGGCGTATTCCGCCCGCCGCGCGCCGACCAGCCAACATTTGTGAAGAAGGTCATGTCGTGGCCGACCAAGCTATCATCCAACTGGAGGAAAAACGTGATCGTACCCCAACCGAAAACACCGGGGCGCTGCAGGATAGCGTGCTGTTTTTTATTTCCAGCGGCGATTTGCACTTCCACCGCTTTGGCAACCGCGTTGTTGCAGGAGATAGCATGTGAAAATTCGTGCTGCAGATGGAAAGGCAGCTTGCTCACGCCAAAGTAGCCCTTTTTTGTGTGATCGTGCGAATGCCCGCCTTCACGACGACTGGAGCGTTTGTCGTCGGCGTGAGCAAGCTGTGGCGATTCCAAACCCAAGACCGATGCGCCAAACGCGCCGGCTCCAGACAGCATCGCTACCTGGCGTCCGAAGTTGCGGCGGGAAACCGGTAGATGAACGTTTTGTCGTTTCATGGGTCAGTGGCTTTCTTTCCGAGTGGCTCTCTTCTTAGGAGCGGATTTTCCCCTTGAGACGCAGCTCAAGGCGATCCAGGCTTTTAACGCACGCACGCTACTATATATAACAGTGTACGCCTGCCCCGTGGCCAGCGCGTCGGTATTTTTCTCAATTTCTCGAATGCGGTGCTGTTTCCAGGCTCGCGCGCCTCGAAATGCCGGTGAACGCGTGAACTCCGCCGCAAGCTGCATAAAATATTTTAGCAATGTTTATACACCTTGCCTCGTTTCGCGGCCGGCGCCGCTTGACGCGCCGGCTGTTTTTCGAAATATGCAACCGCCTTACGCAGATCAGCCAGGAACATTTCCGCCATGTCGCGGCTAAAACCTTCGCGAGTACAAACCCTTAGCCCGGCCACGTCCTCGGCGTTGGGCGGCATGGTGTAGGCGGGAACCTGCCAGCCGCGCTCGCGGAGTTTCTCCGAAAGATCGAACACGGTGAAATGGTCGC
>QIKY01000042.1 GCA_003233175.1 Planctomycetaceae bacterium | reverse complement strand
AGTATTTCGAGTTTGGCAGTGGCGCGTTATTCCTTCCCGCTGCGCCAAGCAGAGGCGTCGTCGCATGATTCAATTTTTATCTACTCCAGAAACACGCCGTTTTTCCGGCAGGCTCTGTCTTTTCTTGGCGGCTTGCTTTTGTGCGTCTCCAGCGAGCGGCGGCGAGCAATCCCATGAAACGTTCACTGCGGAGCAACGCAACTTTTGGGCGTTCCAACCGGTGCGCAAGGCCGCCCCGCCAAGCATGCACTCTGCTCGGGCGGAAAATGGGGTTGATGCGTTTCTGCTGGAGCGATTGCAGGAAAAAGGGCTCACATTCTCACCGCCCGCTGTGCGTTTGCAGCTTTTGCGGCGGGCCAAGTTCGATCTGCACGGCCTGCCGCCCACGCCGGAGGAAATTCAAACGTTTCAGTCGGACCGCGCCCCCGGCGCCTACGACCGTTTGCTCGACCGCCTGCTGGCGAGCCCTCGGTACGGAGAGAAATGGGGCCGCTACTGGCTCGACCTGGTTCGTTTTTCCGAAACAGCCGGTTTCAATGCCGACACGCTACGGCCGCTGGCCTACAAGTATCGAGATTATACGATTCAGGCCTTCAATCACGACACGCCCTACGACCGCTTCGTGCAGGAGCAAATCGCGGGCGATGAACTGTTCCCGGAGAGCGAGCAGGCGCTCGTCGCGACGGGCTACAACCTGATGTGGCCCGATGAAAGCAACGCCTCCGATGTGCTGCTGGCTCGTCAAGACGCCCTCAACGACCTGACCGGCAACGTGGCGTCTGTGTTTTTGGGGCTGACGCTGGGCTGCGCCCAATGCCACGATCATAAATTTGATCCGCTGTTGCAGGAAGATTTTTATCGGTTGCAAGCCTTTTTTTCCGGCATCACCCCGCGCCAAGCCGCGCCGCTGGGCAGCACGGCGCAACTTCTTAGCTACGAAACGGCGCTGCAAACGTGGCTGGCCGAAACCAAGGACGTGCGCCAGGAGTTGCATATTTTGGAGCGCGACGCGAAAGCCAAGTCGGGCCGTATCAAGCGTCTCAAATTTCCCGCCGTGGTTTTGGCGGCGGTCGATACGATGCCCGAACAACGCACCGCCTACCAACTGCAACTGGCCTTTTGGGCCGAACGGCAAATCGAAGTTTCGGAAAAACAGTTGACCGATCAAATGACGCCGGCGCAGCAGGCGCGTCGCCAGGAATTGCAAGCGGCGCTCAAGCAACTCGAAACGACGAAACCCCAGCCGCCGCAAACCGTCGCCGTGATGGCCTCCTTGGAAACCGCCACCGGCCCCGCAGCCACGTACTTATTGGGCGGCGGAGGTTACGACAACGCGCTGGAGGAATTGCAGCCGGGCTTCGTTTCGATTCTCGCTCGGGGCCAGGAGCCAAAAATTACAGCGCCGCGCGCTGGCGCGTCGGGCAGACGCACCGCCTTGGCCCGCTGGCTGACCAATCCTGAAAACGCGCTGGCCGGCCGCGTGATGGTGAATCGCATCTGGCAGGGCCATTTCGGCAAGGGGCTGGTGGAAAACGGCAACGATTTCGGCATTCGCACGCCCCAGCCGGAGCATCTGCCACTGTTGGATTGGCTGACCGCTGAATTTGTCCGGCAGGGTTGGTCGATCAAACAGATGCATCGGCTGCTGATGACGTCGGCCGCTTATCGGCAATCGTCGTATCGGCCCACCATGGGCCAAACGCCGTCCAAGAGTTTTGCGGCCGACCCCGGCAATACGCTGTATTGGAGTTTTCCCCGTCGTCGGCTGATGGCCGAAAGCATTCGAGACGCCATGCTGCAGGCGTCCGGCGAACTCGATTTCACCATGTTTGGACCGGGCGTGCGGCCCAACCTGCCGCCGAATTTCAGCAGCCGCCACGGCTGGAAGCCATCGGAGCGGGCGTCTGCCCGGAACCGGCGTTCGATTTACATTCACGCCAAGCGGAATCTTCCCTACCCGCTGTTGCAAGTGTTCGATCTGCCCGACATGCACGAGAGTTGTGCGAAAAGGGCCGAAACCACGGTCGCTCCGCAATCGTTGATGGTGCTCAACAGCGACCTCATTCTCGACTACGCCCAGGCGTTTTCGAACCGGCTGACCAAACAACACACCGCCGAAGAGCAAGCAGGGTTGATCGCATCGGCCTACGAAATGGCTTTCGGTCGTCGTCCCCATGCGGCGGAGCTTTCCGCCGCTGAAACCTTTCTGCAAACCTTGTCCGCCGTATCGGGCGACCCGGCCCAAGAGCAGCCCGATGCTCACGGCTGGACGAAATCGCAACGCGACGCCGTGGCCGATTTTTGCCACGTGCTGTTCAACACCAACGAATTCATCTATCTGGATTGACGCCGCCATGCCGCGCATTGCCTCATCTCCGCTCGCCTTGCATAGTAAACCGCCTCGCAGCCGCCGCGAGTTCCTGGCCCGCGCCGGCTGCGGTTTCGGAGCGCTCGCGCTGCAAGCACTGCTACACGAAGACGGCCTCTTGCCGCAACAGAAACTGGCGGCGGCGGAAATCGTTCGCCGAGATCCTCTGGCGCCGCGTCCCAGCCACTTTCCGGCCACGGCCAAGAGCGTGATCTTCCTGTTCATGGACGGCGGGCCCAGTCATCTTGATACGTTCGACCCCAAGCCAATGGTCAACCGCTTGGCCGGTCAGCCGCTGCCGGCTTCCATCGAACGCGTGATGACGCCGATGGGCGTATCGGAAAACGCCATTCTCGGCTCGAAACGTACATGGAAACGGTACGGCGAGAGCGGCATTCCCGTTTCCGATTGGTATCCGCACGTGGGCGAATGCATAGACGACATTTGCGTGATTCGCTCCTGCTGGGTGAACGGTTTGAATCATGTGGGCGGCGTTTCTCAAATGAACACCGGCAGCATTCTCGCCGGGCGGCCCAGCATGGGCGCTTGGGTGACGTACGGCCTGGGCAGCGAAAACCGCGACCTGCCCGGTTTTGTGGTGCTGCTCGATTCCGAAAAAGAGCCGCCGGGCGGTTCGCGGGTTTGGGGCACGGGCTTCATGCCGGCCACGCATCAAGGCACGCGTTTTCGCAACGGGCGGAACCCGGTTCTGCATTTGCGGCCGCCGGAGAGCGTCAGCGATGCTCGGCATCGGGCGAAGCTGGCGTTCATCAATCAGATCAATCGGCGGCATTTGGAAACCCGCGTCGGAGACGACGAACTCGAAGCCCGAATTGCGGCCTACGAACTGGCGTATCGCATGCAAATGCACGCGCCCGAAGCCGTCGATTTGGCCCAGGAATCGAAACAAACTAAACAACTCTATGGACTGAACGACAAAAAAACCGCCGCCTTCGGCAAGAACTGCCTGCTCGCCCGCCGCCTAGTCGAACGCGGCGTGCGGTTTGTGCAACTCTATTCAGGCGCCGGCAGCAAATGGGATGCACACAGTAAGATTGAAGCCAACCATTCCCTGCATTGCGGCGAAACCGACGTCCCCATTGCCGGTCTGCTGCAAGACCTCAAACAACGCGGCCTACTCGATGAAACCTTGGTGGTTTGGGGCGGTGAATTCGGCCGCACGCCGATGTCGGAAAAAGGCGACGGACGCGACCACAACCCTTATGGCTTTTCTATGTGGATGGCCGGCGGCGGCGTGCAAGGCGGGCGCATCGTCGGCGCCACCGACGATTTCGGCCTCCACGCCACCGAAGAACACGCCCATGTGCATGACATCCACGCCACAATTCTGCATCTGCTCGGCTTGGATCACACGGAGCTGATTTTCGATCACCAGGGCCGCCCCGAACGGGCCACGGTCAATGAAGGCAGCCCGATGGAAGACGTGTTTTCCTGAACGACGCACGCCTGTTTCACAGCAATTCCAAGGTTTTCCGCCGCTGCGCTCATGATGGAACCAGGGTTTTCGCGCGTGAAGGGGGTGTCTTTCCGGAAAAATCGTTGCGGTCGTTTGTTGGCAAAATGACTGGCGGATTGAACCGGCCGACTGGCCCTGATTCATTCGCCCTCCCGCTCTGGCATGCCGATCTGTTTCTTGTGCAAGATGTGCGATTCCGCGCACGCCGCCCCTTGCGACAGACCGTAAGCCGAGCGTGGAACAACGACTCCCCGGTTCAGAAGCCCCGCTTTTTCAAAAACCGGGCTTCCCAGACGCCGATTTGAGTTTTCGTGCTCCACGCTTTCCAGTCCAGGCACCACCGACGACCCACCCTGAAAGCCCCTCATGCCACATAAGCCGTTTATTGTTTCGCCCCTTCGCGAAGATCGTTTTGGGCGTCGCCTGCCGGCAGTTCAAGTGGAAATCGTACGCGGACGCGTTCGCCGGCCGTTGCGAATCGTGAAGCCCCCGCTGTTTCTGTTGGGCGCCGCCGCCGATTGTGATCTGGTGTTGGGCGATCCTCGTTTTCCACAGGTGCATTCGTATCTGTTGGTGAATTCCGACGGCGTTTCATTTCGACATCTTGGGTCTGCTCCCGAAGTGGTCGTGGGCAATCGCCGCGTTGAGTCGGCCCAATTGCTCGATGGCGACACCATCAAAACCGGCCCCTTCGAATTCAAAATTCGCATCTGCGATGTTTTGTCGAACCATCGCCGCGGGCGCGATTTCGCCGCCGGCCCGCTCGAAGATTTTGCCGCCGGAAAACGCGGCATCGAGAACTTCTTCCCGCTCGACGATTCGGCCACGTGGCCGAACGAGCGGTAGAGGTGAAGCTCTCCAAACGAAGGGTGCAGGAACGCACTTAGCCGCCCACCGTTGGAGTTCACGCTTCAGCGTGTTTTCGTCTCGGACGCACCGCTGAGGCGTGAACTCCAACGGCGCTTGGCATCCGCTTGTTTTCAAGACTAAACAGTCAAAAGTGGCGGTGTACCACTAGGACGGAGGCAGAAAAGAATTTACCAATAGATAAGGATCACCTTCTTCTTACGGTATGTTTTCATCTGCCGCTCGACTAATAGCGTCCAAGCCCGGTTTTTGCATTGCGCCTCGTCTCGAGATATAAATAGAGTCTGCGCCAGTGGCAGCGTCGGCACCTTGCAGCCGCCTTTTTTCGGGAGAATTTTCCATGCCTTTGAACCGCCGCCAACTTTTGCAACGAGCCTCGGTCGCAACGTTCGCGACCAGCCTCTGGAGCGTCGACCCAGAGTTCGCCTGGGCGGCGGACGATCAAAACAGCCGCATGATCATCGACACCCACCAACATCTCTGGGACCTCAAACGCTTCCGTTTGCCGTGGCTCAACGGAGCCCCCGAAGTGCTGCGTTCCAGCTACCAGACCCAGGAGTATCTGCAAGCCACGCAGGGCTACCGCGTGAAGGCCGTCTACATGGAAGTGGATGTTGATCCCCAGCAGCATTTGGAGGAGGCTCGGCATGTCGACCAACTGGCGCGCAGCGCCGACCACCCCACCGTTGCCGCCGTGGTGGGCGGTCGTCCCGCATCGACCGATTTCGCGAGTTATGTTCAGAAGCTAAAAAAGCTGCCGACCATCAAGGGTGTCCGGCAGGTATTGCATTCGGAAAGCGCCAAACGCGGCTTCTGCCTCACGCCGGAGTTTGTGCGTGGGGTGCGCGAGTTGGGTGAAAACGGCTTGAGTTTCGATCTCTGCATGCGGCCCACCGAGCTGCAAGACGCCTTGCGGTTGGTCGAGCAGTGTGGCGATATGCAGTTCATTCTCGACCATTGCGGGAACGCCGACATCAACGCCTTCGGACGTCTGGCCAACCACGACAACAAAGCCATTCACAAAGCCGACCCCTGGCGGCGCGACATGGAAGCCTTGGCGAAACGGGAGAATGTCGTTTGCAAAATATCTGGAATCGTGGCCCGCGCTCGCGCAGGCTGGCAAGCCGACGACCTAGCGCCGGTTGTGAATCATTGCCTCGACGTGTTCGGCCCGCGGCGCGTGGTGTTTGGCGGCGACTGGCCCGTCTGTTTGCTCGGCTCGCCGCTCAAGGGTTGGATTCAAGCGTTGGAGCAAATCGTTTCCAACCGTCCTGCTCGCGAACAACAGATGCTGTGGCGTGAAAATGCACAACGCATTTACACTTTGTCGTGAACGCTGCTTTCCCGCCGCTCGCCTCAAAACACCCGTTGATCAGAAAGCCAGGAGCCGATTCGTGAAGAAAAAATTTCCGCCTGTCCTGTCGCCCTCCCTCTCGCGCCGCCAGTTTCACTGGGCTTCACTGGCGCTGGCGCCTTGTGCCTGGGCGCCATCCAACCAGCAACTCCAGGCCGCCCAGACAGACGCCGCGCACCATGGTTTTCACTCGATCTTCAACGGGCGCACTATCGAGGGTTGGCACACCAACCCCCAAAAAATAGGGCACGGCTCCGGCGGACGTTGGCAGGTGAATCAGGGCGTGCTCACCGGCGAGCAAGATCCGCCCGGCTCCGGCAACGGCGGCCTGTTGCTGAGCGATAAAAAATACGCCGACTTCGAACTCTCGATCGAAATGAATCCCGATTGGGGGCCGTGCAGCGGAATTTTCTTTCGCTGCACCGAACAAGGCGCCGGCTTTCAAATGTATGTCGACTACCACGACAACGGCAACGTGGGCCATTTACGTGGCGAAATGCCGGGCGCCTTTGCGCTCATGCCGTTCAAAATTGACGGCCTGCTCGACGATCAAAAACGTCTCACCGGCCTGACCACCAAACCCGACCCCCGCGCTTTGAAATGGCCCGCCGGCGTCTACGAACATGTTTGCACCCCGCAAGCCTGGCTCCAAGCCTGGCGCGTGAACGACTGGAACACCGCCCGCATTCGCTGCGTGGGAAAATATCCGCAGATCAGCACCTGGATCAACGGCCTCAATGTTTGCCGCTTCAACGGGGAAACCTGCACCTTGCCGGGCTACGACAAACAGCGTGTGTTCGGCATGCTGGGCCGCTCGGGCTCGATTGGCCTGCAAGTTCACGGCGGCAAGGGTTGGCCCAAGGGCGGCAAATGCCGTTGGCGCCATATCAAGATCAAGGAACTCTAACGTAGCGGCTGCGCTCCGCCGCGATCTCATCAGCAGGCGTTATCCAAGTGAATTGGACAGCGCCGGTTGAAGATGGCACGATTTTTCGTTGGTCGAGCCTGTTTTTCGAGAACGCTCATGTATCAGGATTCACGAATGCCGTTCGGAAAAAGTTATCTGCGACGGGCCTTGCGCCAGTGGTTTGTTGTCGTTTTTATTTTCGCGCCCGCCGCGCGCTTGGCTGCTGGGGATCGGCCCAACGTTCTGCTCTTCACCGCCGACGACCTGCACGCGGAGTCGTTGGGCGTTTATGGCGGGCGGCCAGCCGATCTGACTCCCCATCTCGATGCGTTCGCCGCTCAAGGCATGCGGTTCGAGCGGGCGCATGTCAACGCTCCGATCTGCGCCCCCTGCCGAGCGATTCTAGCCACTGGGCTCTATAGCCACCGTTCCGGCGCCATGGGCTTCATGAAAGCCCGGGAAGATGTTCCCGATATCGTGACCACCTTTCGCCGGGCCGGATACGCCACCGGCATTCTGGGCAAGGTTCCTCACTCCACGCCCAAAAAATCCATGCATTGGGATTACGCGTTTGATCGGCAAGACCTCGGCAGCGGACGAAATCCGCACCTGTATTACCAACGCAGCCTGACGTTCCTGAAACAATGCAGGCGTGAGAACAAGCCGTTCTACTTCATGGTCAACTCGCACGACCCGCATCGTCCTTATTGCAACCCCGACAAGTTGCTCACCGGGGCGGCAATGCCATCCCAAACGTATCAGCCGTCCGACGTCGCGACGCCCGGTTTTCTGCCCGACCTTCCCGGAGTTCGGGCCGAATTGGCTCGTTATCTGAATTCGACCAGACGACTTGACGACACCTTTGGCAAAGTCATGCAGGCGTTGGAGGAATCGGGTTTCGCCGACAACACGCTGGTTGTTTTTATCTCGGACAACGGCATCGCCGTGCCGTTCGCCAAGTGCAACACCTGGTTCCACAGCTCCAGAACGCCGATGCTGGTCCGCTGGCCGGGCGTGATCAAGACCCAACAAAACAACAATCACGATTTTGTTTCCACGGTCGATTTCTTTCCCACTTTTCTGGATGCGTGCAGCGTCGAAGGGCCGTCGGATCTGGACGGCAAATCGTTTGTGGCGTTGCTCCAAGGAAAGCCGCAAGAGAACCGCAGTTTCGTTTTCACGCAAATCGATTCCAAGGCGGGCGGCGATTCCGTGCCGATGCGATGCGTGCAGAATGCGAACTACGGCTACATCTACAACCCGTTCAGCGACGGCAAGCATTGGTATCGGAACAACAATGAAGGCCAGACGATGGCCGCCATGCAACGCGCGGCCAAGAATGATCCCGCCATTGCGGCCCGCATCAAGCTGTTTCGCTACCGTGTGCCTGAGGAATTCTACGACTTGCAAAAAGACCCGAACTGCCTGCACAATCTGATCCTCGACGCCCAACACCATGAGGCGCTCGCGCTGCTTCAGAAGCAGTTGGTCGCGCACATGCAAAGGACGAACGATCCGATGTTGGCGGCCATTGAAAATAGAGAAAACCGCGCGGCGGTCGACAAAATCCTGCGAGAAACCTACGGCAAGCCAAAGGGCCGAAAGCGAAAACGGAAAAACCGCCCAGGGGCAGTCCCGAAATAAGATCCCTCTGTCCGTAACCGCTCACAGGACATGTACCGCTGAACCGTGAAAGGCAAGAAATATTTTCTTGACTCAGAAATATTTTCTTGACTCGTGGAAGCGAGAGAGTGCTATCCCGGATGATTTATCAGCCGATGAGCGTTAGCTCACGGTTTCCAGCATTCATTTATCAGTCGCAGCGCCCTAGCGCCAAAAGTCTTAAGTCTTGTCTGATTTTTCAATGAATGGCTAGCAAATGACGAATGGGCCAGAGCTGGCGCCAAGTTTTGGGACTTTCGATGGATTCTTGTTCTGCCAGATCATTGGCTTGGCGATCGTGTGATTGAAGTATTCCGTGAATCGCTGCAGCTTGTTGATCAGGTCAGCTTTGGATGTGAAGCTTCCATCACGCATCACTCGCCGATTGAACATCCCGAAGATCGCTTCGATCTGATTCATCCACGAACTATGTTGTGGGATATAGACAAAGCGAATTTTGTGAGTGATGTCCGACAAGAATGCACGGCGACTCGCCATGTTTTTTAGAATTCCATTCTTCTTCACGCGGCCAAGTTTCCTCGCAGGGATCCGAAGATGCTTTGCGATCATGCGAACAAGCGGCTCTCCACA
>QIKY01000357.1 GCA_003233175.1 Planctomycetaceae bacterium | reverse complement strand
ATCTGGGTGGGCATCCGCCGCATGTGCGACTTCGCGCTCGCCTGGATAGCCTTCGGTCCACCGACTAAGACTTATGTATAAACAACAGGGCGGGAACCTCCAAAAAACTCACTGACTCCCGCGGCGTGCGGGTAAGTTATTTTCTGCCGCTCGCCTTAAAGCAAGCTCTCGAGAAGGAGCCGCATTTTTCGCATTTCCGCCATGTGATCAAGACCTTCCAGTTCGTCGAGGTGAACCGTCAGGGCCCGGTTAAAATTGGCTTGAGAAAGCTGATTCACCAAGCGGCCGTACTCGATTTCTCCCTGCCCGATTCGGACCTGAAGTTTCGATTTCGTCGAATCTCGCAGATGCACGTGATGAACGTACTTGATGAGTTTGTCGAAACTCTTCTGTTTGCCGTCTGGCCGGCATAAATAATGGCTGGGGTCGAGCGTCAGCCCCAAACCCTTGACATTATTACAGAGCACGCCGACGGTGTCGGGGTCTTCGGAGAGGCGGCCGATTTGGCTGCGAATGCTGACCCGGGCGCCGTCTAACTCGGCTATCGCGACCAACTTGCGTAAGCGCTCCACCTCCTCGTTGAAAGGCGTTCCAAATTCGGCGGAGGGGATAATGAGCGTAACCACCTTGGTCGCCTTGGCTAGTTTGCAGCAGGCGCGAAATTGGTCGTAATACGCCTCGCCTTGGGCATTAATTTCGATGCTGAAAGCGACAACATCCAGCCGATTCGTGGAGCGGCAGACCAACACCGCGCGTTCAAGATCCTTGGCCACATCGGAGGGCTTGAGATGATTGATTTCCTCATGCAGGGCGATTTCGACGTTGCTGAACTCAAGATCGACCAATTTATCCAGCGCATCTTGCAGTTCAAGATGACGAAAACACTCCGTTGAAGCGGCGACTAACACGTTCTACTCCTTCAATATTTACCAAACGCGCGCTTCGCGGCGCCTTCCGCGCCGCTTCATTTTATTCACGCGCCGTAGCTTACCGCCGAAATGTGTCCGCTGGCAACACCAGCGGCGAAGATTCGCCGCGAATTTTGTTCGTAACAGGGCGAATTTCAGCAACCCGGCGCGATTTGGCGTTTTCCTTATTTGACTCAAAGTCGGGGGGGTTGTGAGGACGATAACGCCTATAACGCACATTCCGGTTAAACGAATGTGCCTCCCTGTGCTTCGCCGCTTCTCATTTACCGGAAGCGAGACGAAAAGTATCTAAACTATCCCAGAAAAAAAGAACTTCGGAGACGGCTACCGATGACCACGAGCAACAAACCCACCTGGCTGCGGGCGGCTTTTGGCGGAATCGGGTTGGCCTTGCTGGTCTCTTCCGCCGGATGCCAAGTGAGCACCGGCGGGCAAACACTGCCAAGTCCTTATTATATGTCGGACGATGTCCAGTATTTTGCGCCAGGCACTGAATTCAAACTTTCCAACGAAGCCGCGGCGATGAACGCCTTCAAAGCCGAGCAAAATCTGCAACAGCCCTAATCCCCACGATCGTGGGGGAAGGCCGCTTCACGGGAGCCGCTAGGATTGCGTACAATAGCAGAGCTATTTTACGCAAATGCGCATGCTTCCTTCAGTGAGATCCGACACAATTGCATCGTCGTTTAACGCAAATGTCGGATTCCCAGCCGCTCGAAGTATAACGCGCTCACCCTCATTCGGTTCCGAGCGTCTCATGACATTACCGTTGCGCTGCTTGCTTTTTCTCTGTGGGTGTTTGACGCTACTCCCGGAGGCGTACGCCGAACCGGGGTTCCAATACCCGCTCTCGGTGGCCGTGCGGAAGAAAGACGGCTCGATTTTTGTGGCCGACCGGAATCTGCCGGGCGTTTGGAAGCTGACCGATGGCCAACTCTCGGTGCTTTTTAAGGGATCGAAAAAATTTCGCACGCCGCTGAACGCCGTGCGATGCGTCGCGATCGATAAAAAAGGCCAAGTGCTTGCCGGCGATAGCGCCACGCGCGAAGTGTATCGCATTTCCGACGCCGGCCAGGCGACGCCGCTGACCAACGGCGGCATCGGTATTCCGATGAGCATCGCCCTCGATTCCGCCGGCAATATTTTCGTGGCCGATCTTGAACTGCACCGCATTTGGAAAGTGCCGCCGGAAGGCGGAGCGCCCGAGGAATTCGCGGCCGTTCCCGCGCCCAGGGGGATTTTCATCGACGCCCAAGATCGGTTGTGGATTGTTTCACATGGCAAGAACCAACTCTTGCGGCTTTCGCCAGACGCCCAGGTTGAAACGATTGTTGAAGGCCGCCCGTTCCAATTCCCACACACCGTAGAAGTTGACGACGCCGGCGTGGCCTATGTGTGCGATGGTTACGCCAAGACGATCTGGAAAATTGAACCGGGAAAGAAGCCGGAGAAATTTGCTTCCGGCGCCCCGCTCGATAACCCGGTGGGGTTGGCGTTGCAAGGCGACGCTCTGCTGGTGGCCGATCCTCGCGCGGGCGGAATCTATCGTGTCGACGCGGCCGGCAAAATCACCAAGCTGGAGTGGAAGTTGGCTGACGAGTCGAAGTAGCCAAACAGGTGACAATCGCATGTTGGAGTTCATGCTGTAGCGCGAGCCCAAGGAAAAAACACGCTGAAGCGTGAACTCCAGCAAGCCCAAACTTTCTTCAGCGTCCCTGAAATCGTCGCTCGGGAAACCCGCGTTTCGCGGAACGCCAAGATTCCAGGAGAATCTCAGATGAAACTCAAGGAATACTTTTACCGCTGCGGAATCCGGCCGGGTGTGCGCGAATACACCTACGACTTGGAGTCTTTTTTCCTCCCCACCGACGGAGAAGTGCAATACGCGCACTGGCGGCATCCTAAGGAAAGCTTACGGCCGATCACGCAGGAAGCGGTCGACGCCTTGCGTGAATTTGTTCGCGAGGGCGACGCCGCCATCGACATCGGCGCCCATGTCGGCGACACCTCCGTTCCGCTGGCCTTGGCGGCGGGAAGAACCGGGGCCGTGTTCGCGCTGGAGCCCAATGGCTACGTGTTCAAGGTGTTGTTGGCGAACGCCGCGCTGAATCGCACCAAAACAAACATTTTCCCGCTGAATTTCGCCGCCATGCCGGAAGACGGCGCTTTCGAATTCGACTACACCGACCCAGGATTTTGCAACGGCGGTAATCTCGATAGCATCGCCGCCGGCAAACACACCTGCTTCTTCAAGTTGCAGGTCGTGGGCAAGAACGTGCAGACGTACCTACGGCGGGAACATGCTGAGTACGCCAAGAAAATTCGTTACATCAAAATCGATACCGAGGGGTTTGATCGGCAGGTGATTGAATCGCTGCGCGAGTTGTTGCTCGAATGCCGGCCCTACGTTCGCAGCGAGGTTTATCTTCATCTGACCAAACCACAACGCGTGGCGCAGTACCAGGCGCTGCGGGAGCTTGGCTACACTATTTACAAGTTCGATGACCATTGCCACTCGCCCGGCGAAAAATTAGTGGAAAACGACCTCATGAACTGGCGGCATTTCGATATATTCGCCATCCACCAAGCGAATGCCTGAGACGCTTTTTTCGTTTCCTCCCCGACGGCGGATCTATGTGGACCCATATTCCCACCTTTCGAGCACATCGCGCCGTGCGGGGCGGCCACGCACAAACCGTGGCCGGTGCTTACTTTTTTCACGGCGGGCATCAGCCGCAACCGGCTGAAATGTGTGAAGTGGAAGTTTCGGAAGGCGATAAGATCGTCCTGCACGATTTACACCCGCCCGGCTGGAAAGCCGTCCACGGGACGGTGCTCTTGGTGCATGGGCTTTGCGGCTGTTATGAGTCGGGCTACATGCGGCGGACCGCCGCCAAGTTGGCCGCGCGAGGCGTGCGATCCTTCCGCATGGACCTACGCGGCAGCGGCGCGGGTTTTCACTTGGCCCGCAAAACGTACCACGCGGGCCGTAGCGACGACGCCCTGGCCGCCGTTCGTTTTATCGCGGAGCGTTGCCCTGGAGCGCCGCTGGTATTGGTCGGGTTCTCGATGGGCGGCAACATCGCGTTGAAACTTGCCGGAGAAGTGGGCGCCAAACCGCCGGCTGGTTTGCGAGCGGTGATTGCCGCCGCGCCGCCGGTCAATTTGGCTTACTGCGCGCAAAACCTGCAACGCGGTCTGAACCGGGTTTACGATCAATCGTTTCTGCGCGCGTTGCTGCGGCTTTGGAAACGCCGGCGGGAAATGGACGCCGGCCCATACGGCGCGATTTCCAGAACGCCGCGTTCGCTATTCGAGTTTGACGACAAAATCACGGCCCCGATGGCCGGCTTCGCCGATGCTCACGACTATTACACCCAATGCAGCGCCGCGCCGCTCTTGGAACAGATTCATCTGCCTACGCTCATTTTTACCGCGGCCGACGATCCTCTCATTCCGGCCGATATGTTCGACACCCCCGTTTCGGACGCCGTCCAACTGGAAACCACGGCTTCCGGCGGGCATCTCGGATACGTTGGCCGCAGCGGACAAGATTCCGACCGACGTTGGCTCGACTGGCGCATTGTCGAACAAGTGCTCGCCGCTTTTTCCTAGGGGCGGTTCAATACCAATTCCGTACAACGGTGTTAGAGAATTCTCATCAAGCCGGAGGCTTGCCAGCCATTAGCCGGTGGCTGAGCGGAGCGACGCCACCGGTTGGCCGGCGCACAACCGCGATGCATCCCGGCGGGATGCCAGAGGCGGCGGGCGCGAGAAACGCCTCGAAACAACGTGATCAGTTGCGCCGCCACCCATTGCCGCTGGCATCCCGCCGGGATGCGGAATATCGCCAGACCTCCATCCTCCGGTGGTGTTCGCTGCGCTCGACCACCGGCTAATGGCTTTTATCCTTCCAGGATATGAAATCAAAGACGCCTGACTCCGCAGCCTGGCCCGCATCCGAAACACGGAATAGACATTGGACACGTCCTAGGGGCTCGTCTCGAAATAAGTTCCCGGTTGTAGCTCAAAAATCCCGGCATTTTCAAAATGCCGGGATTTTATTTTGGTAGTTGAATCCAGGACCGCTCCTTGGTCATTTAATCCTCTCAGACTAAAATCTGGAAACAGGCCGATGTTCTTACCCGGCCAGACGGCGTACGGTGTTGAGCACGCAGCAGGCGTCGGTCCAGAGGTTTCGGCGGTCGGCGTAGGCCAGATTCAGGCGGATTTTTTCCGGCATGATCTCCCCGACATACAGTGCTTCGGCGTCTTGTGCTTCGGCGAGCAGGTCGTTTTCATGGCGAAACCGGCAAGAGGCGGGGTCGGTGATGCCGGGCGTGAATTCGAGCACGCGTTTTTGCTCGTCGTTATACTTGGCCACGTAACGCGGCACTTCGGGCCGCGGCCCCACAAAGCTCATTTCGCCCTTGAGCACGTTGAAGAGTTGCGGCAGTTCGTCGAGTTTTGTTTTCCGCAACCAGGCCCCGATACGCGTGATGCGGGCGTCGCCGGTGGCCGTGATTTGGGCGCCGCGTTTCTCGGCGTCGGGCGTCATGCTGCGAAACTTCCAGATTTTGAACAGCTTGCCGCAACGGCCAACGCGCTCCTGCCGAAAGAAAACCGGGCGGCCTTCGAGAACGATGATGAGGCCGCCAATCAACAGCAACAACGGACTGAGCAGTAAGACGCCCAATAGCGAGAATGCTATGTCAAACATGCGTTTCATGCAGCCGCCCCGCGGTTTCTTCGGCACTGTGTTACGATGTCTTGCACGGCGTGAATCACGTCGGCCACGTCTTGATTGGTCATGCCAGGATGCAACGGCAAACTGAACGATTGCTGGTAGTTATCGTGGGCGACGGGGAAGTCGTCGGCGCGGTAACCGTATTTGTTGCGGTAGTAAGAATGCAAGTGAATGGGAATGAAGTGTACGGACACGCCGATTTTGCGTTTTTTCATTTCCTGAATGAATTCATCTCGCGAAATCGGCAAGGCGTTGGGCAGCAGACGCAACACGTACAAGTGCCAGGCATGCACGACCTCTTCCCGTTCGGCCGGCAGTTGAAACGCCAACGATTCGGCGAACGCTTCCTGGTAGGCGGCCACGATTTGAACCCGCCGCTGTTGGAACGACTTCAGTTTTCGCAATTGCCAAATGCCCAGTGAGGCCTGGAGGTCGGTCATGTTGTATTTGAATCCGGGGCAGACGACGTCATACTTCCAGCTTCCTTTTTCGTCGTACCTTTGCCAAGCGTCGCGGCTGAGTCCGTGCAGGCTGATCACGCGGGCCTGTTCGAGAAAGTCTGGGCTTCCGGTGAGCATGCCGCCTTCGCCGGTGGTCATATTTTTGGTGGCGTAGAAACTGAACGCGGTGGGGTTGTCGCCGGCGCCGATCATCCGCCCCTTGTATTGGGCGCTGGGCGCGTGGGCCGCATCTTCGATGACAACGAGGTTGTTGTCATTGGCCAAGGCGTTGATGGCGTCAAGATCGGCCGGGTGGCCGGCGAAATGGACGGGCAAAATGGCCTTGGTGCGATCGGTAATCGCCCTCGCGATTTGACGAGGGTCGATATTCAACGTATCTGGCTCCACGTCGACCAACACCGGCCGCGCGCCAGCATGCTCAATCACATTGACCGACGCCGCGAAGGTCAGCGGCGTGGTGATGACTTCGTCGCCGGGTCCGATATTATGCGCCACCAGCGCGGTATGCAGGCCGGCGGTGCAGGAGTTCAAAGCCAAGGCGGCCGGGGCCTGCGTGAAGCGGGCGAAATCTTGCTCGAACTGTTTGGTTTTGGGGCCGGTGGTGAGCCAGTCGGAACGGAGAGTATCGATCACTTCGTCGATTTCCTCTTGGCCGATCAGCGGGGGCGAAAAAGGAAGATGGGTTTCGCGCATCGGTTCAAACTCCAGTTGCTATCGCGTTTTTTTGATCGTGAAATGTTGTTGTCGTGAAATGGTAACTATTCAGCGACGAGCTTCGATCGGTACTTGATGGAACCACAAATGAACACGAATAGACACGAATTCTTGTGGCGAGCTCTCCACGTAATGACACGGCTGACGTCGCTTGTTTCCAAGAGAAAACCTGAGAGCCCGTTGAAATTCATTTGTGTGAATTTGTGTCCATTCGTGGTTCTCGCAAAAAGCATCGTGCGATCATCGCTGAGTAGTTACGTGAAATGAATGAATAGACGCAAGCCGACGGCCTTGGAAGGCCATCGTACGTTGTCTCTGTGTGTTTGTGTATAAACGACAACCCGGGAAGGCCATCGGACGGAGTATCTGGAAAACATCACCTTATGGGAGGGGCGGCGCGGCGCGACAGTTGTTCGCCGCCGCTCATTCTCTGTTCGATTCGTTTTCGCGTGGCGGCGGCGAGCAGGTTTTTGAGTTGCCGGTCGGCCAGTTTTCTTCGTAGGCACCATTGCAAATGCCCAATCGCTTCGTCGTACTGCTCCTGCTCCATTAAGAACAGCGCCAAGGTTCTGCGATGGATAAAAACGTCCGGCGCCAATTCGGCCGCTTTTCGCAGGCTGTAAAGAGCACGATCGCGATCGTGCCGAAAGAGGTGGATCGAATAGACTTGAAACCAGAGCCGCGCCGCTTCGGTCGGCTTCGCAGTTTTCGCTTGACCTTCCAGCCCAGCCACCAAACGTCCGCCGACATTGGCCGCATCTTGCTCCCGACCCTGTTGGCGATAGATCTTTAAGAGATGGGTTAGGCCGGCAAGGCTGGGTTCAAGTTTTGAGAGAATATATGACGCGGGCAGCATGGGACCGTACGTATTGAGTAATTGCCTCTCTGTTTTCGGGTTTTGAAGAGCCGCTTTCTTAAATGAGGCAAAGGCTGTTTCAGGATCTCCGGCGAGCGCCGCTTCACGGCCAAAGGCCAGAAGCACCACGGAGTTATTGGGCCGCACCTTGATCGCCTGCGAAAAACAAGCCGCCTTCGTTCGACGACTGGCGCCTTCCAAGAACGACAGTTCAGCCAGTTGCACGTAGCCCGTTCCGCGAAGCGGGCACAGCCGCAACGCCCGGCGGCAATGTATCAATGCGCGGTCTAGCAACTGGCGCCGCTTGCCGACCGCCGCCGCCAACCATTTATCTTGAGCCGCCCGCGAAGAGAACCGCGAAGCTTCGGCGGCGTCGCGAATATGTACGAGTTCCATGGGGTTTTCAGAAGCGGCTTGTTCCTGATTGAAACGTTGCAATAGAACGGTGGCCAACCGCAGGTTGGCTCGGTAGTCTTGGGGATAGTGCGCGAGCGCTTTGAGCAACGCCGTTTGCTCCATCACGACTTGATCGGGCGTGGCGTCTTGGGGCAGTGCGTCTTCGGCGACGACCGCATCAGGTGATGACATCTTCGACAATTTGTAATAATGCTCATAATGCGGCGCCGCCATGGCGTGCGGCAGCAAGGCCGCCGAAACAGCGGCGCAAATAACAAAGACTCCCAAAGCGATGGCGGGCCGTGGCGCCATGCCGAACGAAAACCCCGAAGCGGCATCGGCTGAACTGGCGGATCGCCTTCTGGTTTGGCGCGGCGCGGGTTCATCGCCAGCGGGCGCCGTCTGGCCGGAGGCGGCAAGTTGCGACAATCGGCAAACGCATGCGGCTAGGATGATGGCCACCGACATACACGCGCTCAGACACCAAACAAAATCACAGAGGGAATGCACAATGCTGACCACAATACCGGGAATGACCGCGCCAATCGCCGCCGAATATGCCGCAGTGGGCGAACGCCGCCAGGCGCGAAAGCACCAAAACAGCACTAGGCCAATTCCCGCCAGCATGAGCAACAGAGAGGCCCCGCCTCCTTCGACCAGAATTTGTAGGTAACCGCTTTCAGCGTACATGAATTCCTTA
>QIKY01000216.1 GCA_003233175.1 Planctomycetaceae bacterium | reverse complement strand
ACTACTTCCTACTTCCACTATGTTAATCTCCCCAACCGCCGCGGAATAGTGTTGTGGAGAACTTGACAACCGGAAACGACCAGCGTTTGCAGCTTGCTGTCGGACCGGGAAACGGCTCGCAGCGACGTCGTGATTGGCGCCGACGCCCATTGCCGCAGCGCCGCTGGCATCCTGCCGGGATGCGGAATGTCGTTGGAATGCACGCTTCAGCGTGCGTCCAAGAAGAAAACACGCTGAAGCGTGAACTCCAACGGTGGAATGCCAGATGCTGCGGTCGGAACGGCGGCCATCGGCGGCGCCTATTGCCGACGCCGTTGGCATCTGTTCAGGATGCGGTGTTTCATTCCTTTCATCATTTCATTCTTCTTCGCGGTCGCGACTTTTTGCGACCGCTGCGTTCCGCTTCGTCGCAGCCGTTTTTGGGGCATTCGCCGACGGCTGGATGTTAACGCAAATTCCTGCGCCACAGTGAACGATCTCCAAGCATGGCGTTACATGGAAGGAGATGATATTCCGGGGCGGGCGGCGGGCTCTGCGTCTGGCTTGCCGCTGCCGTTTTCGCCGCCAATGCCATTTTCACTGCCGTTGCCAGAATCGTCGTGTCCAGAATCGTCATGCCCGAAATCGTCATGCCCGAAATCGTCATGCCCGAAATTGTCAGGCGCCGCCGCCGGCGCGGCTTGCGGCGCCGGTTCGCTTTGTCGCTTGAGACGTCCATAGATGGAGTAAAAGGTCGGCACGAGAATGAGCACCAGCACGGTGCTGAGCAGCAGGCCGAAACACAGGCTGGTGGCCATGGGGATCAGCATTTGGGCCTGCATGGAGGTTTCGGTCAAAATTGGAAAGAGGCCGGCGATGGTGGTCAGTGAAGTGAGCAGCACCGGTCGAAAACGACGTTGCCCGCTCTCCATTAATGCGTCGTGCAAGGAGGCGCCGGCCCGCAGCCGGGAATTGACAAAATCGACCAGCACGATCGAATCGTTGACCACCACTCCGGTCAACGCCACCAAACCGAGCACGCTAAAGAGCGTCAGCGGAATGCCCATGAAAGCGTGGCCCCAGAGCGCGCCGATGGCGCCGAAGGGAATCACGGCCATGATGATCGCCGGTTGCACGTATGAGTTGAATTCGAAGGTCAGGAGCACGTACATCGCGAGAAGTGCGATACTGAAACCGACAAACAAACTGTTGATCGACTCCGAATCTTGCTCCTGTTTTCCTTCCCAAAGTATGTTTACGCCAGGGTGCTTTCGAAGAAGATCTGGAATGAAGCGGGCCTTGAGGCTGTTGACAATTTCCTTGGAATTGGCGGTTGCTTCATCGATATCGGCCGTGATCGTGATCGACCGCAATTGATCGCGGCGGTTGATTTCGGAGTAGCCTCGCGCCACCTCGATCTCGGCCAATTCGGTGACCGGCGGTTTGGCGCCGGCGTCGGTGTCGACACGCAGTTCGTACAGGTTGGCCAGCGAACGGCGTTCGTGTTCGGGGTAGCGAACCATCAGCTTCACTTCATGCCGCCCGCGTTGCAATCGCATCACTTCTTCACCGTAGTACGCCGACCGCACGGCCCCCGCGATCGTGTTCAGCGAAACGCCGAGCGCCTTCGCGTTCTCCTTCAAATGCAGTTGCAACTCCCATTTCCCAGGACGCGAATCGTCGTCGATGTCGAACACGCCGGGGTTCGCGGCAAGCTCTCGTTTGCAAGCTTCCACCGCGGCTTCCAGCGACTCCATCTCCTCGACCGGCGCAAGCAACTTGAATTCGATCGACTTGCCGCCGGGCCCCATCGAAACGGTTTCAAAGGTCACGCTTTCCACCCCGGGAATGCGCCCCACTTCGGCCCGCCACTGGTCCAATACCTGTTGGCTGGTGAGCGACCGCCGCGTGTTGTCGACCAACTCCACGTTCACGATTCCAACATGCGAACCTTCGATCAAGCCTTCTGGTCCGCCGGGCTGATCTCCGCCAATGGCGCCCACCAGACGGTGTGTCAGTTGCACCAAGGGCTGGCCATTTTCCTCGGAGCGGCTAGCGATGGCCAAAATGGTTTGCTCGATCTTTTTCGTGGCGGCGTCGGTAATATGGCTGGGTGTTCCGTCTGGGAAAATCACGACCGACTTAATCTGAGGCGCATCGAGTTTGGGAAAAAACACCCAGGGAACCGTTCCGTTGGTGAACAGGCAGACGGAAAGCAGCAGCAGCGTCAGGCTGGTGCTAATGGTCAACGCGGGCCGTCGCAGACAAACCCTCAGCAGCGGCAGGTATTGCCGGCTGATAAATCGGTCGAGCAGGCGGCCAAAGCGGGTGTTTACCCAGGCCACGCCTTGGGCCATGCGATGAAACGGATACCAGAAAAAATCAGCCGTGAACGAAAACAAAATAAGCGGCGGCGCGCAAACGAATCGAAGCGCCAACGCGTTTTGACGATCTCGCCAGGCGCGCGCCCAGGCGGTGAACGTGGTGAAGCCAAGCGCCGAAGAGCCAGGCGACGAGTGGTCATGCGCCAAGTGGCAGGGCAGAATAAACAGACTCTCGAAAAGGGAGATCACCAACATCGCGATAACGGCCAAGGGCAGCACGGCGAAAAACTTGCCCAGAACGCCCGTCACAAAGAACATCGGCACGAAGGCGATGATGGTGGTCGTGACCGACGTCACCACTGATGGCAAGACTTCCACCGTTCCATCGACCGCCGCCTGCACGAAATCCTTGCCTAGTTCGCGGTGGGCGTAGATGTTTTCGCCGATCACGATGGCGTCGTCGACCACAATTCCCAACGCGATCAGAAAAGCAAACATGGAGAGCATGTTCATGGTCTGATCGAATTGCCAGAGCACCGCGCAGGCGCCCAATATGGAAACTGGAATGCCCAACGCCACCCAAAAGGAAAGCCGCAAGTTGAGGAATAACGCCAACACAATAAACACCAGCACCAAGCCTTGCAGCCCGTTTTTCTTCAGCAAGTTGAGCCGGTCGTTGACGTTCACCGAATGGTCGTCCCAGATGGCGAAGGAATAACCCGGCGGCAGTTGCTTTTCCGCCGCATATTGCTTGATGGCGGCGGTCATGCCGAGCAGATCTTCGCGAGCGGCGGCGTCGATCGCGATCGCGATTCCAGGCCGGCCGTTGATGGTGCTGATCGAGGTGGTGTCGACAAAACCATCCCGCACGACGCCCAAATCTCCCACCGTCAAAACGACCGAAGCGGAGTTCGACACCAAGGGAATCTTGGCAATCTCCTCGCCCCGCAGCCGCTTGTCTTTCCCGCGAATCAGAAACACTTCTGAATCGCTTGATATTTTCCCCCCCGGCAGTTCCAGGTTCTCCCGACGGATTCTCCGCGCGACATCTTGCAGCGACAGTCCATACTTGCGCAGCGTGGTTTCGGAAATTTCGACATCAATTTGGTAATCTCGCTCGCCCACAATCGAGGCTGCGGTCACCTGGGGCAGCATCAGTAGATCATCGCGGACCATCTCCACGACCTCGCGCAATTCCAATTCGGCATTCGGGGAATCGTTTGGATCGGCCACCACCCCGATTTTAATCGCGGGTATGCGGAACGTAATCTGTTCGATATTGGGTTCTTCGGCTAGGTCGGGAAAACTGGGAATGCGGTCGACCTCCGATTCGACCTGCCCCAACACTTTTTGTACGTCGGGCACATCCGACTTCAGTTCGAGCACCACGCTGCCGACGCCTTCCGCGGCAATCGAGGTGACCTTCTTGAGGCCGTCGATCGAGCGGACCGCTTCTTCGATCTTTTGGCAAATGCCGGTCTCGACTTCATCAGGACTCGCGCCGGGATACGGCACCGTGATGAGAATCATTTCCAGTTCGAATCGGGGGAACTCCTCCCGGCGGAGCATGACGCCGGCAACCGCGCCCACCACCAGAACGCTGACCAGTAAAATGTTCATGGCGGGCGTTTTGGAAATCGCCCAGCGAATGGCGGCCTTTCTCATTTGCCCGCCTCCTCGATCAGCATGCCGTCGTGAGCATTGGGCAAGGGCGAGACGACCAGGTGGTCGCCGGGTTGGACGCCCGCGCCGTCCAGACGACGAACAAAGATGGAATGGTCGTCCGACCGGGCGATTTCGATCGTTTTGATTTGCAACCGCCCTTTTTTCGCCACCCATACCCTGCCGCCAGGGTGAACCGCATTGGCGGGAAGTCGCAGCAGAGGAATCGGCGATTTTACCGGAATCTTAATCGTGACATACATCCCGCTCACCATGCGCGGCAACGCCAACAATCGGGAGGACGGAGCGTTCTCAGCCAGCCGCACGTGCGTCGGTTCGGGAATCAGAACCCGGCAAGGTATGGTGCGGGTGTCGGCATCTACTCCGGTGCCTTCGAATCGCCAAAGTTCGCCTTCCCACACATGTTTCATGCCGCCAAATTCGTACACCACTTGCACGGGCGTTTTCGGCAGGCCGTATCGCATGTCGGGAGTTTGCGCGGTGTCTGGCTGGAAGACGCCCGCCTGTAGCCAGATCCAATACAGTTCGTCGACGCGAAGATTACACTTGACCTCCATCCGGCGGGTGCCGTTGATCACGATCAAGGGATCGCCCTTTTTCACGTAATCGTTCTCCTCGACAAGATCTGAAATGACGGTTCCCGCCAGCGGTGAACTGATGCGCGTGCGTTCGCGATCAATCTCGGCGCGACTTTTTTGCACCACCACGCGCGCCTGGATGGAGGTCAGGGTCTTGATGCGTTGCCGCTGCGAAGCGAGCTCGTTTCGCAGCGTTTGCAGGGAAACCTGGGAAGCCAATTCCAGGCGGCTGGCTTCATCGACTTCTCGTTGACTGATCGCGCTGCGTTTCGCTAAATCTTGAAATCTGACCAATTCTTTTTTTCGCAAGGCAAGATCGTCGATGGCCAATTCAATCAGAGATTCCGTATTCGCGATATTGATATCGGCTGCGGCAAGCTCCTCTTGTGCTTCCTCCAGTTGGCGGGTCAGGCGTTCGCTTTCGAGCACGTAGTCGGTTTCATCAATCTGGAGTAGGAAATCGCCTTCATGCAAATAGTTTCCCGCCCGGCTGAGGGGGTCTTTCTCCGTGATGCGGCCCGCCACTTCCGCCGAAAGCGTGACTCGCCTAAAGGGCGTCGCGACGCCCTCCACTTCGATCACCATCGCTCCATTGGAAGCTTCAGCGACAACCGTTTCCACCAACGACACGACGTCGCCGCTGGGTATTCGCTTCGGCGGAGCCGGCTTTTGCCCAAACACCCAAAGACCGCCCACGCCAAGGGCGATGATCGCCAAGGGCGCCAGAATCCGGAAACCTTCTCGCAGGAAAAATGAAGATCGGTTCATAATGAATGTGTTCTACCTCAAGCGGCTTGAAATGCGATATTTGCGATGGAATAGGATGCAATTGTGTCAAGCCTTACCGTGCGGAGTATATTTCCAACTGTGCGCGGGATCGCGGGCCAACTCGGTTAACGCCGCCAATGAAAAATTAACAATGTGTTCCTCAAGATCATCAATACTGAATCCAGCCCGCCGCTCGTCCTCCGGAATGAGAATCGCGACAAACTCGCCCGATATTCGGTAGTGCAAACATTGGCCAATGATGCTGAAGGCGATTTTCTGGCGGCGATGCAACGCTGTTGCCGGCGGTAGCATTTCATCCAGTATCGAGAGCAACATATCAAACTGGGGTCGGATGAATTCCTCCACCAGCGGCTTGGAGGCCAAGGTCGGCTGTAACATCTCGCGCGTCATTAGTCGCGACGTCCAGCAGAGGTCGTGCTGGCCCAGCATCCGTTGCAACATGGTCCTCACGAAAACACGCAACTTTTCTTCGGGAGCCGTGTTGGGCGGCCAAGGAGGCAGCGGCGTTTGCTGCGTTTTTAGTGTATGGGCCAGTTTGATCGTTTCCAGGTATAACGTCTCTTTATCACCAAAGTGATAGTTGACGCTCGCTAGGTTCGCTTTGGCGGCGCGACAAATTTCCCGGACCGTGGCCGCTTCGAACCCGCAGTCGGCAAAAATAGCGCCCGCCGCCGCCAGTATCCGACTACGAGTATCGTCCGACACGCCAATGCCCTTTTTGAGAGAGAATACCCGAGAGATTCAAACACATGTATTATACGCTTGTTTGAACCGGTCGGTTTCACAAAAATCGGAATATTTTGCGTAGAACCCCAAAAAAAGCCCGGCATTTCAGAAATGCCGGGCTTTTGCGTTGTCAGGGAGGTTGGGGGCGTTATCGCCGCCTTGCTAGGGCGAGCGGCAGATGAAAATTTATCTAATACAAGCACGAAGCGCGAGCGAGTGAATCAGCAAACGGTCATTCCCGCGTAGGCGGGAACCCAAAAAAACTCACGGACTCCTGCTGCGTGCGGGTAAGTTATTTTCTGCCGCTCGCCTAGGCGGCGGTTCGTCGGCGTTCATCGGCCGGAGAGAAACGGCGAAACTGGGGAACAATTCGCTTCAGCTCTTCCTCCACCTGTTCGTTGGAGGCTTCTCCTAAACGCTGAAGACTTCGCATCGCCTGCTGGATTTCGTCCCAGGGTGTTTTGTCCGACTCCGCCACCATGATTTTGGGATGCGACGTGGCCAAGTGCCTTTCCCCCTCGACATGCAGTTCCTCAAACAGCTTTTCACCGGGACGAATGCCGGTGAATTCAATCGCGATGTCGTCCCCGACTCGCAAATCGGAGAGTTCGATCATGTCTTTGGCGAGGTCGACGATCCGCACGGGGTCGCCCATGTCGAGTACGAAAATATCGCCGCCCTGGCCCATGGCGCCGGCTTGCATCACGAGTTGCGAGGCCTCGGGAATCGTCATGAAATAGCGCGTCATGTCGGGATGGGTGACCGTCACGGGGCCGCCATTTTGAATTTGCTCGCGAAACACCGGAACCACGCTTCCGGCGGAATCGAGCACATTGCCGAAACGCACCGTCGTGAAACGACATTTCGAGCGGCTCGCCAACGACTGCACGTACAACTCCGCCACGCGTTTGCAGGCGCCCATGATGCTGGTCGGATTGACCGCCTTGTCGGTCGAAATCATGACGAACGAGCCGACTTTGTGCTGGTCGGCCAGGTCGGCCAGGGAACGCGTGGCCAAGCAAATGTTTTTGACGCCTTCGCCGGGGTTTTGCTCCATCAGGGGCACATGTTTGTAGGCCGCCGCGTGAAACACGACATCGGGATTCGTGCGATTGAAAATGGCGCTCATGCGCAGCGCGTCGCCCACGTCGGCCACGAAAATGTCGATCTGGCATTCCGGCGCCAGAGCGCGCAGTTCGCGTTCGAGAAAGAACTGACCGTTTTCCGAGCGGTCGACCAACACTAGGCGTCGAGGGCGAAATTGCAGCAGTTGGCGGCATATTTCCGAGCCAATGCTGCCCGAACTCCCGGTGACCAGCAGCACGCGGTCGTCGAGCCAATAGCGAAGTTTTTCAGGATGCAACTGTACGGGGGCGCGACGCAGCAAATCTTCAATCGAAACGGTGCGAGGACGCAAATCGAGGCTGCCCTTGAGCAACTGCTCAAAACTCGGCAAGACTTTCACCGAAATAGAATGCACGCGGGCCGCCGCGACCAACTCTCGAACTTGAAGCCCCGTCAATTCGCCCGACGTGATCAAAATTTCTTCCACGCCGTAGCGCTGCGTGAGGTCGACAATATCGCCCAGCAGGCCCACCACCGGCGCGCCGCCAATCAGCGAACCGACCTGCGAGGCGTTGTCTGAAACAAAGCCCGCCACATGGTAGTGCAGTCGATGGTTGTGTCGGATAGCGCGTAGCAGCGTTTCGCCCGATGCATTCGCCCCCACGATGAACACAGGAATCGAATCGGCCGATGAAATCGCCTGGCCCCAACCTTCTCGCACCATGCGCAAAACCGAGCGAATGCCTCCCACCACGACAATCGTGGCGCCCCAGTCCATCAGAAATACGCTGCGGGGCACCGTTAGCTCCGGCGATAACAAATAGTCCAACACCGAGAACGTCACCGCGCTGGCGGTCGCGGCTTGAATCAACACCACCAGATCATGAAACGTGACAAAGCGGTTCCAACCCTGATAAATCCGGAACCAGCCAAACACCATGAGCTTCGTGAGCACGACCCAAACGACCGTGTGAGCGAAGTTGATTTGGTCGCCTTGCGGTAACTGCCCTTCGAATCGCAGCCAGAATGCGCTGTAATAGATCAGTGCGAACACCGGCGCCAACCCAGCGGCGCAGGCCATGCGCCGGCGAAGAGCCTTGAGCTTCTCCTTGGGGTTCCAAGCTGCCATCTACGATTGCCCGTGTGTCTGATTACCCGTGTGTCTCTGAATATCAAAACTCAAGCTCGAACGCCGCCGCCCAAACGACGATGCCGCCCACCAAGCCCCCTTTCAGACCATCGGCCGCGCCAACCAAGCGGACGGAGTAAGTACCAAATAGAAAGTTCGGCCGTCAAGATCAATCAACCCGACAACATTACCGGAGCGCACCTTGCGGTTTGCAATTGGCATGGCGTTTGAGGAGGGAAGTGGAGAGAATCTGGCCGGGCGGGGCTGGAACCGCGCCTGGTAAAATAACTGCCGCCGGCGACGGTTCGCCATTTTTTCTCTCCACTCTTCTTCCTTCTTCCCTATTTTTCTTCTCCGCGGCCCTCCGCCCCTTTGCGACCTCCGCGTTTCCCTTTTTTCTTCGCACAGGATGCCGGAGCGATTGCCCATCGGATACCGGCGGCGCGTCTTCGGCAACCGCCGGCTCATGGCTTGCATCCCGTCGGGATAAAGGATTGGAGTGCTCATCCACCGCAACAACGCCAAATTGCAGGACGGCGTCAAACGTTTT